>CAYNDS010000195.1:0-2671 GCA_964395885.1 uncultured Solibacteraceae bacterium | reverse complement strand
TGGCAGATGTCGACGATGGCGGCGTTCGGGCAGATGCCGAGGATCACGCCTTTCGCCGTAAACTGGCGGCGGTTGACGGCGAAATCGGTCTTCCCCTTGCCGAAGGCGACTTCCGCCGGCTGCAGGTCTCCGAGAGCCGCGCCGACAGCATCGATGATCGTGTTGGTCAGCATCTGCGCGTAGTCGCGGATCCTCTGCAGTTGCTCGCCGTCAAGGTCGAACATCGTGATCAGGTTCTCGCGCACCAACGGGCCGGTGTGCGTATGGGATGAGTTCAACAGCAGCGCCTCGCGCGGCAGCCGGTAGCGCTTCAGGCACTCGGCGGCAATCTGCTCGGAGATCGCGCGCGGCAGTCCGATGATGTCGGTGGTGACGATGACGGCGCGATTGCCTTTCCGATCTTCAAGCGCCAGAGCCTTGGCCCAGAGATCCGTGGCGACGCCTTCGGAGGGCTTGTTGCGGTTTCCGTATCCGGACATCCAGATGGGCCCGCCAGGCGTGACCTTCGCGCGTCCTACGCCGGCTTTCCACTCCGTCGCCGCACTGGCGGCGAAAAAAGTGCAAAGAATGAGGCTGATCGTTTTACTTTTCTTCATATCGTAGTTAGCATGACCGTAACAGAGGTGAATCCCGTGGCACTTTGTCGTGCTCTTTTTCCGTTTCTCCTGATTGCGGCCACCTGCGCCGCGCAATCCACTTCCACCGGCGGCGACATCAAAGGTACCGTTGTGGACCCCTCGGGTTCCGCAGTGGCCAAGGCGAAGCTTACCGCATCCGATCCGGACCGCGGCTTTACCCGGACAGTGGAAACGAATGCCGAAGGCGAATTCATTCTCACGCTCCTGCCACCCGGGGTCTATCGCCTCCGCACAGAAGCGCCCGGCTTCACGACACGGGTGATTGACGGCATTGAGGTGCGAGTAGGCGACATCGTCTCGCAGATCATCCAGATGACGGTGAGCAGCGTTCAAACGGAAGTGCAGGTGGTGGCCGACGTACAGGTGGTGGAGACGGAACGCACGCAGCAGGCCAACACGATTGAGCAGCGCCGGATCGTCAACCTTCCCATCAATCGCCGCAACTTTCTCGACTTCGCGCTACTGGCGCCGGGCGTGGTGGACACCAGCGGACTGGTGGACGACACCAGCTATCGCCCCATCCAGACGCCGAACTCCGGGCTGAGTTTCGGCGGTTCCAACGGGCGCGGCAACGGCTTCTTCATCGACGGTCTGGAAAACTATCAGAACTCCGGCGGCGTGCGCCCGACCTTGTCGATGGAAGCCGCGCAGGAGTATCAGATCAACCGCAACGGCTTCAGCGCGGAGTTCGGCAACGCCTCCGGCGGCGTGATCAACATCATCACGAAAAGCGGCGCCAACGCGCTGCACGGCAACTTCTTCGGCTTTCTGCGGCATCGCCACATTCAGGCACGCAACTATTTCGATCCGCAGAAATCGGCCTTTACGCGCGTGCAGGCGGGCGCGACGGTGGGCGGCGCGCTGAAGAAAGACAAGACGTTCTTCTTCTTCGGCTATGAACGGCTCAATCGACGCGAGACGAACTTCGTGCCCCTGCTGCAGGACCGCAGCGTGTTCAATCGCGTCACCCCGTCGCAGAATTCCCTGCTGACGTTCCTGGAAGGAACAGGACGGCCGGACCTGGTGGGTTTGGCACGGCAGGGGCGCGCGGCGCTGGTTCCGTCGAACAATCCCGCCGTCACGCGTCTGTTCAACTCGAACTCCGGAACATTTCCGTTTGCCGAGGATCTCGACACCATCTCGCTGAAGCTCGACCATCGCTTCTCGGACAATCACAGCGTCTTTCTGCGGACCAACTCCACGTTCAATCTGCAGAACAATTCCGCATTCGGCGCGCTTGACGGCTTCAACCGCGGCCGCTCCATCGATGTGGCCGATACGACGCTCGCGCTGGGCGACACCTGGGTCATCAACCCGCGCCTGATCATGGAAACGCGGCTGATGTTCAACTACAACCAGTTGGACGTGATCCCGACGGACCGCTTCGGCCCCGAGATCAACATCAACGGCTTCGGCTTCTTCGGACGGCAGATTTTCCTGCCCTTCGACGGTCTGGAGCGGCACTACCAGTTCCTGCAGAATTACACCTGGATCGCCGGCAGCCACACGCTGAAGTTCGGCTTCGACATCAATCCGGTACGGAACAACAACCTTTCGGAGACGTTTTTCGGCGGCCGATTCACGTTCAGTGAGCAGATCCCGCTGGGCCTGGTGCTGCAGAACGTCTCGGGCAACCCGCAACTGCCCACGCAGATCGGCCAATTGCTGGCGCAGGCCGGCCAGGCACAGTTGATTCCGGCTCTCAGCGCACCCATCAGCGCCTTGCAGGCTTACTCGCTGGGGCTTCCGGTGCTGTACCAACAGGGCTTTGGCGACCCCAACTATGTGATCAAGATCGGCCGCTATTCCGGCTATCTGCAGGACACCTGGCGGGTATCGCGAAAACTGACGCTGAACTATGGCCTGCGCTATGAACTGGAGCGCCACAACCCGATCGTGCCGCGCGATTACGACAACATCGCCCCGCGCTTCGGCTTCGCCTACTCGCCGTTTGCCAATGGCAAGACCGCCATTCGCGGCGGATACGGCCTGTTCTATTCGCAGGTGAATTCGCAGATCGCCGGCGTGGCGGA
>CAYNDS010000194.1:0-8432 GCA_964395885.1 uncultured Solibacteraceae bacterium | reverse complement strand
CTTCCGACCGACCGGGCGCGCAGTTTCTCGCTGCGGCCGGACGGAAACGGATTGGGCGTACCGCGCAACCTCACCTCTGCCGACCTGGCGACGTTCATGTACGGCGGTGGCCTGAAGGCAAAGTTGACGGAGCGCGTCGGTCTTCGGTTCGATGCCCGCGGCTTCATGATGCAGCATCACAGCTTCGGCATCCCGGAGCAGTCGGCGCCGCTCGCCAATCAGGTGGTGTTCACGGGCGGCTTGACATTCTATCTCGGCAAGCTGAGCGAGGCGCCGATCGGCGAGTTTCGCGCCGGCGCGATTGAGGCCAGCGCGCAAACGGCATGCCCGGGCGATCAGTTGACCTTCCGTCTTCCGGTCACCAACACCATCAATGGTTTGGCGTCGAAGATCAAGTGGACTGTCGACGGCGCCGACATGGGCAGTACAGAGTCGATCACCATGCGCGCCCCGGATGGGCCGAAGACGGTCAACGTCCGCGCGACGGTGGAAGCTGACCAGTCTGCCATCAAAGAGCGCCGCATTCGCAATTTCCTGAAGAAGAACCCGATTCCGGCTGCCGCAAAGGACACGACGGTGCAGGTGAAGGAGTACAAGGCTCCGACGCTGACCGTGTCGGCCAGCCAGGCAACGCTGGCTCCCGATGCGACGGCGACGCTAACGGCAAACGCTGGGCTGTCGGATTGCTCCGGCAACGTGACGTACACCTGGGAGAGCGACGGCGGCTCGATTCGGGGAACCGGCAACTCCGCAACGTTCTCTGCAACCGGATTGAATCTGGCCTGCGGGACGTCCCGTACACTGAACGCCCGCGTGACCGTGCGCGACTCCAAGGGCGCGACGGCAACGGCCTCGACGCCCATCACAGTGACCGCCGCGGCCTGTCCGCCCCCGCCCCCGCCGCCTCCGGCGCTGCGCCCGACACAGTTTGACGACATTCTGTTCCCCTCCGGCAATTCGCGGGTGAACAATTGCGGCAAGCGCACCCTGGACCGCGCCTATGAGCAGGCAATCGCCAGTGGCGACTATGAAGTCTGGCTGGTGGGTCACATCGACGAGCGCGAGGCGAAGATCAAGCGCACTCGCCGCCAAAAGGCGATCGACCGGGAGCGCGTGGAGAATGCCGCCGCTTACCTGACCTCTGGCGAGCAGCCGTGCAAGCGCTTCGACGCCAGCCGCGTCAAGATCGCCACCGCCGGTACGACGCAGGCCAACCCGTTACGAACGGCGCTTTGCGAAGCCTCGGTGACGGAGCGGTCCAGTTCCCGCATCAGTGCTCGCGACGACCGGGCGAAGTTCCGCCGGGTGGAAGTCTGGCTGGTCCCGCGCGAAGGTAAGGGTTCGCAGCCGACCGGACTGTCCGTCGAGCCGGCGCCGGAAGTGAAGGGCTGTCCGAAATAGAATCCACCGCGATGGCTCACGGAGTCATCCAAAGGAGACTCCGTGAGCGAACCATTTCTTGAACCCCGAATCGCCCTGAACCGAATCTATACGCGGCAGGGCGATACGGGCCTTACCTCCTTAGTCGGTGGCCAGCGCGTCCCGAAGCATTCCCTCCGAATCGAGAGCTATGGAACGGTAGACGAGCTGAACGCCTGCGTCGGCTTGGCTGCTGTTACGGCGTCCGAGCAAGCCCCGGCGGCCGAGTTGCATCGAATCCTCGTCCGTGTGCAGCATGAGCTGTTCAACTTGGGTTCGATCCTCGCCACCAAGCCCGAGGATGTGGGTCCGCGCCAACCCACCGTGACGGCAAAAGAAGTCGAGCGCCTGGAACGCGAGATCGACTGGGCGAACGAGGAACTACCGGCGCTGCGCAGTTTCGTGCTCCCGGGCGGCAGCCGCTTGAACGCGGACCTGCACCTGGCGCGCACGGTCTGCCGGCGTGCCGAGCGCATCGTCTGCCACCTGGCCGAGACGGACAGTGTCCCGCCGGCCTGCATCACGTATCTCAACCGCCTCAGTGACGCACTGTTTGTCTGGAGCCGGTGGGCCAACCACCGCCTCGGCGTCGAGGAAGTGCTCTGGCGGCCCAACGAAGCCGCCTCCGGACACGGCGACTAGTCGCCGATTTCGCCCAGCAAGCTGGCCAGAGCGGTAACGAAGGTCGCCCCATCTGAGCCGTCGGGATCTCCCTGGTTCTGTGACGCCACAGCGATGCTGGTGTCGCTCGGGCCCGGCCACAACGGCTGAATGCGTCCGAGACCACCCTGGCTCAGCCAATCCTGCACGAGTTCAAAGCTCGACAGCGGGCGTCCCAAGCGCAACCAGTCCCCTGACGGCGCACCAGGCGCCGGCGCCGGAACGGCCAGAACTTGCGCCATGCGGGCGCGCCGGTAGTTCCGCACGTCGCGCGAGTACCCGGAATCCATCTGCCTGTCAAACGACGCAACCGCACAGGACCCATCAAAGGTGAACCCGCGCCGTCGAAAGTGCGTCGTCCCCACCAGACACCAGACGTCGTCGACGATGATCGACGTCGTGCGCAGGTGCGCTGTGCGCCCGGGGAAGCCGACCGGGTGAAAGACGGCCACACGGTCCGGCGCGACCGCCAGCAGGTCTCCGACCGCCTCGTTCCGATTCTGGAAGTGCAGCCGCGACCAGCCCTTGTAGCGCTCGCTGAAGTCGCTTTCGCGCGGGGTACAGATCAGAACGCGCAGATTCTGGCTGGCCTGAAGGGCGGCGGCGAGTTCCGCCACCAGGTCGATTTCGTGCGCCAGCGGCGCTCCGGCCGGCCTCGCCGTGCGGGCAAAGGCGGGCGATTCGATGTAGACCAGTTCCCTGGCCTGACGCAGCGCACGGCGCACGGACCAGAGCGCGTCGCGCAGGCCGAACTTCGAAACAAAGAATTCGCGCCGGACCTCGCGCTGCAGGCGGACCTCATTGCCGATGGTCACGCCCGTCAACGGATTCGATATGCCGATCGCATCGGCGAGATCGTCGACCATCGACATCACGGTCAGGCCGGCAGCCGGAGGCGTCAGCGGGCTGAGTTCCGGCGTCTCACAGACGGCGGCGATGGTCTCCAGCAGGACGCCGCAGCTGGTATTGGCGGCATTATTGTCCGTCGGCGGGTTGAGATTGTCACCGCCGCTGGCCACCACCCAGCCCGGCGAAGGCGCGCTGAACAACGGGATGATCGGCTGCGCCCGCTTCAGAGCCCGGTAGGCCAGATCATAGGCCAAGGCACCGGTAGCGCGGACGGCGGGGGCGTGGACGTCCGGGCCGCCGGGATTTCCCGGGTTCCCGTCGTCATGCTCTGCGGAGCGGGACTCCCGCGCGAATCGGCCGCCGCTGAGCACTCCGTCCCAGAGCAGCGTGCCGGCGGGATTGCCGCCCGTCGCGCCGCTGACGACGATCGTGTCAAACCGGGCCATGGTGGGCAGGCGCGGTCCCTGGCGCGGAGTTTCTTCTGAGGCCAGCGCGCGGACGAACGCGACAACCCCGCCCGGGGGAGGCGCACCGGGCGCGGGCAGCGTCGTGGGGATGCCGAACAGGGGCGAGGGCGCGACGGCCTTCACCATGTCGGGCAGCGGACCGACCGGGTTGCCGCCGGCGAACGGGTCCGCTGGTAAGGCAGCAGGACCAGCCGCAACCGTCACCTGAATGGCGCCCCACAAGCGGCGGCGTCCCACGCGGGGCGTGACGACGATGTCCATCTGCAGGTTTGCCGGGTTCGGACGCGGAGAGCCGTCGGCCAATGCCAAGGGGTTAGGCAGCAGGATCACGGTGGGCTGTCCGGCGGCGGCGATCCCGGCGGCACCGTTGCCCCGCAGGTACGAGGGCTCCGCGGTGATGGCCGGAATGGTGACGAACTGTCGTGGGTAAATGCGAACGCTGGCCCCGTCCGGAACGGCACCTGCCGGGATCGTCACGACCACGTCGTGCGAGGGCGCGGCCACAAAGGACGCCGTCAGGCCCACGCCAGGCGAAGGCGGATTGGGCGGCATCGCCGTCGCCGTGTTCGGCCCGGGAAACTGGGGCCAATGCGCCGCTGGACCCAACGCTGTGGGAATCGCCATCGTGCCGTCCAACTGCGGCGACACGGCGAGCACCATACTCGTGTTTGCTCGCGTGAGCACGCGGTTGGCTTCGGCCAGCATGTCGGGGCCATCCGCCAAATAATCAATCGTCACCTGGTCACGAACGACGGGGCGCAGTTCGGCGGGGATCACCTGCTCGGCGGGTCCCACGTTCTGGACCGTAGTGTCGGATCGGTTCCCGATGAGGAAAAAGTCGACGTCCGCCACAAAGATCCGGAAGAACTGGCGGGCGAGAAGAGCGGAGGCCGGCGGCACTAAGCGGGTGCGGGCCAGCAAGCCCGTGGTGGCCCACCCCCATCGCAGGCGATTGTTGTCGCCGGTGGCCGAAATCCCGTCGCCGGCGTTGACCGTCCCCAGGCCGGACGCGGGGACAGTCCCGGTCTGGGTATTGCCGGCGTTCTGGGTGATCAGTGTCGCGCCCGGCGAGGGCGACTGAAATACGCGGCCATGCAGGTCCAGACAATGGACCCGGACGCCGCTGGCCAGACCGGCAATCGTCTGCACGCCGCCGGCACTGTTCGCCGCTCCGCCCGGATTGGCGACGATCACGCCCGGAAGCTGTGTCTGCAAGTCCGAGAGCAGCGCGGCGACCGCGACCGGGCAGATGATGAAGCCACGCCCGTCGTGAAAAGAGATGTTTCCGGTGAGACCGGCCATCAATTCGTCGGGCTGGAACCATCGCGGCGTAGTGAAGCCCGCCGCGCCCTGGATGACCATCGCCCAGGGCACCGGGCGCGTCGTGTCGCCGTGGCGGTTGGAAACCAGGCGTTCCAGGCGAAGAATCGCTTGAGGATGGAGGCGCAGGACGGCAGCCGCACCGGTCAGCGGATTGCCTGCCGCGTCGTAAAACTCACTCGTTCGCGTGCCGGGTGTAAGACGCAACGTCACGCGGTCCCCCGCGTCGAAGGCCTGCGCCTGCGTGCTTTCCATGCCACGGACGACGGTCAGCGTGTCGCCCGTTCGCGCCGTGCAGTGAACGATCTCGCGCTTGTTTCCCGACGCGCTGCTGAGCACGATCTGGACGCTGCCGAGCGTCGGCGCGGGAAACCCATTGCCGGTGCCAGGCGCCAGATTCAGCGTCGTGGCGCTTGCCGCTGCTCCAGCGGCCAAGGTGGAGGCGGCGGCCGAAAACGTGAACTGCAGAATGCCACGAAACGGCGCACGGATGCTGGCCATGTTCAGCGTCAGGTTGGGTTCGCTGAAGGTGGGCGTGGCATCCGACCAGCGCGGGCTGAGCAGGACGGTTGCCAGGCCAAGCGCATTGATTCCGTCGTCCTGCAGATTCTGCTGGGCCGAGTTGGGCGTGAAGGTGGTAATCGGAAAGGTGGCCATGGCGTTAGAGCACCGTCGCGTTCTTTTCGACGACGCGTCCGTCGGGTGAGGTGATGCGGACGCTCGCGCCCACGGTGGCGACGCGAACGTAGGCGAAGTAGTTCCGCGTCGGGCCAGGTCCCACTTCCCGTCGCAGTTGAACGGCGTCGAGAGTGGGGGCGTAGGGCACGGTCACGTCCGGGATAGCGTCGGCGGGCAGATCGATGATGATCGGCGGCGGGAAGACGAACCCCACGCGGGGGCGCCGCACGCGAATCCGCACCTGGTACGCGCCGGACGGCATGGGCCCGGTGGGAATCGCGCTGCTGAAGCGATAGATGACGGCCTTCGGGAAGGCAATCTGCTGCACTTGGATGTCGCTGAAGTCCGGGGCCGGCAGCACAGAGCCGGGAGCGATGGTCACCAGCCGTTCAGAGGTGCGACCCAGCGGGTCGGTCAGCCGGATGGCGACACTGACGGAATCGGTAACAGCGGCGCGCCGAATCAGCGCCCGGTATTGCACCGCGCCCGGGCCGGCCGAGGCACGCCACATCCCGGAACCCGTGACGGGTTGCGCCGTGGGCAGTTTGTCGAGAGCGGCGTCCAGGTCGATGAGGGGTGCCGTGCCCGGGGGCGCGCCGACCAAGCGCGCGGTGACGGAATAGTTGTGCGGACCGAGCGGCGTTTTCTTCAAGGGGGCGGAACTCGTCCACGACAACAGGACATCGCCGGGGTCGCCGCCAGGCCAACTGATCGCGACGAGCGAAAGGTTGGGCGGCGTGGCCGGCGGGATCACCGTCATTGCGGCGACACTGGCTTCACTACGTCCGGCAAGGCCGCCACGGTCCGGGTCGAGTTCGGTCCACGCAGTGGCGCGATACCAGACGCGGCGCCAGGAGCCGTTGGGGGTGTCATTGCCGCCGACTGTCTTAATGAAGCTGCCGACGGCATCCGTCTGCTCCGTGACCGTCCATCCGCCGCCGGAGGCGGTCAGCACGGCGATGGGCGGCCCCATGGTGTCGAGTTCCTTTGCCGCATCGTCGACGCGGACGCGATAGATCTCCACCTTCTTCGGGCGCGGACCCGGACGCGTGCCGACGCTCAGCTTCGCGCGATAGACATTGGGTCCGGGATCGAGGAAGCTCTGGACCTCGATCGTCGGCGGCGCGGGGCGGAAGATCCGGGGCGCGGCGACGGCGATCAGTGCATCGTCCGGGTCGGGACCGCTGGGCCATTTCGCTTCCACCTGACCGGCGCTGATGCCAAGCACGACGTAGACGTGGATGCTGGTGGAGCCGCGCGGCAGCGTCACATCGGCACTGCTGCCCTGCAGCGGCGTGTCGTTGAGTCGCGTGAACTCCCGACGCGAGGGATTGACTTTGAATCGAGCCTTCAACGTCGCCAGACGCTGGGTGAGTGTGTGTCCCGGATCCGGTTCCGTCAGCCCGTTGGCGAGCAAGATCTGCGTCTCGGTCGCTTCGTAGATGAAGTATCCGGCGGCGCCGGGCTGCGGTGTCCAGGAGATGCGGGCGTGAGACTCGCCGCTGGCATCGGGCAGGCTGGCCAGATCCACATGGTCCACCGGGATGACCGGCGGACGCGGGTCAGAGGTCGAGATCACGCTGGGTGGATCGCCCCAGGCTCCGACGCGATTGGGCAGGATTCGCTCGCGCCCGCGCGCCCACAGGGCGAGGCCGATGTGTGGTGTCGCGCCAAAGTTCAGACTGAGACCCGGGACGGTGATCCGATAGCGCCGGGTGTCCCCCTGCGCGCTGCCGAAGGCCACCTGCTTCTCGCCGCCGGAATCGAGAGCGAGGATAGTGGCGCCCGGCGAGGAAGCAACATCACCGGCGAATGTCACTTGCAAGGGCTGATTCGGACCGGCCAACGACCGATCGAGACCGGCGGGGACAGCAAACGGCGGAGGCGGGTCGCCATGCTTCGCGGCCGCGTACAGGCGTCCCGCGAAGTCGATGCGCGACGGGCGGCGAATCCGCCAATCCCAAAGGAATTCGATCACCAGTTCCGTGGGGCAGACCGCACCCGCGGCGGGCGGCACCGGCTTGAGTTGCGCACTCACGATCCGCACCAGATCGAGCGGCGGCTGATTGACGACGGTGTCCGTGCTGGCCCAGTTACTCCACTGGCCGTACCAGTCCTGCATCGCGGCGCCGTACTTCACCGTGCGTGAGCCCGGATTGGTCGGGATGGACATTTCGCGGTCCACACCGTTCAAGCGGTGATACTCAGGGTCCTTCATCGCCTGGTCAGAGTGATTGATGACTTGCGGAATGAAGCCGCCGCTCGGCCGCTGGGACAGTAGTGCCACGGCAGGCTGCGCCGGGTTGAGCGAGGCACGCGCCGTGGCGAGGCTCTTGGCGGTGAAGATGTAGGAATCCAGCGGACGATCCCAGGTCGCGCGGATCGAGGTGCGCCATGGGCCATCGCTTGCCAGCGGGCGGATAAAGCCCATCAGTTCCGCCTGCATACTGGCCGGAACCGGCACGGGCATCGCCATGCCGGGCGCGGGCAGCAGGGCAGCGTATTCGACGGCGGCCGAGTTTCCGTCCAGGCCCTTTTCCCATCGCGCCGTGACCATCCAGTCGTAGAAGCTGACGTCCGGGAGCGCCGCCGCGCCGAAATTGATGCGAGTGGTGGGATACGCGGTACCGAAGCCCAGCACCAAGGCAAGAAACGGGTCGGCACCGGCGCCCATAAACGTCATGGCCAGCGGCGAGATTTCGGTAGTGCCGCCTGAGCCGCTCATTTGATCGCCGGCTGCGTTCTCCGGCGGCGGCATCGCGACACTCACGCGTCGCGAGGCCTGCTGATTCGGCCCGTGGTTGGCAACAATCGGGCGCAGTTGGTCGAGCGGACTCTTGTTCACCTCGTCGATCAACTGTCCGAACGACGGCGCGGACCACGGCGGAGCGGCAATGCCGGGCGCGATCTCCTCGCCCCAGCCAAACGGAGGAGCGCCGCGTTCCAGACGATTCACCGCCGCTGCCTTCGCGTTGATCAGCGGAACGCTCAGCATCCCTTGGGGAGAGCCGTGCTTCTGACCGGCGATGGCTCCCCAGT
>CAYNDS010000193.1:0-8464 GCA_964395885.1 uncultured Solibacteraceae bacterium | reverse complement strand
GCAAAGGTGGCGGAGATCGACCGCAAACTGGGTAACTTGCAAGGGGAGATTGAAGCGTTTCGTCAGGAGTCGGCGCGTCTGCTTGCCGCCGAGGCGGAGCGCGTCCGGAAGGAAACCGCGGATCAGACGGCGCGTTTGCAGGCGCAGGCGGAGCAGGAAGTGGCGGCGTTGGGCCGTGCGGCGGCGGCGGATCTGAAGGCCGAGGCGGCGCGGCTGGCGGTGGAAATTGCCGAGAAGCGCCTTTCCGAAGGGCTGACGCCGGAAACGCACGCGGGTCTGATTCGGGGCTTTGCCGCGGATCTGAGGAAGGGGAACCAGTAGCGATGTCGACGGCAATCGCTTCCCGCTACGCGCGCGCCCTGGCGGATTTGGCCTTTGGCGGCAAGACTCCGGTGGATGCCGATGCGTTGGCCGGCGAGTTGGACAGGTTTCTGGCGGAGTACGAGGCGGCCCCGGCGTTGCGCGAGGTGCTCTCGTCGCCCGCCGTGGTGCGGCGTCAGAAGCTCTCCGTGGTGGGAACGCTGGCCGACCGCCTGGGGCTTTCGACGGTCACCAAGCACTTTTTGTTCGTGGTGGCGGAGCATGGCCGGGTGAGCGTGCTGCCGGCCGTCCGCGAGGTGTACGGGCGGCTGATTGACGAACGGCGGGGCATTATCCGCGCCGACATCGTCTCGGCCGTGGCGCTGTCCGGCGAAGAACGCGCGCTGTTGGAATCGGAACTGGGCGAGAAACTGAAGCGTCCGGTGCGCGCGGTGTATACGGTGGACGCAAAGATCATTGGCGGCGCGATTGTGCGCGTCGGCTCGGAAGTGTACGACGGTTCGGTGCGCGGAAAGCTAGCGGTCCTGGCGGCCCAGCTGACGGCATAGGACGGAAGAAGAAGGAATCGAAATGGCAACCATTCAGGCCGACGAAATCGCGCGCCTGTTGCGCGAACAGATCGAGAATTACGACCGCGCGGTCAGTGTGACGGAAACCGGCAGCGTGATCAGCGTCGGCGACGGTATTGCCCGCGTGCACGGGCTGGAACGCGTCATGGCCGGTGAGCTGATCGAGTTCCCGCATGGCGTCTCGGGCATCGCCCTCAACCTGGAGGAAGATCAGGTGGGCGCGGTGCTGCTGGGCGACTTCTCCGAGATCAAGGAAGGCGACGAGGTGCGCCGGACCGGACGCATCATGTCGGTGCCGGTCGGAAAAGCGATGGTGGGCCGCGTGGTGAACGCGCTCGGTCAGCCGATCGACGGCAAGGGTCCGATTGAGACGACGGAGTTCAACGCGATTGAGCGTCTGGCGCCGGGCGTGGTGGACCGGCAGCCCGTGAAGCAGCCGATGCAGACGGGTCTGAAATCGATCGACGCCATGATCCCGATCGGGCGCGGGCAGCGCGAGCTGATCATCGGAGACCGTCAGACCGGCAAGACGGCCATCGCGCTCGACACGATCATCAACCAAAAGGGCGGCGACATGATCTGTATCTATGTCGCCATCGGCCAGAAGCGCTCCACGGTGGCGCAGGTGGTGAAGACGCTCGAAGATAACGGCGCGATGGACTACACGATCGTGGTGGCCGCGACCGCGTCGGATCCGGCGCCGATGCAGTATCTGGCGCCATTTTCCGGATGCGCCATCGGCGAGTACTTCCGAGACCGCAGCGGGCACGTCCTGTGCATCTACGACGACCTTTCCAAGCATGCCGCGGCGTATCGTGAGATCTCGCTGCTGCTGCGCCGCCCGCCGGGACGCGAGGCGTTTCCGGGCGACGTGTTCTATCTTCACAGCCGCCTGCTGGAGCGGGCCGCGAAGTTGTCGGATGCTCGCGGCGGCGGCAGCCTGACGGCGCTGCCGTTCATTGAGACGCAGGCCGGCGACGTTTCGGCCTACATTCCCACGAACGTCATTTCGATCACCGACGGGCAGATCTTCCTCGAAGCGGACCTGTTCAACTCGAACGTGCGGCCTGCGGTGAACGTCGGTATCTCGGTCAGCCGCGTCGGCGGCAACGCGCAGATCAAGGCGATGCGGCAGGTGGCCGGCAGCTTGCGTCTGGATCTGGCGCAGTACCGCGCGCTGGCGGCATTCGCGCAGTTCGGCAGCGATCTCGACAAGGCGTCACAACAGCAGTTGACGCGCGGCTCCCGCCTGGTGGAGCTGCTGAAGCAGCCGCAGTATCAGCCGATGCCGGTGGAAAAGCAGATCGTTTCGATCTTTGCCGGTGTGAACGGCTTCCTGGACGACCTGGCGATTGAGCAGGTGCGACCGTTTGAGAGCGGACTGCAGAGCTACGTGGAGAACGCGGCGCCGAAGATTCTTTCGGGCATCCGCGAGAAGAAGCAGATTGACGATGAGCTGAAGGCTCTGCTGAACTCGACGATCACCGAGTACAAGAAGCGCTTCCTGGAGGAGGCCCGCAAGTAGGCGGCACGCGATGCCTTCGCTGATCGACTATCGCCGGCGTCTGCGTTCCGTCAAGAACACGCAGCAGATTACCAAGGCCATGAAGATGGTGGCCGCGGCGAAGCTGCGCCGCGCGCAGGAGCGCGTGATTGCGGCGCGTCCGTATGGGAACCAGCTTCGGGAACTGCTGCGCAACGTGGCCGCCGCGGCCGCAAGCGCCGTGCGGGACGGTGAGACGCATCCGCTGTTGGCCGTCCGGCCGGAGCGCCGGATTCAACTGATCGTGCTCACCTCGGACCGTGGCCTGGCGGGAGCCTTCTCGACCAACGTGAATAAGGCCGTCCAGCAGTTTCTGGCCGATCACGCGGGCGCGGAAGTCCAGATTGAGGCGATCGGGCGCAAGGGCCGCGACTTCTTCCGCCGCCGGAATGCGACGATCTCCGGAGAGCATCTCGGCATCATCGAAAAGGCCAAGGCGGCCGACGCGCAGAGGATTGCCGCGCCGATCATCGCCCGCTTCGCCAACGCGGAAGTGGACGCGGTGTATGCCATCGGCAATGAGTTCAAGAGCGTCATCAGCCAGAACCTGACGACAACCAAGCTGCTGCCGATTGCCGTCGAGGCCGGCGCGGGAGCACGCGACTATCTCATCGAGGGCGACAGCCGCCAGTTGCTGGCGACGCTGCTGCCGAAGTACGTGGAAACGACGCTGCTGCGTCTCATGCTGGAATCCGGCGCGGCCGAACATGCCGCCCGCATGACGGCCATGGATGCGGCCACCAATAACGCAGCCGACGTGATTGACCGCGTGACACTGGAGATGAACCGTGTCCGCCAGGCGTCGATCACGAAGGAAATCATCGAAGTTGTCAGCGGAGCGCAGGCGCTGTAGGCGCTCAAGAAGAGAAGGACCAGCATGACCACAACTGCCACCTATATCGGAAAGGTGATTCAGGTCGCCGGACCGGCCGTCGACATTCAGTTTGACGAGGGCCACCTGCCCGTCATCCGCACCGCCATCCGGATCACCAGCGAGGGCTACACCGTGCCTTCGCCGATCGACGTGATCTGTGAAGTGGCGCAGCACATCGGCGAGGGCCGCGTGCGGACGATCGCGCTGCAGCCGACCGAAGGAATGGTCCGGGGCATGAAGGCGCAGAGCCTGGGCACCCCGGTGTCGGTGCCCGTCGGCAAGCAGACGCTGGGCCGCGTGCTGAATGTAATTGGTGAGCCCGTCGACGAGATGGGTCCCGTGGCGACGACGCTCCGATATCCGATTCACCGGCAGGCGCCGACCTTCGAAGAGCAGTCGACCGAACTCGAAATGTTCGAGACCGGCATCAAGGTCATCGATTTGCTGGAGCCGTACCTCAAGGGCGGAAAGATCGGCCTGTTCGGCGGTGCCGGCGTCGGCAAGACCGTCGTCATCATGGAGCTGATCAACAACCTGGCCAAGGAGCACGGCGGCGTCAGCGTGTTTGCCGGCGTCGGCGAGCGCACGCGCGAGGGGAACGACCTTTGGCTCGAGTTCCAGGAATCGGGCGTGATCGACCCGAAGGACTTCAACAAGTCCAAGGCCGCGCTGATCTACGGGCAGATGACGGAGCCGCCCGGAGCGCGTCTTCGCGTCGGACTGACCGGCCTGACCGTCGCCGAGTACTTCCGCGACGAAGAAGGCCAGGACGTGCTGCTGTTCATCGACAACATTTTCCGCTTCACGCAGGCCGGTTCGGAAGTCTCGGCGCTGCTCGGACGCATGCCGTCCGCCGTCGGCTACCAGCCCAACCTCGCCACCGAGATGGGCGAGATGCAGGAGCGGATCACGTCGACCAAGAAGGGTTCGATCACCTCCGTGCAGGCCATCTACGTGCCCGCCGACGACTACACCGATCCGGCGCCCGCGACGGCGTTTGCGCACCTGGACGCGACGACGAACCTGTCGCGCGATATCGCGGCGTTGGGCATCTACCCGGCCGTGGATCCGCTGACCTCCACGTCGCGCATTCTCGATCCGCGCATCGTCGGCACAGAGCACTACGCGGTCGCGCAGCAGGTGAAGGCGATTCTGCAGCGCAACAAGGACCTGCAGGACATCATCGCGATTCTCGGTATCGACGAACTGTCGGAAGACGACAAGCTGACCGTGAACCGCGCCCGCCGCATTCAGCGCTTCCTGTCGCAGCCGTTCCACGTCGCCGAGCAGTTCACCGGCTTCAAGGGCAAGTACGTGAAGGTGGCCGACACGATTCGCGGCTTCAAGGAGATCTGCGAGGGCAAGCACGACGCACTGCCGGAGCAGGCCTTCTACATGGTCGGCACCATCGAGGAAGCCGTCGAGAAGGCAGCCAAACTGGCGCAGGCGTAGGGCGTATGGCCGACACCTTCCAACTCGAAATCGCCACGCCGGACCGTCCGGTGCTGGATGAGCACGTGACAGAAGCCCAGATTCCCGCCGCCAATGGTTTTCTGGGTGTCCTGCCGCGCCACGCTCCGCTTCTGGCCGAACTCGGCACCGGTACGCTGAGCTACAAGGTGGAAGGCCGTACGGAATCGATTGTCGTGCTGGAAGGCTGGGTGGAAGTGCTGCCGGACAAGGTGCGCGTGCTGGCGAACGCCGCCGAGAAGGCCACCGACATCGACGTCCAGCGTGCGCAGCAGGCGCTCGACAGGGCGCAGCAGCGCCTTGCCATCAATGTCACAGACGTCGACCGTGTGCGGGCGATGCGGGCGCTGGAGCGCGCCAAAGCGCGCCTGGCTGCCGTGAAGCGGTAGCCTCGACCTCTCAACTGAACTTCGGCTGCGGACGGTGTGCAGCGACGCTGCCTCGGTCTGCGTGGCAATCGGATGCACTGGTTCCCTGACGAGTGTCGGCGCGGGCGAGGGGCGCGCCGGGGGGGGACCATTTGGTGGAATCGAGTCCCAAGCCGCCGTTTGCGCCCGGCAAGGGCGCTGCCCCGAAACGGTAAGCGGACCGCTTCCGGCTACGCTGAAACCAGCCGAGGCTGGATCGCGTCCACTGAGATCGAATAGCCCCTTTGCGGCTATCATGTTACACGGAGGAAAGAGAAGACCATGGGTGATGCCCCACACGGCTACGCGTATCCGCCGCAGCAGAGCGGAATGGGTACCGGCCAGAAGTTCGCCATCCTGTTCGGCACGGTAATCGCCCTGCTGGCGGCGAACCTGTATTTGTATTTCCAGCTCGACAACGTGAAGCAGGAAGTGGCCAAGATGCGCGAGGCGACGGCGGAGCAGGTGGCGGAACTGAAGCAGAGTTCAGCCGTGAGCGCGCAGTCCCACCGGCGCACTGTCGATAGCCTGCGAGACCAGTTGGAGGCGGCGCAGCGGACACAGTCGATGGCCGTGGGCCAGGCGAAGGTCGAGGCGACGAAGAAGGCGGAGGAGTTAGCGGCTCGCCTGCAGGCGGAGCAGGAAAAGCAGAAGCAAGCCGTCGCGGCCGAGCTTGCCAGTGTGAAGACGACGCAGCAGGCCACTGAGGCGCGGCTGACGGAAGTGAAGGCTGATGTGGGCAAGGTGGACTCGAAGGTTGAGTCGACGAAGTCCGAACTGGACAAGACCATCGCGGATCTGAAGCGCGTGAATGGCGACATGGGCGTCCAGAGCGGTCTGATTGCGACGAACAGCAAGGAACTGGCGGCGCTTCGGGCGCTCGGCGAGCGCAACTACTTCGAGTTTGACTTGAGCAAAACGAAGGCACCGCAGCGCGTGGGCGACGTCATGCTGCTGCTGAAGAAGTCGGATCAGAAGAAGAATCGGTACACGTTGGAAATCACGGCGGACGACAAGCGCACGGAGAAGAAGGACAAGACGGTCAATGAGCCGGTACAGTTCTACGTCGCCGCGGCACGGCAGCCGTACGAGATCGTCGTCAATCAGGTTGGCAAGGACCGGATTGTGGGCTACCTGGCGACACCGAAGGTGCGGGAGGCTCGCAAGTAGAGTTCCCGAGCAAACTTGCAGGAACCGAGACGGCGGCGGGTTTCGACTCGCCGCCGTTCGCTTTTGGTGCGCAACGGCACGCGTCGCGACTCGAAAAAATGTGGCGGGTTTTTTGAAGCAACAATTGCCCCGTTACACGCACTACGATGCGTGCCTCCCGATTCCGGGATGGTGACGTGGAGAGTGGCAGGCGAACTCCGGATTTGAAACCGCCGCCCGGCCTTTCTCGTCCAATCAGACAGGAGTACAAACAACATGAACCGATACCAAAAGATCGTCCGCAAGGAAGACGCGGCGGCGCTGGTATCCGTGCTTACGATCGGCACATCCGTGTTGCTGGGAACCATCGCGCTTTGGAACCTGACTGCCTCGCTGGGGCTGACAAACGGTTTCGCGGCTGACCAGGGTCTCTTTTCCAACTGGATGGTGTGGGTGATGCTGGCCGCGGTGGTGCGCCTCGGGGGCGTCCGCCTGGAACAGTTGTTGAGTCAGCACACGGCGACAGTTCGCACTTTCCGCCCCGTTTCCGTTCCGGAGCGGAGCAGGAAAGCCGCAGCTTGAGGTAAGGCAGTATCGCTTTGCCCTTGACCGCCGCATTTCTTCCTCCTCCAGGAAATCCTGTCACGCCAGGTCGACGGCGTCGATGGGGGGCGGGGACGCAAGTCCCCGCTCGTGGCGTCTCTGCAGCATTGATATTCTGGAAAGGGCCCCTCCTTCATGGCGATCTCCTCTCGTAGCTGGGCTCCGCGATCCTCCGGCTTTCTGCCGGTAGGCGTGAAGTGGCTGCTGATCGCGAATACCGTGATCTTTGTCGTGCACTATCTGGCCGCAGTGGCTGGGTGGTCGCGCGTTCTGGACTGGGCAGCGTTGGTCCCGGCGGAGGTGGTTCCGGGATTGCGGCTTTGGCAGCCGGTCACGTACCTCTTCCTGCACTCGTTGGGCAGTTTCTGGCACCTGCTGTTCAACATGCTGACGCTGTACATGTTTGGTGCGGATCTGGAGCGGCAGTGGGGCACTGATCGCTTTCTGCGCTACTACTTCCTGTGTGGCATCGGCGCCGGGCTCTGCGTGGTTGCAGGCAATTGGGCTTTCGGAGACCCCTACAGCCGGACGATTGGCGCCTCGGGCGCCATCTATGGGCTACTCCTTGCGTTCGGACTTCTCTATCCGGACCGCCAGATTCTCTTCAGCTTTCTGTTTCCCATCCCTGCCAAATACTTCGTTCTGATTCTCGGCGGCATCGCGTTCCTGAGCACCTTTAGCGCTTCGTCGGGCGGCGTGAGCCACGTCGCTCATCTGGGGGGCATGCTGTTTGGCTTCCTGTACCTGCGTTCGCAGGCAACGCGACGCAGATCGTCCGGAGGGTTCAAGGGGCTGGATTCCCTGACGCAGGCCTATCGGCGGTGGAAACTGGAGCGGGCCAAGCGGCGGTTTGAAGTGTATTTGCGCAAGCACCGGGACGACCGCCCGTAACAGTTCGGAAGCGCCGGGTCTCTGCGGTGCAGGAGACTCCGATGAATTGGCTTCTTTCCCTTTTGCTGGCGGTCGGCCTGTTGACGACTGCCACGTCAGTGCCTTGGCCGAAGGTCTACAAGCCGCACCAAACACAGCACCAAATGCTGGCTCAGGCGCCTCCCTCGACGCCGACACAGGGCGACAAGCCATACCCGACCGGGAACATGGAGCAGAGTGAGCGGGCCTGGTCCAGAATGGCCGGGGTGGCACTGATTGCGCTGCCGATTCTCTTTGTGATTTTGGCGATCCTGTTCCTGCGTCTCAGCACATCGCCGTCGCGGAATCCCGCTCCGCAAGAGAATCTGCCTCCGATGCCGCCGTCGAACGATAATGAGGCCGGACCCGAGGGCAAAGCACGGCCGATTTGACTCTGCTGGAGGAACCTTAATCCCTCAAGCCTGGTACGGAGTAGGGTCCTCGACCCGGTACGAACCCCGATAATTTCTCAGGTGATCTAGGACCGCACCCGGCAAGATAGGCTCAGTGATCACGTGGGCCCTTACGGTAGCGACCTTAGCCTTCAGCGGCGCGGAAGCGCGGAAGGAAGCCAGCCTGATCGAGTCGTCGTTGCGCCAGCAGTTCCAGAGCTTTCTCC
>CAYNDS010000192.1:0-8477 GCA_964395885.1 uncultured Solibacteraceae bacterium | reverse complement strand
GCGCTCCAACGGCACCCATCAGGACCGTGGACGCAAGGCTCATTGTGGACAACGCTGTCAGCGACTTGAGGACGTTCTCCAGAAGACGGCTGACCCCAGCGACAAATACCTTCTCTTCCCGCTCTTCGGCGTGATATCCCTTCACAACCCGGACGCCCCCAAGCGACTCTGTCAACCGGCCTGTTACCTCAGCGCTGATCTTGCCACGTTCGCGGAAGATTGGCCGCACTTTGCCGAAGGCGCGGCTCAGCACCAGGCCAAACGAGAGAACAACCGCAAGCGCCACGCCGGTCAGCAACGGGCTGATGCGCAGAAGCATGACCAGAGCGAAGAGTGCGGTGATCACGCCGCCGACCAACTCGATCAAGCCGGTTCCCACCAGGTTCCGGACCCCTTCGACATCGTTCATGATCCGGGAGACGAGCGCGCCGCTGCGATTGGAATCGTAATAGCTTACCGGGAGCCGGCCCACATGCGCCTGCACCTTGGCTCGCATTTCAGCAATCAGCCGCTGACCGGCCTTCGAAATGATCTGTGTCAGGGTGAAGGAGGTAACGCCCTGAACAAGCGTCGCCCCAACGACGGCAGCAAGCAGCGGCAGCAGCATTTCGGTCTGCCGCTTGCCGATGATATCGTCGATCAGAAACTTCGTGGACGACGGCAATACCAGCCCAGACAGCCGGTTGACGATCATCAGGACCAACCCGAGCGCCAGAACACCTCGACGCGGACGGATCAATTGCCAGACGTCCGGCAGCAGTTCCCGCAAACGGCGGTGGACCGGTTCCTTGGGACTACTCTCGTCTCGGGCGGAGCGGCGGCTGGCGCGCGTGCGTTCCGCCCTGGCACTCATTCTCATTGCCTTCATGGTCGCAGGGTCGGCTACCGCAGCGGAGCCGGTCCGGTACACGCTGCGATTCCCTGACGCGGCATCCCACCATCTGGAAGTGGAGGCCAGCTACCCTGCTGCGGGAAGGGCGTTTGTGGATCTCAAGATGGCGGTCTGGACAGCCTATGTGATTCGCGAGTATGCGCAGCACGTTGAGACCTTGTCGGCTACGACGGAGGATGGCCGTCCCACGCGAGCATTCAAGACACGCAAGAATCGTTGGCGCGTCGAGACACTTGGGCAGCCCCGTGTCACCGTGCGCTACAGGCTGTGGGCAAACTCCCTCCACGTGCAGGACAACTTCGTCTCGGCGGACTTTGCGTTGCTGAACGGCCAGCCCACGTTTCTCACCCTTGCCGAGAATGAGGCGCCGCACGAGGTCCGGGTGGAGACACCCGTTGGCTGGGCCGTCGTTTCGCCGCTCGCGCGGGAGAACGCGACGTGGCGCGCAGCGGATTACGAGGAACTGGTGGACGCCCCCATGCTTCTGGGCAGGCTTCGGCAAAGCATGGCAACACTCGCGAATGGAAGCCGCATTCACCTGGTGAATGGGATGGATTCCGGCGAGTGGAATCTGTCCCGGTCGATCGACGACCTAAAGCAGTTGGCCGAGACGCAGGCAGCGATGTGGGGGGGAATGCCGTGCACGGATTACTACTTCTTCAACGTGCTATCCGGCAAGGGTGGCGGCATGGAGCATCGCTGTTCCACTGTGATGATGGCTTCCGCCACCGCGATGAAGACCCGTGAACCTTACGTACGATGGCTGGATTTGGCCAGTCACGAGTTCTTCCACCTATGGAACGTGAAGCGGCTTCGCCCCCGGGAAATCATCCCGGGTGAGTATGAGCAGGAGCAGTACACGCCCTCTCTCGGGGTGGCCGAGGGCTTTACGTCGTACTACGCCCCACTCTCGCTTCGGCGCGCCCGACTGATCAGCGAGCCGGAGTTCTGGGGACTGCTCTCGCGACTGACGGAGGGACTTCAGGCTACGGAAGGGCGCCGGATCCAGACGCTGGCCGAGTCCAGCTTCGATACGTGGATCAAGTTCTATCGGCCGAATGAGAACACGCCGCGCACGACCGTCAGCTACTACACGAAGGGTGCGGTGGTGGCTTTTCTCCTGGATGCCAGATTGCGTAAACAAAGCGGGGGACAACGATCGCTGGACGATGTCATGCGGGAGGCACTGCGGCGCTACCCCGTCGAGCGTGGCTATACACTCGACGAGTTTGCCGATGTTGCCGGCGTCGACCTTGCACCCTGGTTCCACTCGACGCGAGAACTGGACTATCGTGAGGCTGCGGAATGGTTCGGCCTGCGGATCAGCGCGGACGGCCGAATCGCAATCGAGCAGCCGAGCGCGAATCGAGACCGGTGGTTAGGCGCTCAATAAGCCCGGCAAATCGAAGGCACTTCGCCGGACGCCGATGTAGAACGGTCCGAAAAGAGCGTAGTCGGTGCTCACCTTGTCGAACCTCATTTCGTAGATGAGTCGTTTGAACTGAAGCGGGTCATCCGCGAAGAGGTCCACCCCCCACTCCCAATCGTCAAAACCAATCGATCCGGAGACGATCTGGCGCACCTTACCCGCGTATCGCCTGCCGGTGAGACCGTGGGTGTGCATCATCTCAGCACGAGCCTCCATCGGCTCGCTATACCAGTTCTTGATCTCGCCACGGCGACGGTCCATCGGATAAAAGCAGATGTACTTTGCCGGCGGAATCTCCGGGTAGAGCCGCACCGACATAGCCTTCCGCTGCCGTTCCAGCGTCTCGTCGACGGCAGCTTCCCATGCTTCGGAGTGCGGGGCGATCCCTCTGGACTGCAGATCCTGATAGACCTTGCCAGTGGATTCGTAGAGGCCCAACTCGACGACCGAAACATAGGAGTTGACCGGCTCCAGCCATTGATACAAGCCAGCGCGCCCCAGGGCGTGCTCTACCGCGTTCAGTTCCTCGAACGATTCACGCAGGTGCACCAGCATGACGTCGCCCTTGTGGCCCAACATGGTGTAGGCGGCGCTACCAGTCATGTTTCCCAGAAGCTGGATCGCCTCTTCCGGCGACGGGGCGCCCCACCGCATCCGCAGCATCTGATGCAGCATGGGAGAGCCTTCCAGGGTTAAAGGTACAGGCGGCAGTTCAAAGTCGCTCACGACTTCTAGTCTGCCAACAAAGCACGGACCCGCGCATGGAGCATTGCCGTCAGCTCAGTGCGGTCTTTCGTCGACAACCCGGCAGTCTCCACCGGCTCACCGATGCGAATCTCCACATCGCTGCCGCGGATCACGACGCCGCGCGCGGGCAACACGTTTCCCGTCCCAACGACCGCGACCGGCAGGACTGGCAATCCGGAGCGAATCGCAAGTAGTGCGGCGCCGTCCTTAAACTCTTGTAGCTGTCCGTCGGCCGAACGCGTTCCCTCCGGGTAAATCAGGATGCTGCGCTCACCAGTGGACAGGAGTTTTGCGGCATCCGCCATGCTGGTCAGCGCCGCGCGGGGATTGCTCCGATCGATGGGAATGTGTCCGGTGCGTGCCATGTAGCCCCCCATGACTGGAATGGAGAACAGCTCCCGTTTTGCCAGAAAGCGCAGCGAAACCGGCACGAAAGCGACGATTAGCGGCGAGTCGATCAGACTCAGATGGTTTGATACGACGATATAGCTGCGCTTGGGGTCCTTCAGGCGCCCTCGGACGGCAGGGCGAGCGCCGGTGATGGCCAGCATCGCTCGGGCCCAGAATCGAAACATCGGGTCGATGGCCCGGCGATTGAACAGCGACAGGAGATAAGAGATCCAGATCAGGACGGCGGTGGCTGCAAACGCCAATGGAATCGTGCACAGTACGGAACGCAGATAGTAGAGAGCGCGCAAAGGCTCAGGATATCGCCTCCAGCAGCCGCTCCAGACCTCGCGCCAGAACGTCAGGCGGCGTGAGGAGGCTGATGATCAGGAACGATTCTCGAGGGAAGTCGTAGAAGTATCCGGGCTGTGCCAGCACGCCGAAGTGCGTCAACAGCTTGCAGACGAACTCTTCCTCCGGCTGCACGCGCGGGATCTCGACGGGTACGGTCCAACCGCCGTCCGTTGTGAGCGCGGTGGCGGCGGTTCCGCGCAGGACCTCACGCAGCAATCTCTCATTTGCAAAGACTCGCTCTCGAATCGGAGCTTGCAGTTCTTCGGCGCGGTCCAGCCAGTCAATAGCGGCGTACTGGACCGGAGCGCTCACGGACAGGTACGTGTCGGCGATCCACTCCAGGGCGTCACGATACGTCTCCGGAAACACGATCCAGCCCAGCTTCATTTGCGGAAGGCCGGCAATCTTCGACAGCCCATTGAGGCAGAACACCGGAAGCTCCGTCGAAGACACGAAGCTGCGGGCATAGTCCGAAAACACCTCGTCGACGATCACCGGCTTACCGAACTCGAGCAACGACGGGACGTCCGCCAGCGATCCGGTCGGATTGTTTGGGCTCACCGCCACGACTGTCTTCGCCTCCTCTGGAACGGAAGCCGGGTCCACGGACCATTTCCCGTCATAGAACAGCGAGTACGGCCGAACAACGACCGACTCCAGGGCGGCCAAATGCTCAAACAGAGGGTAAGAAGGGGTCGGAACGGCAACCGAATCGCCCGGATTCATCAGCAGCTTGAACAAGTACGCATACGCTTCTGACGTACTGGCGGTCAACGCAATTCGATCTGCCGGAACATGAAGGCCGCGCCGCTGATAGTAGCGGCTGACTGCGTTCCGCGTCTCGGCCAGACCGAATGCGGACGGCTGGTAGCGCAGTGACCTCGGGTCACAAAGCGGGGGAAGAAGGTCGGCGGAGTGTGCCAAGCCTGCCTCAGTCGGGTTTGAAACCGTCAGGTCAAGGTAACCGGTGGTGGTGGCACGAAGCTGCGAAAGCCGGTTCGGGGCGGCATGCCATGCAAGGCGCGCTGAGTATACTTGCTTCATGTTTGTGCGTGTTCTCGCCGTCATTGTCGCCTGCTCCGCTGCGATGCTGGCTCAGAAGCCATCATTGGCCGAACTGAAAAAGGAAGCAGCAGCCGGTGTCGAGCAGCGCCAGAAGCTGGTCCAAGAGATCAACGACGTCTTGTTCAGCTTCGCCGAACTCGGCTTCCAGGAGTTTGAGACGAAGCGCTACCTCACCGGCATCCTGGAGAAGAATGGGTTCCGTGTCAACGGTAACGTGGCGGGCATCCCAAGTGCGTGGGTGGCGGAGTGGGCGCAGGGCGGACCGAAGCCGGTCATCGCCTTCATCACGGACATTGATTGCATTCCTCGCGCGTCGCAAAAGCCGGGGGTGGCTTACCACGACCCAATCGTGGAAGGTGCGCCAGGACACGGCGAGGGTCACAATTCCGGAATGGCGGTGAACATCGTCGCCGCGATCGTGTTGAAGGAGCTAATGCAGAAACATCAGATCTCCGGCACCCTTCGCATCATTCCCGGCGTGGCAGAGGAACTGGTGGCCACGAAAGCCTTCTTCATCCGGGCGGGGATGTTCAAGGATGTCGATATCGTGTTAGGCGTTCACGTCGGCAATGAGTTCGGCACAAGCTACGGCCCTGGAGCCATCAACACGGGTTTGGTCTCGATTCAGTACACGTTCAAGGGAGAAGCAGCGCACGCCGCCGGTGCTCCCTGGCGGGGCCGAAGTGCTCTGGATGCAGTGGAACTGATGAACGCGGGCTGGAACTACAAGCGGGAACATCTGCGTACCCAGCAGCGCTCTCACTATGTGATCGCAAACGGGGGTGACCAGCCGAACGTGGTTCCCGAGGAAGCGACGGTCTGGTACTACTTCCGCGAACTCGACTACTTGCACATCCGTGAGCTGATGGAGTTGGGCGACACGATCGCAAAGGGCGCGACTCTGATGACCGGCACGACGCTTTCCAAGCGCGTTGTGGGGTCTGCCTGGCCAGTGCATTTCAACAAGCCGCTTGCCGAAATGCAGCAGAAGAACATTGAAGCGGTGGGCATGCCCCAGTGGTCTGAAGCCGATCAGAAGCTCGCCAAGGCGCTGCAGAAGGAGATCAACGCTCCCAAACGCGATGGGCTCGAGACCAAGATCAAGGCTTTGGAAGGTCCTCCCCCGGAGGACATGCGGAAGGGCGGCGGCAGCGATGATGTGGGCGATATCTCGTGGGTGGCGCCAATGGTCTACATGCGATATCCGGCAAACATCCCTGGATTGCCCGGACATCACTGGGCAAATGCGATCTCCATGGCGACGCCGATAGCGCACAAGGGTTCCGCTGCCGGGGCGAAGGTGCAGGCGATGACCGCTCTGGACTACCTGACACAGCCCAAGCTGATCGAGGAGGCCTGGGCCTATTTCCGTGAGCAGACGAAAGAGCAGAAGTACGTTCCGCTGATCTCAGAGTCCGACGAACCCGCTATTGAACTGAACAAAGAGAAGATGGCCCGGTTTACCGAGAAGCTGAAGCCCTTCTACTACGATCCCTCCAAATACGCGACGTACCTGGAGCAACTGGGGATTCAGTATCCCACGGTGCGCCAGTGAGGAGCCTGATCCTCGTTCTCGCTTCGGTAGCGCTCGCACAGGAAAAGACGGCGCTGGACCGTTACGTCGCTGCGCCTGACGAGAACTACTCCTGGAAGCTGGTGAAGACGATTGAAGGCGGCGGCAAGTTCCGCGCTTACGTCCTGGAGATGGTCAGCCAGAGGTGGTTGACCGAAGCCGAAGTCGATCAGCCGGTATGGAAACACTGGCTGACCGTGATTCGCCCGCCCGAGGTGGTCGGCAACACCGGATTCCTGTTCATCACCGGTGGCAGCAATCGCTCCAACCCGCCCGCGAATCCCGACGTCATGCTGACGGAAACGGCATTGAGCACAAGATCGGTTGTGGCGGAGCTGCGAATGGTGCCGAACCAGCCATTGAAGTTCACGGGCAACAATGGCAAGGAGACCGTCGAGGACGCCAGCATCGCCTACACCTGGGACCGCTTCATCCGTACTGGCGACGAAAAATGGCCTTTGCGACTTCCGATGACAAAGTCGGCGGTGCGCGCGATGGACGCTGTTACGGAGTTTCTGGCCACGGACGCAGGCGGGCGCGCCTCGGTGAGTCGCTTCGTTGTTGCTGGCGGCTCCAAACGCGGGTGGACCACCTGGACGACTGCAGCCGTGGACCGCCGTGTCACAGCCATTGTTCCGCTGGTCATCGACCTGCTCAACCTCGAGGCTTCGTTTCAGCATCACTGGCGCGTGTACGGCTTCTGGGCTCCGGCCGTGGGCGACTACGTTGCCCGCGACCTGATGGAGTGGATGGGCACGCCACAGAACAAAGCGCTGATGAAGATCGAAGAACCATTCGAATACCGTGATCGGTTCACCATGCCGAAGTACATCGTGAACTCCGCGGGGGACCAGTTCTTCGTGCCTGACTCTTCGCAGTTTTACTGGGACCACCTAAGCGGCGAAAAGCACTTGCGCTATGTCCCGAATTCCGATCACTCTCTCCGCGGGACCGACGCTCCACAGTCGATGATCGCGTT
Source organism: uncultured Solibacteraceae bacterium (assembly GCA_964395885.1). Lineage (GTDB taxonomy): Bacteria > Acidobacteriota > Terriglobia > Bryobacterales > Bryobacteraceae > JAPKYZ01. The sequence continues at coordinate 1,051 of CAYNDS010000192.1, read as the reverse complement.
CTACGATTCGGTTCTCCGGGGCGACGCCCGTCCGCGCTATTCGTGGAAGATTCAGGACTCTGGCTTTTCGATTGAGTGTCCGGACCAGCCGGAGTCGATCAAGCTCTGGACTGCGACGAACCCGGAAGCTCGCGACTTCCGCCTGGAAAAGATTGGCAAAGCCTATCAGTCCGTCGATGTACCGTTGCGCGCGGATGGCAAATACTTCGTAGCCATACAATCGCCAGCAAAGGGCTATTCGGCCCACTTCGTCGAACTCACTTATAGGACAAAGGGCAAGTACCCGATGAAGGTGACCACGGGCGTGAAGATCCTCCCTGATACCTACCCGTTTCCGCCGCCGAAAACCAGGGCGTCCTTAGCGGCGAATTGACGCCGAACTGAGACGCTCGCCCGATAGCTTCACGGCGGCCGACCAGGCACACTGGGTCAGGATGCTTTCCCGTGAGGAAAGGCTTATTGCCGCAGTCGAGTATCTGTCCACTCGCGAGGACATGCCCGCGTTTGCGCGGCACATCCGCGAACTCATGCGTGCCGCCGATGCAGACGGCGGAACGCCTGACGAACTGGCCAAGATCATCGAAGAGAGCATGGGGCTGACCACGGCGATTCTGCGCCGCGCCAACTCCGCCGCCGTCAACCGTACAGGGCGAAGGGTCGCCTCCGTGCGGCGCGCCATCACTCTGCTGGGTTGCTTTACCGTGCGCGATCTCGCCGCGGGGTTCCTTCTCCATGAGCACTTCCAACAGAAGACGCCCACGGTGCGGGACCTTATTCTTCGGTCCACCTTCACGGCAAATACCGCCCGCGAACTGGCTCGCGGTGCAGACCTCGGACAGCTTGAGGAAGCCTATGTCTGCGGCATGTTCCGGCAGCTCGGACAGTTTCTGATTGCCAGCTATCTGCCGGAGCTGTATCACGAGATTCAACTGCGAAGCGTGGCGTCCACCGACGACATCGACCGCATCTCGCGCGAGGTCATGCAGTTTACCTTCGACGAGATTGGCCAGCGCGTCGCGCGCCACTGGAACCTGCACGACTACATCATCCG
>CAYNDS010000191.1:0-8551 GCA_964395885.1 uncultured Solibacteraceae bacterium | reverse complement strand
GGGCGGCCGCACGGTCGGCGCCGGCACCGTCGCCGAGATCGTCGAATAGCGCGGGGAGCGAACGGGCAACCATGAATAAAGAACGCATCCGCATCCGGCTGAAGGCCTATGATCACCGCGTCCTGGACTCCTCGACGACGGAGATTGTCGATACGGCCAAGCGGACCGGCGCGGTGATCGCTGGTCCGATCCCGCTGCCGACGGTGAAGAACCGGTATACGGTGAACCGTTCGCCGCACGTCGACAAGAAGTCGCGCGAGCAGTTTGAGATCCGCACGCACAAGCGTCTGCTCGACATTCTCGAGCCGACGCAGGACACGGTGGACGCGCTGATGAAGCTCGACCTGCCGGCGGGTGTGGACGTCGAAATCAAGGCGTTCGGCAAGAAGTAAGCTGCGCCGGACACGAAGCGGATTGGAAGTAGCTGAGGGATCGAGCTGAGGAAATCATGAGCAGCCCAGGCATTCTCGGAAAGAAGATCGGCATGACCCAGATCTTCCAGGCGGACGGGCAAGTTGTGCCCGTGACGCTGGTGAAGGCGGGTCCGTGCGTGGTCACGCAGCGCAAGACGCCGACGACGGACGGCTATGACGCCGTGCAGTTGGGACTGGTCGAATTCGCGAAGGCGAAGAACCTGACCCGGCCGCAGGAGGGTCACTTGAAGAAGTCTGGGGCCGAAGGCGTGAAGTTTGAGCGCGAGTTCCGGCTCGAGAACGGCGCGAGCGATCTGAAGCCGGGCGACCGGGTTCTGGTCGGCGAGTTCAAGCCGAAGGAAAAGGTCGATGTCACGGGCGTGTCGAAGGGCCGCGGGTTTGCCGGTTTCGTGAAGCGGCACAAGTTCGGCGGCGGCGACAATACCCACGGGTCGATGTTCCACCGGGCGCCGGGTTCGATCGGCGCGTCGAGCTTCCCGTCGCGCGTCTTTCCGGGCATGCGCATGGCGGGCCACATGGGCAACGCGCGCGTGACGGTGCGGAATCTGGAGGTCGTCGAAGTGGATCACGACGACAACGTGTTGATGGTCAAGGGAGCGATCCCGGGGCCGAACGGCGGCTACGTGATGGTGCGCCGGGCCAAGGTCCGCCAGTAAGGGAGACGCGACGAAGATGCCAACAGTAGACGTCGTCAATCTGGAAAATCAACGGGTCGGCTCGGTTGAGCTGGCCGAGGAAGTCTTCGCGGCGGAAGTGAACGAAGCGCTGCTGTATGAGTCGGTCCGGCACTACCTGGCCGGTGAGCGCGCGGGCACGGCGAAGGTCAAGACGCGGCATGAAGTCGCCGGGTCGGGCAAGAAGCTGTGGAAGCAGAAGGGCACGGGACGCGCGCGCATGGGCTCGATCCGTTCGCCGCTCTGGCGTCATGGCGGCACGGTGCATGGTCCGGTGCCGCGCGACTACAGCTACCGGCTGAATCGCAAGATGCAGCTCGGGGCGCTGCGGTCGGCGCTGACGGCCAAGCTCCGCGATGGCGAATTGAAGGTGGTCGATGGACTGGCCTTTGCCGAGCACAAGGCCAAGGCGGTGCGGCAGGCGCTCAATCGGTTGGAGGCCACCAAGACGGCACTGCTCGTCGAGACCGGCGAGAACCGGAATCTCGCGCTCGGCTCGCGGAACCTGGTCGGAGTGAAGCTGGTCGAGACCAAGTCCCTGACGGTCTACGACCTGTTGAAGCACAAGCACGTCGTGGTGACGCGCGCGGCGGCGGAGAAGCTGTCGGCGGCGCTGGCGCCAAAGGCTGCGGCGGCGGAGGTGGCCTAAATGAATCTCTATGAAGTGATTTCGCGCCCGATCGTGACCGAGAAGTCCGAGGGCTTCCGCGAGGCGAGTGCGACGCTGTGCTTTGAGGTGGCGAGCGGTGCCACCAAGACCGAGATCAAGCAGGCGGTTGAGACGCTGTTCAAGGTCAAAGTGGACGATGTGCGGACGTCGATTACTGAGGGTAAGCTGCGCCGCCGCGGGCGGTTCGCCGGCTACCGTTCGGATTGGAAGAAGGCCTACGTGCGGCTGAAGCCCGGCCAGAAGATGCCGGAGTACGCCGAGATCTAGGGCGGGGAGAGCGAGAAGCATGCCAGTCAAAAGTTTTAAGCCCGTCACTCCGACACGCCGCTTCCAGACGGTTGTCACGCGCGACGACATCACCAAGCAGACGCCGGAAAAGTCGCTGACGGTAGGCAAGCGCAAGTCAGGCGGGCGCAACAGCCAGGGCCAGATCGCGGTGCGCTTCATCGGCGGCGGTCACAAGCAGGCGATCCGCATTGTCGATTTCAAGCGTGACAAGGCCGGTGTACCGGCGCGCGTCGCCGCGATTGAGTATGACCCGAACCGAACGGCGCGTCTGGCGCTGCTGCACTATGCCGATGGCGAGAAGCGCTACATTCTGGCGCCGGTGGGTCTTGAGGTAGGCCGGACCGTGGTGTCCGGGCCGGACGCCGATATCCTGGTCGGCAATGCTCTGCCGCTGAAGAATATCCCGGCGGGTACGACCGTTTGTGCGATCGAGCTCAAGCCGGGCAAGGGCGCACAGATGGCGCGTTCGGCCGGTGCGCAGGCGCAGTTGGTGTCCAAGGATGGCGACTATGCGCTGCTGAAGCTCCCTTCCGGTGAAGTCCGCCGCGTGCCGTCGCGTTGCATGGCGATGGTTGGCCAGATCGGCAATCTCGATCACGAGAACGAGTCGCTCGGCAAGGCGGGCCGCACCCGGTGGCTCGGCAAGCGACCGCACAACCGCGGCGTTTCGATGAACCCTGTCGATCACCCGCACGGCGGTGGCGAGGGCCGGACGTCGGGTGGCCGTCATCCGGTCACGCCGTGGGGCCAGCCGACGCGCGGCTACAAAACGCGCAACAACAAGCGGACGGACAAGTTCATCGTCAGCCGGAAGTCGAAGAAGCGCTAGCGAAGGAGCGGAGTTACTAGCATGAGCCGTTCACTGAAAAAAGGCCCATTCACAGACGATCACCTCATGACGAAGGTGACGGCGATGACGGCGGCGGGCGACCGAAAGGTGATCAAGACCTGGTCTCGGCGGTCGACGATTCAGCCGGAGTTCATCGGGCACACGCTGGCCGTGCATAACGGCAAGAAGTTCATTCCGGTCTATGTGACGGAGAACATGGTGGGGCACAAGCTGGGCGAGTTCGCACCCACGCGCACGTTCAAGGGCCACGCGGCGAAGGCGAACGAGAAGGGGGCGAAGTAGCCATGGAAGCGAAAGCGGAAGCGCGCTACATCCGGACCTCGGCGCAGAAGGCGCGGCTGGTCATTGATCTGATTCGCGGCCGGAACGCCGGCGAGGCGATCACCGTGCTGCGGCAGACCAACAAGCGGATGGCGCCGGTGATTGAGAAGGTGTTGAAGTCGGCGATCGCGAATGCCGAGAACAAGTCCTCGGATGTGAACGTCGACAGGCTCATCGTGACGGAGTGCTATGTGAACGAGGGGCCGCGGATGAAGCGGATCCGTCCGGCGCCGATGGGCCGGGCTTACCGCTATCAGCGGCGCATGGCGCACATCGTGGTGAAGGTGGCGGAGAAGTAAGGAAGCGAGAAGGCACATGGGTCAAAAAGTTCATCCGTACGGCTTCCGGCTCGGCGTCACCAAGACGTGGAAGTCGCGCTGGTTTGCCAAGGGCGATTACGCGAAGCTTCTGCACGAGGATGTGGAGCTGAAGGAACTGCTGCGGGAGCGTTTGAAGTCAGCCGGTGTCAGCGCGATCGAAGTGGATCGTCCGGGCAACAAGCTGCGCATCACGATCCGCACGTCGCGTCCCGGCATCATCATCGGCCGCAAGGGCGCCGAGATTGAGAAGCTGAAGCTCGATCTGGCCAAGCAGACGCAGCGCGAAGTCTTCATTGACATTCAGGAGGTCCACAAGCCGGAGCTGGACGCGCAGCTGGTGGCCGAGTCGATTGCGATGCAGCTGGAAAAGCGCGTCGCCTTCCGGCGCGCCATGCGCAAGGCCGTCGATTCCGCGCTTCGCTTCGGCTGCAAGGGAATTAAGGTACGCGTGTCGGGCCGCTTGAACGGCGCCGAGATCGCGCGCAGCGAGTGGTATCTGCAGGGGCAGCTTCCGCTGCACACGCTTCGCGCGGATATCGAGTACGGCTTTGCCGAGGCGCACACGACCTACGGTGTGATCGGAGTGAAGTGCTGGGTCTATCGCGGCGAGGTGCTCGAGGGTGGTCCGCGGCGTGGCTTGCGGAATGAACCGGAAGCCCGGCGCCGCCCGGCGCGGGATCGTGGTGACCGCGGCGACCGCGGAGAGCGCGTCTTTGATCGTGGCGACCGGCGACCGCCGATGTCGCAGGCCGCTCCGCCGGCCGAAACGGGCGGGATTGTGCAGCAGGCGCCGGCTTCGGCCCCGCGCGCGGCCTCCGGTGGTGGACCGATTCTGCCGCCGATGGCTTCGCCGCAGGCGCCCAGCTGGAAGTCGGAATCGAAGCCCGAAGAGGGCGGGGCGCAAGAGGGGAAGGAGTAGCACGCCATGTTGATGCCGAAGAAGGTCAAGTACCGCCGGCAGATGCGCGGCACCATGAAGGGTACCGCCCAGCGTGGGGCCACGATCGCGTTTGGTGAGTATGGCCTCAAGTCGATGGATCTGGCCTGGGTGACGAACAAGCAGATCGAGGCGGCCCGAATTGCGATGACGCGCTACATCAAGCGCGGCGGCAAGGTCTGGATCCGGATCTTCCCGGACAAGCCGATCACGAAGAAGCCCGCCGAAGTCCGAATGGGTTCGGGCAAGGGTCCGCTCGAAGGCTGGGTGGCGGTGGTAAAGCCCGGCAAGATTCTCTTTGAGATGGAGGGCGTTCCGGTGGAAACCGCCAAGGAAGCATTCCGTCTGGCGGCGGCCAAGCTGCCGATCGAAACGAAGTTTGTGGTGCGGGAGATCGCCTAGGGCGATTCGGGACGAGGGAGACAAGCGATGGAAATCGAGAAGATCCGCGGACTGGACGCCAAGGAGATCGAGGCGAAGGTAAAGGATGCCTCCGAGCAGATGTTCCGCCTCCGCTTCCAGCTCAACATGGGCAACACGGCGGGCGTGAAGAAGCTGCGCGAGCTGCGCAAGGACCGGGCGCGGATGAAGACCGTGCTGAGCGAGCGTGCGGCCGAGCAGGCGAAAGGAACGAAGTAGGGCCATGGCGGAAGCAACGAAGGCGAATAAGCAGGAAAAGATTGGCGAAGTGGTGTCGACCAAGATGGCCAAAACGGTGGTCGTCCAGGTCACGCGCCGCGTCCCGCATCCGATCTACAAGCGCATCATCACGAAGCGGAAGAAGTTTTATGCCCACGATGAGGCCTCCACGGCACGCCTGGGGGACGTGGTGCGGATCGTCGAGTCGCGGCCGCTGTCGCGGCTGAAGCGCTGGACGCTCGAAGAGGTGATTCGCCGTGCGCCGCAGGTCGGTGTGGAGCCGGAGCAGGTAGGGGCCTAGCAGACGCATTCGCCGTGGGGTGATCCGGCGGCGGATGGGAGTCGGTTCGGAAGGAGAAACGAAGACATGATCGGGATGAGAACGATCCTTGAGGTGGCCGATAACTCGGGCGCGCGCCGGCTGAGCTGCATTCTGCCTCGCGGAGGCGACAAGGGTCTCCGTGCCGGCCTGGGCGATGTGGTGACGGCGGCGGTGAAGGAAGCGGCTCCGGATTCCAACATCAAGAAGGGCAAGGTCGTTCGTTGCGTGATCGTGCGGATGCGGAAAGAAACGCGGCGCAAGGACGGCACCTATATTCGGTTTGATTCGAATGCGGCGGTACTGGTCAACGAATTGGGAGAGCCGGTCGGCACGCGCGTGTTCGGACCGATCGCCCGCGAATTGCGCGACAAGCGCTTCATGAAGATCGTGTCGCTTGCTCCGGAGGTGATTTAGTCATGGCGAAGCTGCAGTTTTTCGGCACGCGGGCCGAAGGGGCTCCGAAGCGGATCCGCATCAAGAAGAACGACACCGTGAAGGTGATCGCGGGACGCGACAAGGGCAAGACCGGCCGCGTGATCGAGGTCGACCACGAGAAGGGCCGCGTGCTGGTGGAGGGTGTGCAGATGGCGAAGAAGCACACGCGCCCGAATCCGCAGCGGCAGATCAAGGGCGGTATTGCCGAGCGCGAATCTCCGATTCATGTCTCCAACGTAATGTTGATGACCTCGACCGGCGTGGCGACGCGCGTCGGCTTCAAAACGGAGACCGTGGGCGGCAAGGTGCGCCGGACCCGGATTGCGCGCAAGACCGGCGAGACGCTGGACAAGAAGTAGGGACAGGGGCGAGATCATGGCGGCACGGCTGAAGGAACACTACACAAAGACGGTCATCCCGGCTCTGACGAAGGAGTTCGGCTACGAGAACATCATGGCGGTTCCCAAGATCGCCAAGATCTCGATCAACATGGGGCTGGGCGAAGCGACGCAGAACTCCAAGCTGATGGACGTGGCGGTGAGCGAGTTGGGGACGATCGCCGGGCAGAAGCCGGTCGTGACGCGCGCCAAGAAGTCGATTGCGGCCTTTAAGCTCCGTGAGAACATGCCGATCGGCTGCATGGTGACGCTGCGCGGCGACCGGATGTATGAGTTTTTGGACCGGTTGATGAATATTGCGCTGCCGCGCGTGCGCGACTTCCGGGGCGTCAGCCAGAAGTCGTTCGATGGACGCGGCAACTACACGCTTGGCTTGAAGGACCAGTTGATCTTCCCGGAGATCGACTACAACAAGGTGGACAAGACCAAGGGCATGAACATTTCGATCACGACGACGGCGGAGACCGACCGAGAGGGTTTGGAGCTGTTGAAGTTGATGGGGATGCCGTTTGCGGGCCGCGACAATCAGCGGGCATAGGTCATTGGTCGAAAACAGGTAGCGGGAGAAAGAGAGCACTCGATGTCGACGACGGCAAAGGAAGCGAAAGACCGGGCACTGGCGGCGAAGATCGCCGCGGCGGTGGGAACGGGCAAGAAGGTGAAGTTCGCCTGCCGGATGCGGAACCGCTGCCGGCGCTGTGGCCGCGCTCGGGGCTACATCGGCAAGTTTGCGTTGTGCCGGATCTGCTTCCGGCAATTGGCCCTGGCCGGAGAGATTCCCGGCGTGGTGAAGTCGAGCTGGTAAGAAGCAGGAAAGCGAAGCAAGCGAAATGACGACATCCGATCCGATCTCCGATATGCTCACGCGGGTGCGCAACGCCGTTTCGGCGCGGCACACCAAGGTGGACATTCCGGCTTCGAAGTTGAAGACCGAGATCGCGCGCATCTTGAAGGAAGAGGGCTACATCCTCAACTACAAGCTGGCCGAAGAGGGTTCACGCAAGACGATCAAGATCTATCTGAAGTATGCGCCGGGCAACCAGCCGGTGATCTCCAAGCTCGAGCGGGTGTCCAAGCCGGGCTGCCGCGTCTACGTGGGCAAGGATGAAATCCCGCGCGTTCTGGGCGGGTTAGGCGTCAACATTCTCACCACGCCGCGCGGTGTCATGACCGGCGCCGCGGCGCGCAAGCAGGGCGTGGGCGGTGAAGTTCTCTGTCAGGTCTGGTAAAGGGACAAGACGATGTCACGAGTGGGAAAGAAACCGATCACGGTTCCGGCGGGTGTGAAGCTTGCTATCGGGCCAGAGCTGAAGGTGGAAGGGCCGAAGGGTAAGCTGACGGTACCGATTCCGTCCGGAGTTCGTTTTGAGCAGGCCGGCGCGACGCTCGAGGTCAAGCGCGAGGACGACAGCTACCGCGCCGTGCACGGGCTCACGCGGGCTCTGGCGGCCAACGCCATCGAGGGTGTCTCGAAGGGCTTCACGCGGGAGCTGGACATTGTCGGCACGGGCTATCGCTGTGAGGTGAAGGGCAAGCTGGCCTCGTTCAACCTCGGCTATTCGCACCCGATCGAGTTCCTGCTGCCGGACGGCATCGACATGAAGGTCGACAAGAACACGCACATCGTGCTCACCTGCCATGACAAGCAGCTGCTCGGTCAGGTGGCGGCGAACATGCGGGCGCTGCGTTCGCCGGACCCCTATAAGAATAAAGGCGTGCGGTACACGGGCGAAGTGCTCCGCAAGAAGCAGGGTAAGACCGGCGCGGGTGGCAGGGGTAAGTAAGGCGAGGATCTGATCATGGTCTCGAAGGTCAACAAGAAAGAGCGGCGCATCCGGATTCACGACCGGATTCGTTCGCGTGTCCGCGGCAGTGCCGAGCGTCCCCGCCTGGCCGTGTTCCGCAGCGTGAAGCATATCTACGCGCAGGTGATCGACGACCGCGAGGGCAAGACGCTGGCGGCGGCGTCCTCGGCCGAGAAGGACTCGCCGGTGAAGGCGGGCGGCAACGTGGCCGGTGCAAGCGAGTTGGGCAAGCTGATTGCCGAGCGGGCCAAGGAGCGGGGCGTGACGCGCGTGGTCTTCGATCGCGGCGGCTATCTCTATCACGGACGGATCAAGGCGCTGGCCGAGGCCGCGCGCCAGGCGGGATTGGAGTTCTAGCGACATGGCGCAAGCGCACAAGCGAGTGGAGACGGCGGGACTGAACCTGAAAGAGCAGGTCGTCTCGATCAACCGCGTCACCAAGGTGGTGAAGGGCGGCA
>CAYNDS010000190.1:1059-8553 GCA_964395885.1 uncultured Solibacteraceae bacterium | reverse complement strand
CCACCAGCACCTTCAACGTTTCGTCTCCGCTTTCAATTGCATCGGTTTCTCTCCCGAAATCTTGTGCCCGGCCGTCGTCAAGCCGCCATCCTAATTCGGTTTCGTACCCCAGCGTGCGCGTCGTAGCAGCCGTTCAGTATGGTGAGCGCCGCGCGCAAGATCTTTTGGTCCCGTTCGACCTGACCAATTGGTCCATCCGGGTACTTGCCGCCGTGGAACAGGTTGTTTCGCACCCTCTTCAGAAGTTCGATCGTGTACTGCTCGCCTTTGTTCTTTGTCGGAGCCTGCTCCTCCCACACGAGGCGTCCTCCCCGGAAAACCTGGCGCTTGGGGTTTAACTGGCGCAGCGCGGTGACGGCTTGCGGAAGGCCGGGAGTAGAACACTTCCGGAAGTCGATTTCCTGTGCGAACAAATCCCAGTCCGCCTCGGCAGCATCGCTCATGCCCCGAGCCCTTACAAACCCTGTTGCCTTCAGGGCGCACTCAAAAACGGAGAACCGCCAGAAGAACTCAAACACCAACTCCCGGTCAAGTTCATCAGGTGGCAAGTTCCAGTTCATCGCGTCTCCTCGGGCACACGGAAAACCCGCATCACTTCATCCCCCAAGTGATTGATCACCTTCACCGCGATTCGCCCCGAACTCGGGCGGCCGAAAGGCCGCGAAACGGCGCTGTGCAGACTCTCCCACGCCTCCGGGTCGATCTCGGCCTTGAGCGTCGTCTTCAGACTCTTGTACGGATCGTTCTGCCCGAGGAAGTAGGCGTGACGCACGAAGAAGCTCTCGCCGTTGTAGTCCGTGTCGATGAACCAGCAGGCGATCCCGTCCGGACCGTCGCTGCGTACCTCGCCCGTGGCCGGGTGGAAGACGTCGCGGCCCTGCACCTCCACCCGCCACTGGCCGCCCGCCGCCGGGCGAAGGTCGACATCCGGCTCGCCGAAGATCACGAACAGGTTGCCCTTGCCCGTGTTCTTCAAATCCTCCGCCATGTGCAGATCGGCATTCATCCGCACCTGCAGCACGGCGATGCGGCCCAGCTTCTGCAAGTTCGTCGAGTGCGCATCGAAACTGAACGCGCAAGCCAGCACGACATCGAAACCGGCGTCGCCCGCCTCCCGCGCCGCTTGCACCAGGTCTTGGCGGGAGACAGTGCCGAACTCCGGCCCGATGAAGACGCCCGCCCGGCGCGGCTTGCCCTCGCCGTCGCGATAGCGGCCTTCGGCGCAGATCCACTCGCCCGGCCAGGGGTTGAGCGCTTCAAAGTCGATCTTGTCGTCCTTGTGCGCCTGCTGCACGCCCGCGCGGCGCAGATTGTCGAGGATCATGTCGACGAAGCTGGCGGCTTCCGGCGTGCGATCGCGCGGGTCCCGGACGTCGCCGTTCTCGTCCACTTCCAGCGTGCGATGCGGCGCAAGGCTCTCCACCGTGAACGGCCCGGCCACGCGCACCTTCTTTGGGTCCTCATACGGCTTGTCGTACAGGTACTCGGTATCGGCCTTGGCGGCGATGGAGGCGTCGATCTCCTGCTGGCGGGCGATGCGTTGCTTCCACCACTCGGCATGGGCGGTGCGGGCAGCCTCGGGCCAGTTGTCCGAGGCGTCACGCGGGATCTCCCACTCTTCATAGGCGGTGCCGAGCGCCGCGTTCAGTGCGGACCGCAACGGCTCCAGGCGCGTCTGGTAGCTCCCCCAGATGACGTCAATTTCGGCGTTGTTCGCGATCGTACTTGAAGTGATGTACGCGACGCGCCGATAGACAAACCCTTGGCGGAGGCGGCCGTAGGTGGGCTGGCTGGAGGGAGGCTTGCGCGTGACCTCCGCTTCCTTGCGCTGCCCTTCGGCGGTGTCGGCGAGCAGGTAGTAGGGGTAGCGCGCTCCCATGACGCGGGCGCGGGCCAGGGCGAGCGCGACGCGGGAGGTGTCGATGGTGATCCAGCGGCGTCCCCACTGTTCGGCGACATAGGCGGTGGTCCCGGAGCCGCACGTGGGATCTAGAACGAGGTCACCTGGATCTGTCACCATCAGGATGCATCGTTCAATGAGCCTTTCGTTCGTCTGTACTACGTAAACCTGTTCCAACGCACCCCGAAACCCATCCCACCAATTCGACAGGTTCTTAAAAGGGAAATCCGAGTAATACCGCTTGAAATCGAGGCTCCGACCATTAGCCATCAGCCGCGAAGCAGCTGCTACACGGTCCATTCCCGATAAGCCAGTTGCTAAAGGACGTGACTGGTGACTCCAGCAGCGGTTCTTGGGCGGACTGAAATCTGTGCCACGAAACCGAACCGGGTGCATTTGGTTCTCGCGATAGCCACCATTCGTAATCGGCCACTGGCGCAGAAGCCTTGCTTCGGGAAAGTCTAGATCAATCGCTTTTGGAAAGAGGCGGTAGTCTTTGTGTTGCAGGAGGTCCCGGTCTTTCAGATTCAGTATTCGCCCGTCATTGGTTTCAACCTGGGAGAAGTAGTCGATAGCCTCGTAGTCGAGCGGCCGGTCCTCGAACAGCGCCTTGTACTTCGTACCGTTTGCAGATCGTGGCGACTTGCTAAACCAAAGGATGTAATCGTTCACCGGGTCGATGAAGGCGCTCTTCTGAGCACCCTTCTTCTTGACCACGATTTCGCAAACGAGGCACTCTGTGCCAAAGGTCTCTTCCATGAGACTGCGCAAACGATGAACATTCTCTTGACCGATCTGGACAAAGATGGACCCCGAATCCGCAAGAAGGTCTCGCGCCAGCGTTAGGCGGTCTCGAAGATAAGTCAAATAACTATGAATCCCGTCGCGCCAAGTATCCCGAAACGCCTTCACCTGCTCAGGCTCGCGACTAATATGCGTCGGATCGCCATCCTTCACATCCCGGGTCGTCGTCGACCATTGAAAATTCGAATTGAACTTGATCCCATACGGCGGATCAAAGTAAATACACTGCACCTTGCCGCGTAGCCCCTCGCGCTCCGCGAGCGACGCCATCACCTGCAAGCTGTCGCCCAGGATCATGCGGTTGGTCCAGTTGGCGTCGTGCTGGTAGAACTCCGTTTTGGCGTCACCCTCAGGTACGCCATTGAACGCCTCGGCGAACAGACCTAACTGGCTTTCATCGGCCGGCCCACGGCGGCGTAGATCGTCGATCAGCACCTTGGGATGCACCTTCTCCTGGATGTAGAGCGGCGGCGCCTGCACCACCAGATCCGTCCAGTCCTGCTGGTCCTTGCCGCGCCACACCAGTTGCGGGTCCAGGTCGCGGTTGCGGGCGGCCTTCTCTTCCTCCAGTCCGCCGGCGTTGCGCGGGTACGTCACCGGGACGGCCTTGCGGACCTCATCCGGAGCGATGGACTGGAACTCCGCCGTGGGGATGTTCTTGCGAGAGGCGTCTTCTTTCGGATGCGCAATGGCGACCACTTCCTTAAGTGCGGGCGGGGCGCCATTGTTCTTCGTTCGTTTTGTGGCCATGTGGGTGGTTCAGCTTCGGGGACACTCTTCCGCTGGGGAATGCGGTGCGTCGGTGAGGGCGTGGGCGCGGCGGAAGAATGTCCCCGGCGAGAGATTCATCGAGCGGCTCCGGCAGCGACGGGGGCGGAGGTGCTCAGCATCGCTTCGAAGTGCTGGGCGACCGTCTTCTCAAAGTCCATGCCGATGTCCCAAACGTCGGCGAACTCGGCAAACGCCCAGCGGCCGAAGCGCCCGTCGCGGTTGATGCCGGGCACCCAATAGGTCTCCATCGTCAGCTTCTTCTCCTTGGCGTCTTCCTTGCGGTAGCCCTTGATCTCGACAATCAGGTGCAGCGGGTTGTCTTTGCCCCGGCCGTCATCCACCAGAACCAGGAAGTCCGGACGGTAGCGGCGGGTTTCGGCACCGGACCGGTAGGGGACCTCAAACCCGAGGTTGTGATTCTTGACGTAGGCCAACACGCGGGGGTGCGCCTCCGCCACACGGCAGAACTCGGCCTCCCAGTCGCTGTCGAGGATCACCCAGTTCAAGTGGCACTTGTCGGGCGAGGTCTGGTAGCGGTCTGTTTTGGAGGTGGTGAACCGGACGTGGCGGGTGGAGCCTTCGCGATTGTAGGGGTCGAGGATCGCGACGGCGGGCCGCGCCTTTTCGCCTACTTCGCCGCGCAGGATGGCGCTCTGCAGCCGCTCGCAAGCGCGTTCGGCCAACTGTGGAAACAGGACGTGGGCCGGGTACGTGCCGCCCTTACAGACCAGGTAGCTGTCCAGCCATTGGCGGACGATGCGGTTCATCTGGCCGAAGAGGGTCAGGTTCAGCTCTCCCTTTTCGTCGCGAAACCGGTTGAGCATCCGCTTGGTCAGTTCGTAGCTCACAGCGGACATGCGATCGTCCGCCTGGTGATCCAACGTCAGCTCGACGGGACGGCCGACAATTCCCGCGTTCTCGGTTTGGGTTGGCCCGATGTCTTCCGGCGTGATGACCATGATGTGGTCGTCGGTGAAGGTGGCGGTCAGGCGTTCCGCCGAGGGTTCCACGCGGTAGCCGGAAACGTTCGGGAAGCGAATCTCCAGGTGGTCCCGTTCCGGACTCATCGCCTTGACCGTTACCGTGTCGCGGGGCTGCGGCGGTTTGGTGATGACCGGCTCTGCGGTGAAGTCGAACGGAATGCCGAGAATGTCCGCATACTCGACATTGAAGAGGCCGTCTTCGTTCAAATCGTAGGAGCGGCGGCGGAGCGCACGGCCGATCACCTGTTCGCAGAGAAGCTGCGTGCCGAATGCGCGGACTCCCAGAACGTGGGTGACGTTGTTGGCATCCCAGCCTTCGGTGAGCATGGAGACCGAAACGACGCAGCGGACCTGTTCGCCCAGGCGGCCCTCCTTGCCAACGGTGTTCATCACTTCGCGAAGAAGGGCAACGTCGTCCAGCTTCTCGGCGGCTCTCGCGTCACCGGTGCGCTGAATCAAATCGTCCTTGAACTGGGCGATCTCCTTGGCGGCGGCCTGGCGGAACTGGTCGTCGATCTCGCCGGCCTCCAACTGTTCGCTGTCAATCAGGATCGTGCGTGGGCGGGCGTACCAGTTCCCGTTCTCGTCGGTGTTGCGGAACAGCTCCAGACGGCCGGGGACCAGCGTCCCGTCCTCGCGCTCCACACCGGCGATGTAGTCATACACCAGCTTGGAAGCGGAGGTGTTGTTGCAAACGACAATGAAACACGGTGGGATGCCGATGCCGGCCTGGCGCCAGGCTTCGTAAACCTTCTTGTAGTGCCCGTAGAGAGCTTCCAAGGCGGTCATCAGGAGCTGCGGGATGGAGTTCGTATCGAACCCGCCTGCCTTCTTCTGCTTGCTTGCGCCCTTCTTGGGCATCCCGTCGCGGATGTTGTCCCAAAGATTGCGGAACTTGGGGACCTCGCTGCCCGGAATGTTGTCGGCGACGGGCACGCGCGGCAGCTTGACGATGCCGCATTCGATGGCGTCCATGAGGGAAAAGTCGCTCATCGTCCAAGGGAAGAGGGTACCTTCGTCGTAGCCGGAACCGCGCAGGAAGAACGGCGTGGCGGAGAGGTCGATGACGCGCGTCAGCCCGAGCCGGCGCTGGACAGCTTCCAGTCCCGAGATCCACAGCCGGGCGGCTTCCCGGTTCTTCTCCGCCTCGGCGCGATCGTCGCCCTTCAGGGTTTCTTCTTCTTCGTCGGGGGACTTCGGCTTTTCGCGGTAACAGTGGTGCGCTTCGTCGTTCAGCACCAGCACGCCCTTGATGCCCATCAGCTCGCTGGCCACGCGCTTCACCATCTGGCCTTCGGTTTCGAGAGTCTTTAGTGGCTCTCCCGTGCGGCCCTCGAGCAGGGCACGACCGCCTTTGGAAACCTCCATCGTTTCGCGCAGCTTGAAGGCGTGGTAGTTGGTGATGACGATCTTGGCGCGGCGAACGTCGTCCAGCAGGTCGGCGGGCACCAGTTCGCGGGTCTGGTAGTAGCTTTCCGTGTCGGAGGGCAGCAGCACGCGAAGACGGTCCCGAATGGTGATTCCTGGCGCGACCACCAGGAAGCCGCGGGTGAACATCTTGCTGTTGGGGTGGCGAACGGCGTTGACGGTCTGCCAGGCGATCAGCATCGCCATGACGGTGGTCTTGCCGGCGCCGGTCGCGAGTTTCAGGGCGAGGCGGGAGAGGCCGGGATTCGATTCGTCGTTCACTTGTGCCAGATATTCGGTGAATCGCTTCCCTTGCGCGCCAAAGCTGGGTGCGACCTCGGTCAGCCAGATTGCGGTCTCCACCGCTTCGATCTGGCAGAAGAACGGCCTCTGATTCTGGAACTCGTGCGTGCGCCAGTGCTGGAGCAGACGCTCCGTTGTGGGCGTAACCTGCCACAGGGAAGGGTGCAACTGCCGCCAGCGGTTGACGTAGCCGCGTACCTCATTGATGACAGCAGTTGGGTCGTACTGCTGCCGCGCGGTCGAGATCCGCTCATCGCCGAGAATGAACGACGATTGCTTCGCGGTCGCGCGCTTCTGTTTGCGAGGCTTCGGGACGGGTTGCAGGTACTTGGCCATGCGCCGCGTTTCGAAGCAGCGTCCGGTGGGCATGCCGTTCTCGTCCAGCTCCCAGTGGCGGGCGGGCTGCACGTACGGAGAGTTCAGAATCGGCGCGTCGAAAAAGGACTGATTCGTCATCGGGCGGATGGACTACATCTTACGCTGCGGCTGGCGGGCCACAGGCAACAGGTCAAGATTCCTGGCTGCCCCTCCGTGTTAGGCACAAGCGGTTCTACGCACAGCATGTAAGACTTCACGTACACTAGCCGTATCCTGATCTGAAGCAAGATGCCAACCGCCAACTTGGAAGTTCTGCTGGAAGCGACCTACCGCGTTCTCGAATCGCCCGACTACTGGAACGATCTGCTCCCCCTACTCGCCTCGGCGGCGGGCGCAGACAACGCCGCGATTCTCGTCCAGGACTTAGCGACCGGCCAAGCCCGCGGGTACGATTACGGATTCGATAGCAGATCGAGGAAGTCGTACTTCGAGTACTACGCCTCGATCAACCCCTGGATGCCGAAGCCGGACGCGGGAATTCCCCCGGGCGGGATCATGACAGGGGATGCGTTCTTGCCATTCCACCGGCTGGTCCGGTCGGAGTTCTACACGGACTGGGGGAAAGCGAACGAGGTCGTCCATACGGCAGCCGCAACACTGCAACTCGAATCGGCGATGTTCCTGTATTTGTCGCTGAATCGGGCCGAGCGTACTGGGCCGTTTGACGACGTCGACCTGGCTCCGCTTCAAGCGCTGCTGCCGCACTTGCATCGCGCCCTAAAGCTCGCGGAGAGCATGGATCGTCTGAAAGCGTCGCAATCCGCTTCTATGGACGGCCCGGCTGTGATCCTGCTCGATGCGCACCGTCGCGTTACGGACGCCAATCCGCGCGGAGAGCATCTGCTCAAAGAGCAACGCGTCGTTTGCCGGGACGCTCGCGGGGGAGTGAGCGTGATCAACGCATTCGGCGCTGACCTTCTGGAGCCGCACTTCCGAGAGGTGGTGGCC
>CAYNDS010000190.1:0-1049 GCA_964395885.1 uncultured Solibacteraceae bacterium | reverse complement strand
GCGCGACACAGTCTTCGAGGTGGCAGATTCGAACACGCCGATCATTTGCCACCTCCAGCGGCTCGACCTGAGCCAGTCAAAGATCCGCCTGCGCGTCCCCGTTGCCAAGCTAGCTATCGTGAGCGGACAGCCACGGGCAGAGGGCCTGGATTGGGTTCGCCGCCTCTACGGCTTCACGCCAGCGGAGACGCAACTGGCAGCGGATCTCCTGGAGACCGGCGCCTTGGACTTGGTCCTGAAAGCTCGGGAAAAGCAAGGCCGGCGAGTGAGCCGCTTGACCGCCAAAACCCATCTAGAGGCCTTGTACCGAAAGACGGGTACGCGGCGGCAGGGGGAACTCGTGCGGAAGCTGGCCCACTTGTTGGCATCGTTACCCTCCCCTTTCGTCGGCCACCACTAGCCGCATTAGCGCGAAAATCCTCCGAATGGAGGAGGAGAAAAGTTTGGGCCTCTGTCAGAATCGAGTCCTAGTCGTAGACGTGATTGGTGACTCGCGACGCCGCCCCGCGCCGAAATCGGAACGCCGTTTCTGTTCCACTCGCTAGCAAGCGACTCGCGTGTGCGTGTCGGTTCGTGCTGGAAGAGGACGGAGGAACAGCAGCATGTTCGGTCGGCTTGTACCTGGGGCGATTCTCATTGCGAGTATTAGTTTCGCGACCCCCATTCCCATCGGTTTGATCGCATTCGACAACCTCATCCCCGACACTGGGAGCGGAGGCGTCAACGTTGTCTCCATCCAAAACCTCACAGGCGACCCTGGGAGCGGCGGCTATGGCCTTAGCCAAGACTTCCCGGCCTTTTCGCCCCTGCGCTTCCGCGACCTGAAGCTGACCATATCGATCGCCGGGTCGACGGCGAGCTTTGATCTTCCAGACTTGGACGGCGGTTCGCTTACGGGTGTCTCAGCCCTACAATTCAGCACGAGCGAAGCGCTGGACTGGGTTTCGCTGACCGGAACGCTGCTCGACACGAAAACGAGGCTGGAACCCAGCGGTGAAACGACTTACGTCAGCCCGACATTCAACGTTGGGCTGTTTCCGACGACAGCA
>CAYNDS010000189.1:0-8624 GCA_964395885.1 uncultured Solibacteraceae bacterium | reverse complement strand
TTTATTCCGTGCCGAATCAGGGCAAGACCGTGGAAGAGAACGAGAAGGCAATCTACCGGATCATTGAGCAACTCAAGAGCAAACCGGTCGATGCAAGCGTGCTGAACCGGGTGAAGACTCGCGTGCGCGCGGGTCTCATCCGCCAAATGTCGTCCAACTCCGGCATGGCCTCCAATCTGGCCCTGTTCCATGCCTTCTACGGCGATTGGCGCAAGCTCTTCCAGAGCGTCGACGACGTTGCAAAGGTCACTGCGGCCGATGTGCAGCGCGTCGCGCGAGAGTACTTCACCGAGAAGAACCGCACGGTCGCCTACCACGTGAAACCCACCAAGGAGGGCGAGTAATGAGAGTCTTCGCTGCGATCCTCTTCGCCGGAATCGTCTGGGCTCAGGCGCCCGCAAAGCCGGTGGCCAAGGCTCCTGCCGCTGCCCCCATGCCGGCGGTGAGCAGCCTGAAGTATGCGCCACTGCGCGAGGTGAAGATTCCGGAGATTGCTCCGTTCACCCTTGCGAATGGAATGCGAGTGTACCTGCTGGAGAACCATGAACTGCCGGTGGTCAATGGCTTCGCCCTGGTGCGAACCGGAAACCTCTTCGACCCGAAAGACAAGATCGGCCTTGCTACCGTCACCGGACAGGTGATGCGCACCGGTGGGACGCAGGCGAAGACGGGCGAGCAGCTCAACGAGCAACTCGAAAACATCGCCGCCAGCGTCGAGTCGTCCATTGGCGAGACCAGCGGACGGGTGGGCTTCAACTGCCTGAAGGAGAACACGGCGGAAGTGCTGGCCGCGTTCAAGGATGTGCTCGCCTCCCCGGCGTTCCGGCAGGACAAGCTGGACTTGGCCAAGATGCAGCAGAAGTCGCTCATCTCCCGCCGCAACGACGACGCCGACGACATTGCACGCCGTGAGTTCACCAGCATCCTCTACGGCAAAACCACGCCGTACGGATGGGATTCGGAGTACGCCACCATCGACGCGATTCAGCGCACGGACCTGGTGGACTTCCATAAGCGTTACTTCTTCCCAAAGAACATCATCCTGGCAATCTACGGTGACTTCGATTCCGCCCAGATGCGCAGCCAATTGGAAAACCTGTTCGCCGACTGGAAGGTGGAGCAACCCGCCGTTCCTGAGTTCCCCAAGGTGGACCGGACACCGCGCCCCGGACTGCACTTTGCCGAAAAGGGCGACGTCAACCAGACGACCATTCTGTTTGGGCATCTGGGGGGCGAACTTCGCGACAAGGATTATCCGGCACTGGATGTCATGGGAAGCGTTCTCGGCGGAAGCCCCTTCACCAGCAGACTCGGCAAGGCCATCCGCGTCGAGCGCGGGTATGCCTATCAGGTTTTCGGCGATTGGGGGGCCAACTACACGCATCCGGGTCTGTTCCAGGTGGTGGCGGGAACCAAAAGTGAGAACACGGTCGACGCGGTCCGCGTCATGCAGAGTGAGATCGAGAAGTTCCGCTCCGGACAGCCCACTGAAGCAGAGTTGAAGTCCGCGAAAGACAAGATCCTGAACACCTTCGTCTTCAACTTCGACAGCCCCGCGAAAACGCTGACTCGCATCGTCAATTACGAGTACTTTGGCTATCCCAAGGACTTTGTGTTTCAGTATCAGCGCGCCGTGGAAAAGGTCACTCCGGCAGACGTCGCCCGCGTCGCGAAGGAGTACTTGAAGCCCGAGAACTTCACCTATGTCCTGGTGGGCAACCCGGCGGAGCTGAAGACACCGCTGACCGCTCTGAATATGGCGGTGAACAAGATCGACCTGACGATTCCGGAACCGGCAAAGCCCGCCGCAAAGACCGATGCCGGAACGCAGGCCGAAGGGAAGCGCCTGTTCGCCCGCATGCAGCAGGCGATGGGCGGAGCCGAAAAACTCGCCGCCGTCCGTGACTATTCGCAGACCACCGAGATTGAGCTATCCACCGGACAGGGAACGCTGAAGGCGACGCAGAAGCAGTTTTGGGTGGCACCCTCCACGTTCCGGCAAGAGAGCCAGTTGCCGTTCGGCACAATCGCGAGCTACTTCGACGGAAAGACCGGATGGTTCAAGGGTCCGCAAGGTGAGATGCCGCTGGGTGGGCCCATCCTGAAGCAGGTGCAGGATCAACTCTTCCGGGATCTGCTGAGCATTGCCCGCTGGACTGGCGAGGTCAACGCCGTCGCGCCGAACACCATCGAGATCAAGGGTCCCACGTCCTCCACGCGAATCGCTCTCGATCCGGCGACCGGGTTACCTAAATCGCAGACCTACTCGGCAGCGGGAATGGGCGGACCGCCCACCGACGTGGAAGAGGTTTATGGCAGTTTTCGCGACGTGAGCGGGATCCAAATGCCTTCTTCCGTCACGGTGTCGCAAGGGGGCAAACAGTCCGTTGCGGCGAAGGTCACCACGATGAGCATCAACAGCGGCCTGAAAGCCGAGGATCTGGCGAAGAAGCCATGAGACTGCTGGTCTTCCTGCTGGCAATCGCTGCCTGGGCCGAGACGCGCGCGGAGCGGGGTGAGCGCGTGGTGAAGGAGGCGCTTGCGGCGATGGGCGGCGAGCGCTTTCTGGCCATGCGCGACCGCATCGAATCCGGGAGGGCGTACTCGTTCTCGCGACAGCGCCTGTCCGGCTTGTCACGTGTGCGGATCTACACGCGATACCTGACGCGTCCGGAGCCGCCCGTTGCCGGATTCTTCGGGATGCGCGTCCGTCAGGCCTTTGGCAAGAAGGAAGACACCGCCGCGATCTTTTTGGAGGATGGCAAGGGCTGGGACGTGAACTATCGTGGCGCCAAGCCCATCGCGGAAGAGGAGGTAAAGCGCTTCATCGAAAATCAGTACCGCAGCATTCTCTACATCCTCCGCATGCGCATCGGCGAGCGCGGCATGATCTTCGAAAGCCAGGGCACCGATGTGGTAGACAACCAGCCCGTCGAAAACGTCGATATCACCGATGCGGACAACCGCGTCGTGCGTGTGGCATTCCATCAATCGACCAAGCTACCCGTCCGGCAGACGGCACCGCGGCGGCAGGGTGGCTACGTCGACGAGGAGATCGCGGCCTACTCCAAGTTCCGCGACATCGGCGGCGGAGTGATGTGGCCCTACACGATCCTTCGCACACGCAACGGCGAGAAGATTTTCGAATCGTTCCTGGAAGAGGTAGAGATCAACCGTGGCCTGGATGATTCCTATTTCACGATCGGCGCGGACGTCAAGATGCGAGGGAAGTAGACGAGAGCCGCCGCACGGCTTCCGGCAGTTCTTCGATTCGGTCAACCATCAGGTCGGCGCCCGCCAGACGGCGTCGGGCTTCTTCCACACCATGCGCGGCAGCTTCGTTGGAGCTACCAACGATCGCAATCGTGCGCAGGCCGGCGTTCCGCCCTTCTTCAATATCGCTCGGTGTGTCGCCAACCTTGATCGCCTGCGCCGGAAAGACATCCAGCAACTCCAGGTTGCGGAAGATCATCCAGGGTGCCGGACGGCCGGCTGAAACTTCGTCCGGCGTTACAGAGGCATCCGGGCAATAGCCTTGCTGCGCCGCCTTCGCAATCACCGGCGCGAGCATCGCCCGTGTGTAGCCGGTGGTGGAACCAATCTTCCAACCCTCGCCGCGGAGTTGCTCCACAACGCGCGCAACTCCCTCAATCACGTCCGAGTACCGCTCCACCACCTCGATCTGTCGCGGCAGGAACGAAGCGAAGAGCCGCTCGACGTCCCGCTCCGACGGAGCTTCGCCGTGAACCGAACGCCAGGCTTCGCACACACGCGGCAGCCCCAGGATGGCGCGAATCTGGTCCCGCTTCAACCAGCCCATCGCATGCCGCGCTTCGGCGCCGACCAACGGCACGCCTGCGGCCGCGAAAATCTCCTCCAGCACCGCCACCGGAGCACGGCATCCGTAGTCGACCACGGTGCCGGCCCAATCAAAGATGATCGCTTTCACAAATCTTCTCCGCCAACCCGAAGGAGAGCGACATTCCGGCGCCGCCCACACCCGTCACCACTCGGACTCCGGGCTCCGGTTCGATGACAACGTACGGCTTGTTCGGGTGCTTGGCGTAGACGCCGTGCCACCGAGATGAAATGGCCGGGTTGGGAAAGCGCGCGAAGGTCGCCAGGTAATCGAGAATCAGCCGGTCGATTGTTTCATTGTTAAAGATGTCCACCGCCAAGCCATACTCGTGAGAGTCGCCTAGTGTGATGGAGCCGTCCGGCATCTGCGACGCCATTACATGAATGCCGTAGTGGTCATACTCCGGCATCGTTGCTGCGACTCGAGCCTTCAGCTTCGAAAGGCTCGGGGCCGCTTCGAAGGAAGTGTAATAACGCAGCGTGAGTCCCCCGGCCAGCGCCGGACCCATCCGCCAGCCATCCGGTTGCGGCACCGTACGCAGCATCTGCAGCTTGCACCGGGTCATGCCGGCATCGGCGAACTGCGACGGGTAGAGCGTTTCGAAATCGTCGCCGGTGCACAGCAGGCGCAGGTCCGCTTCCAGGCGGGACGGGTCGAGAACCGGAGAGCTGAAGTGGAACTTCACCCCATAGCGCTCCGCCAGGAACGCCGGAAGGTGGGCGATCACCAACCGCGGATCAACGATGGCCTCTTCCGTGCTGTACAGCGCGCCCCGCAGACCTTCCGGCACCAGCGCAGGACACAGCCGGCGCGCCTCGGCTGCGTCCACCCACCGTCCGCGATGCGGCTCAGCCGCCAGCAACTCCTGAATCACGGCCGCCTCGTCATCCTGATAGGCGACATGCAGCGAACCTTCCGCGGAGTAGGGCAGTTTGGCGGATTCCAGGACCTCCGTCCAGATGCGGCGGCTCAGCGCGCCCAACTGTTCCAGTTCGCCCTTCGGGAACCGAATCGGCCAGAGCATTCCGAAGTTCCGCACCGAAGCGCCGTGCGCCCGTGGAGACCGCTCGAACACCGTCACATGATGGCCGCGCTTGGCGTAGGCATACGCGTGCGCCAGTCCGAGGATGCCCGCGCCCGCGATCGCGATTTTCAACGATGGTCCTTTCCCCGCGCCAGCAGCGCCAGGCCGCCGAGAGCGCAGAATGCTCCCAGGGTAGCGAACAACATCGGCCAGCCGAAATGTTTGGACAACCCTGCCACCACCAGCGGCGAAACAATCTGCCCCAGTGAGCCGACCCCGTTCACGAAGCCGCCTGCCGCCGCCGTCGCCTCCGGGGGAGCGACGTCCTGCACGGCGGCAGCGGCCATCAGCGTGTCCGGTCCGAACGTGAACATTCCGATTAGCGCAATCAGCGCCAGATTGGCAAACTCGCCCGTGCCGCTCACGAGAGGGTATGCCGCGCAAAGGGCGGCCAGGCAAAACATCATGGCGGCACCCAGACCGAAACGGTTGCCGCGCAAGAACCGGTCCGACACATACCCCGCTCCCACGACACCCAGAAATCCAATCAGTTCGAAGACTGAAGACGCATAGCCCGCCTTCGGCTTGTCGTAAGCCAGTGCCTCCGTCATATAGAAGGGCAGCCAGAACAGGAAGGCGTAGCGGGTCAGTTTGACCGTGAAATACATCGCGGCGATCGACAGCAACGGCCGGTTCAGTTTCAGCCGCTCCGGCGGGCCGCCCTGTCCACGCTTTGGCTTCCCATCGCGCGCAAACACGGCGAAGGCGAGGGCCACGGCGCTGAGCAGGACTCCCGGAATCCACGCTCCACGGCGCCAGCCGCCCTCCACTGCCCAAGCCGCCAGCCAGGAACCGGCAAACCCTCCAACCACCAGGCTCGTGCTCCACCATGCCAGCGTGACTCCGCGATCCTTCTCCGGAAACCAGTCACGCGACAACTTCAGTACCGACGGCCATCCGCTGGCTTGCGCCAGTCCATTCGCACTCTGAAACAGTGCCAGCGGCGCGAGAAAGCCCGTCGCGGACGAACACAGAGCGGACAGCACACCGCCCGCCCCGACAATCCACCTCGCCCCGATTCGGTCCACCAGCGGACCCCACATGAACTGCCCGATGCAGTACAGCAGCGAGTACAGAAACAGCACATCGGCAAGCGCACCCGCCGAGTAGCCCTGTTCGCTTTTCAGGTACGGCATCAGCACGCTGAAGTTCTTCCGGCAGAGATAAAACGAGGCGTAGGTCAGCCACGTGAGGAAGAACATGCGCGGAAACATGTTCTGGCGAGTTTACCGAGCCTTGATTGCGGTCAGATGACGAGACAGCGCCGCGCGGTAGCTCTCCAGCGGCGGAACCACGGCCGCCGGGTCCTTGGCGTGCTCATCCCAACTCCTCAATCGCAGCGCATCCCGGAAGTGCGGCGCCGCCGCAAACGCTTCGGCCTCCGCCGAGGTCATCGGTCCACCCTGCAGTTCCAGCGTCCGCTTGCTCGCTTCCGAGAGTCTCGCATGGTAGTCCGGATTGGTCGCCACCAGATAGCGCTTCGCGTCGACATGCGCTCCCACCAGCGCGATCAACCGAGCGCTGAAGCCCCGCTCGGCCAGCCAGGCTTGAGCCGTCCGATCATGATCGATCGTTCCGATCTCCTCGTGCGTGCGTCCGCCCGGAAGAAGATGGCCGACATCGTGCAGCAGCGCCGCTAACGTCAACTCCTCATCGGCACCCGCATTGGACGCGCAGTCCGCCGCCTGCAGCGCATGCTGCAACTGGGTCACTGGCTCGCCGAAATAGACACCTTCCCCGGAAGCCGAAAAAAGGGCGAAGACTTCGTCGATGGCTTGCATCGTTACAAACCTAGCAGACGGTTCCCCCGCCTCACGCTGAGAACTCCCGCGCGCCGCCGCACTGTTCTCTTGTTCCATGCGTGAGCCGCTTCTGATCCCGTTTCTGGCCTTTCTCGGCGGGCTGATACTGGAGCGCGCCGTCCCCTTCGACGGTCTGGAAGCCGCGATCGCCGCTGCGGTGCTCGGCCTTCTGTCGATCCTCGCGTACCATCGTCAGCACACTTGGCTCGCTCGGGCGGCGCTGTGGATGGCTCTCCTGATGGC
This sequence comes from uncultured Solibacteraceae bacterium, assembly GCA_964395885.1. Taxonomy (GTDB): domain Bacteria; phylum Acidobacteriota; class Terriglobia; order Bryobacterales; family Bryobacteraceae; genus JAPKYZ01. Next base: position 1,636 of record CAYNDS010000189.1, on the reverse strand, counting down.
AGGCGCCGGATGGGCAACATGGCGCCGCCCGCCGGCCGCCCCGGAACTTGACGCCGCCAATGGCGAGTTGGTCTCCCTGACCGGCTGTGTTGTTGAGCCGCCACGCACGTTCCCGGACCGCCAGCAGTTCGTCATCCAACTCGCACCAGGCGCCCTCGCTCGCGTCAATCTCTACCCAAGGCCAGGCCAGACCCTGCCGGAACTTCCCTACGGCAGCCGTGTCGAGGTCGAGGGCCGCGTCCGCCGAATCCGAAACTACGGCAACGAGGGCGCCTACGACATGGAACGCACCATGGCGCGCCAGCGCATCTTCTGGACCCTCGCCGCCCGTTCCGGGGCACCCGTCCAAGTTCAGCCCGCCACTTGCGGCGAACCCCTGCGCGCGCTCATCCACACCCTCCGCCGCTCCGTGCTCAACCGGATCGAGGCGCTGTTCGGGGACGACTGGCCACGAGTCGCCGGACTCCTCGCCGGCGAAAGCGCCATGCTCGACCGGGAGTGGTCGGAGAAGTTCCGCCGCACCGGCACCTATCACGCCCTCGTCGTCAGCGGGACACACGTGACGATCCTGGCAGGACTGCTGGTGCTGCTGCTTCGTGGTCTGTTCGTGCCTGCCCTGCCCGCCTTGTTCCTCACCGCCGCTCTCACCTGGACCTACGCGCTGCTCGCCGGCGGAGCGGCGCCCGTGGTCCGTTCCGCCGCCGGTTTCACGCTCTTTCTCATCTGCCGATTCTTCTACCGGCGCGCGCGGCTCCTCAATCTGCTGGCCGCCGTCGCATGGCTGTTTGCGTTGATTGACCCGCTGGCGCCGTTTGATCTCACATTTCAGCTCTCCTTCGGTGCCCTCGCCGCCATCGGCCTATTGGCAATACCCCTCGATGAAGCCTACCTCCAGCCGCTTCGCGAAGCTTTCCGTCGCTTCGACCGCGTCCGCGCGGACCGCCACTGCAGTGACCGTGTCCGCTACTGGCGCGTCGAACTGCGTCTGCTCGCCATCACGATTCATCTGTGGACACGGTTGCCCTTGTTCGCTGTCCAACGATTGCTCGGCCTCCTGCTGCAGCCCCTGATTGCCATCGCCGCTCTGGTGCTGGCAGCCACCTGCGTGCAGGTAGCACTAGCGCCGCTGTTTCTCGCGAACTTCCACCGTTGGGCCTTCACCGCGCCTCTGGCCAATGTGGGCGTCGTCCTTGCGCTGGAGACTGCCATCGCGACAGGCTTCGCCGCACTGGCCACCGGCATTCCCCCGCTGATCTGGGCCACGGAGTCTCTCATTGAAGCAGCGTCATGGCTGGCCAATTGGTACGCACGCTGGGAGCCGACGCTCCGGATTCCCGCCGCTCCGTGGCCGGTGGTTGCGCTCGGGATCGTATGCTTGGCCGCGTGGGCCTGGACCGTGCGGCACCAACGCCGATTCTTTCCCCTCGCCGCCGCCGCCACCCTCTCACTGCTCGCGGTCATGCTGGCACACCCCTTCGCCGCCGACGCGCACACCGGCTCACTGGAGTTGACCGCCATCGACGTGGGGCAAGGCGATGGGCTGCTCGTCGTCCTGCCGGACGGAACCCGCATGATGGTCGACGCCGGCGGCTTGCCTCGGTTCTCGCCCACGGCCAAACCAATGGACATTGGGGAG
>CAYNDS010000188.1:0-8636 GCA_964395885.1 uncultured Solibacteraceae bacterium | reverse complement strand
AGGCCCTGCTTGGCATAGACCGGGATGCCTTCCTTCCACGTGGCGCGTCCGCAGAGCACGCCCGAGAAATCGGCGCCCGATTCCGTTGCCAGCGCCAGCTGCTCGGCGAAGGTGGCGTTGTCGACACCCGCCGACAGATAGATGAACGGACGCGAGGCCACGGCGGCGGCATCGCGGAAGTACGTCATCGCTTCCTGCATCGAGTACGCCTTCTCGCCCTTGAACATGCGGCTGCCTTCGACGTATTCGGCAATGATCGGCACTTCCACCTTCAGCACGTCGACGTTGTACTTCGGCTTCGAGTACTCCTTCATCGACTCAATGACGATGTGCGGCTTCATCTTGGCGAACTCGAGCGACTTCTCGCCCTTGCCCTCGTGGTGGTAGCCGACAAACTCGAGGAAGAACGGAATCTGGTGGTACTCGCACTCCGCGCCAATGCGCTCAATGAAGGCGTGCTTGATGTCGTTCACGTCCGCGCTGTCGTGCGGCGTGTAGTAGATCAGAATCTTGACGGCGTCGCCGCCCAGTTCCTTGATGCGGGCGACGGACAGGTGGGGCAGCAGGTCCGGCAGGCGGCCCGGCTGCGTGTTGTCATAGCCGGACAGCTCATAGGCCAGCAGCAGGCCGGCGTTGGCGTCGCGCGCCTTGGTGGCGGGGATGCCGTACTCAGGGTCCAGCAGGATGGCCGTGGCGTGCGGGGTCAGAATGCGCGTGACGGCAATCTTGAACTCCTGCATCATCTCCGGCGTGATGTCTTTCTCCGTGACGCCCTTGGCGGCAGCGATCGATTTCGCCAGGCTGCCACGCTGATCCATGGCCGCGGCGGCGATCACGCCGTTGGCATTGGACAGCTTCTTCATGTGCGCAAGTTTTCCAGCGGAAAGGCTCATTGTTCCTCCAGTGTAGCAACCGGTACCTTGCCGACCCAGCGTTCCGCGCGCCGGTGAAAGGCCTGTGCGCGGCCCACGTCGGCGAGGATTTGCGCCTTCAGTGCGGCGGCGTCCGGAAACTTGCGCTCCTCGCGCAGACGGTGCCAGAACTCGACATGAATGGCGCGGGGCGTTGGCCCGTCCAGCGGCCCGAGCAGATACGTTTCAATCGTCAGCCCTTCGCCGTCAAAGGTGGGCCGGAATCCGATATTGGTGATCGACGGCCAGCTGCGCGTCGTATGCAGTTCCCGCGTGCGGGTGACATAGACGCCGGACGCCGGGATGATCTCGGCCGTCCAGCTCATGTTCAGCGTCGGCACGGTCTGCTTGCTGCCGATGCCGTGGCCGCGCACCACGTCGCCTTCCAGCGCGAAGGCGCGCCCCAACATGCGCCCGGCGTCGCCGACATCGCCCTTCGCCAGCGCCTGCCGGATCAGCGTCGAAGAGATGTGATGGCGATGGCTGTCGACCTTCTGGATGGCATCCACCGCGAAGCCGTACTTGCGCCCCAGTTGTTCCAGCAGCGCGACGTCGCCCGCCTGCTTCGCACCGAAGCGGAAATCCTCGCCGACGATCACCGCCGCCGTCCGGAGCTTGTCCACCAGCACGCGTCGGACGAACTCTTCCGGCGGCCAGGCGGCCACCTCCCGGTCAAACGGCAGGATCATGACGTGCTGAATGCCCTCCTCGGCCATGCGCCGCACGCGCTCTTCCGGCGTGGTCAACAGGCGCGGCTTGCGCTCCGGCGCGACCACCGAGGACGGGTGCGGATCAAACGTCAGCACGGCGCTTTTCCAGCCTTCAAAGTCGGCCTTCTTCGCCACCAGACGCATCAGTTCGCGATGCCCGCGGTGGACACCGTCAAAGTTGCCGATCGTCAGCGCGCAGGGCCCGAAGCCCGTCACCTCGTCCAGCTTGCGCCAGACGCGCGCCGGCTTTTCCATCGACGTGGCGATGCGCATCGTGTCATAGGACAGCGCCACACGCGGCGGCAGTTTCTGCTCGGTTTCCTCGTGCGGCAGATCGTGGCAGATGTGCGTCAGATAGCCGCGGCGCGGCTGCAAGGTCTCGATGTGGTCCAGCGCCTGCTTGACGCTGGAGTGCGTCGGATGCTCGCGATGACGCAGCCCGTCGACAAACAGCACGTCCAGATTCTCCAGCGCGCGCAGGGACTCCGGCGGGATCGTGTTGTGGTCCGTCAGATACGCCGCCGCGCCGAAGCGGAACCCATGCACGACGGTCCGCCCGTGCTTGACCGGAATCGGGACGAACTCGAGGCCGAACAGATCGATCGGCTGGTAGTCCTCAAACTCGTGCGTTTCGATCTTCGGGATCGTCGACTCGGTGTAGAGAGTCTCGAAGATATAGCGAAAGGCCTGCCGCAGCGTGGCGATGGTCTCACGCGAGCCGTAGATCGGGATCGGCTGCCGCTGCCGGAAGTTGAACGGGCGCACGTCATCCAGGCCGAGAATGTGGTCGGCATGGGCGTGCGTGTAGAGGATGGCGTCCAGCCGGTCCATCTTCGCGCGCAGCGCCTGCGTGCGAAAGTCCGGCCCGGAGTCGATCAGAACGGCACGATCGTTGTAGCGCAGCAGAATCGAAGGCCGGTGGCGCTGATCGCGCGGGTCCGTCGAGGTGCACACCGGGCAGTGGCAGCCGATCGAAGGAACGCCGACGCTGGTGCCGGAGCCGAGGACCTCGATCAGGACCTCAGGCGCCGGCATTCGCCCCTTGCGACGCTTCTCCGGCCGACTGCACAAAGCGGAAACGCAGTTCCGTCAGGGAATTGCTGAGCAGGCGCTCTTCCTCGAGCGTCAGGTTGCCCTTGGTCTTGGCCTCCAGCATCGCCAAAAGGTCAATAAAGTGGCGGGCGGCGTTCAGATCCTGCGAGTCCTCTTCCGTCATGCGGATGATGCCGAGAGCCATCTGCGTCTGAAACACAATTGACCCGACGAGAAATTCAAACGTCGCCGGAGGCGTCGGTGTGGCTTGCTGCTCGCTCATGACAGCTAGTGTAGCCGGGGCAGAAAGTTTCGCAATGGTGCAACACGTCACACCGCTGCGACGTCTAGCGGATGAATGACAAATCTCCCTGCCGCCAGCCCCGTTTTCGACCCGACGGAAGCACTGAGGATCGAGATTCCGCTTTTGGAAGCCTGCTATCGCTTCGCCGAAACAGGAAATGACCGTCCGACGCTTCCGGAAGGACTGGATCTTGTCGCTCCCATCCGCGCCGAGCCCAGCGACCTTTTCCGCTTCAAGGAGCTTTCCCCGCATGCACAGGCCGCGATTGCAATTGACGACGAGGCCATGAGCACCGACGGTAGCGGGGGGCGATTGCCGGCACCCGATGCCTACGGCTTTGTTGTCCGTGAAGGTGAAAAAACGCTTTGGGTCGGTATCCGGGGATCTCTGACCGGCGACGATTGGACGCAGAACGTGTTGTTCGTGCCGACGGAGTTTGCCCCAGTGCCGAATTTCGGGCTAGTGCATCTCGGGTTTGAAGAAAAGTGGTGGCGTATTCGGAGGCAAGTCCTGGAGGCAGTCGCGAGGTTTCCTTCCGCTAACATTCGGTTTGTAGGTCATAGTCTGGGCGCGGCCATGGCAACGCTCGGCACCGTTGAGCTAACGGTCAAAGGCGGGCGTCGCACGGAGCTCACGACCTACGGCAGCCCACGGACGGGACTGATCCGGTTTCATGCCAACTTCGAGCGGCTGCCCGGCCGCCACTTTAGGGTGGCGGATATGTGTGACATCGTTACGGCCGTTCCGCCGCGCATTTTTCTGTATGCGCATGTGGGACAGGTGGTCCCGGTGCGGAGTAAGAAAGATCGCCCGCACGCAGTCTCTTCCTATAAACACGCACTCGAGAACTTCTCCCCGCTTCGCCTCGACGCGGGCTTCGAAAGCATGCGGGAGAGCCTGCGGGATGAGATGGAGGCTCTCTATCTGGAGGAAGCAGCGCGCTAAGCGGACCGGGGTTGCTGTCCGCCGTAGGCCATGTCAAGAATTTCCATCACGTGATAGGCGCGCTGACCGTTGCCATAGATCTCGGCGCCCGCCTGCATCTGCAACAGGCAGCCCGGATTGGCGGTGGCGATGGCCTCGGCCTTGGTCGCGTTCACGTTGCGCATCTTCGATTCCAGGATCTGCATCGCCATCTCGTTCTGCACGACGTTGTAGATTCCGGCGGAACCGCAGCAGACATCGGAGGCGAGCATCTCTTTCAGCGTCAGACCCGGCACCGCCTTGAGCAACTGCCGCGGCGCGGAGCGGACCTTCTGCCCGTGCGCCAGATGGCAGGAGTCCTGATAGGTCACCGTCATCGTCACTTCGCGCATGTTGCGATTCAGTTCGATCGACGCCAGAAATTCATTCACGTCGCGCATGATCGAGACCCATTGCCGCGCCTTGGCTTCGTAGGCGTGGTCGTGCTCAAGGAGTTCGTGATACTCCTTCAGCGTCGCGCCGCAGCCGCCGGCGTTGGTGAGGATGGCATCGAAGCCGCCGCCGAGGATCGCGTCGATGTTGGTCCGGGCCAGCTTGCGGGCTTCGTCGCGCAGTCCGGCATGGGCATGCAGCGCGCCGCAGCAGCCCTGCCCGGCGGGGATATGCACTTCGCAGCCGTTCTTTTGCAGGACGCGGACCGTGGCATCGTTCAGGCGGGCGAAAAACACGTTCGCCATGCAGCCGCCGATGAAGGCGACTCTGTGCTTGCGCGTGCCTTCGGCGGGGAAGACGCGGCCGTAGCTTTCATAGAAGGTGGGCAGTTCCGCCGTGGGCGCCAGGCGTTCGGCGCGACCCATGGCGCCCATCCACTTCAGGATTCCGGAGGCGCGGACCAGCTTTTGCAGGCCGCTCTGCTGATAGAGCCACAGGCCGGCGCCCATCATCTGCAGAAGCGCGGGCGATTGCAGCAGCTTGCGGAAGACCAGCCATTGCAGGAAGCGCACCTGCGCGCTTTTCGGCACACGCGCCTGGATCTCGGTACGCGCCGCCTCGATCAGGCGTCCATACTGCACGCCGGACGGGCAGGCGGTTTCGCAGCCGCGGCATCCCAGACAGAGGCTGAGGTGTTCGAGATAGGACTCCGAGGTGACGGGCGCGGCGCCGGTGGCCACCTGCACCATCTGATAGATGCGGCCGCGCGGCGAATCCATCTCGATGCCGAGTTCCCGGTAGGTGGGGCAGTTGTTCAGGCACAGCCCGCAGTGGACGCACTTGTCGAGATCGCGCTGCGTGGGCGCGTCAGGATGGCGATCCGGCAGGACGGACCGGGCGGCGGGCGGCGCGGCGGAAGAACTAGATCCGGCCATAGAGACGTCCGGGATTGAGAAGGCCTTTCGGGTCGAGCATGGTCTTCACCTTCATCATGACAGCCAGTTCCGCACCGGGGCGAGGCCAGGCGTCGGCGCCGCCGCCCCATTCGACGACACCGCGCAGGTGCGCGGGGACGGAGACGCTGTCGGCGGCAAACAGGTAGAGCACGCCGTTGGCGGCACGGGCGAGGATCGGACCGTCCCAGTCTTCGAGCACGGGCAGCATCGCGTCGAGCGTTGTCGACACGCGCAGGACCGGGCCGGGCCACTCCGGCGCGAGAGCCTGCACCCTGGTCCAGATCGCGTCGTCGACAGTCGACGCTTCCGGCAGTTCGCGCTGATAGCGGCGGAGCACCGCCTCACTGCCGCCGACATTCAGCAGCAGCGTCCAACCGTCCAGACCGACGCGGGACGACGCAGCGGGGCTGAGCAGGTCCAGAGCGGCGGGCTGCAGAACGCCCTTCAGGATGGAATCGCGCTTGGCGATCGCGTCGGCGGCGGTGGCAAAGCGGAGCGCGAGCGTCAGCGACAGCGGCGGCTTCGGGATCAGCTTGAAGTTCACCGAGGCGATGGCCCCGAGCGTACCGAAGCTGCCGATCAGCAGTTTGGACATGTCCAGGCCGGCGACGTTTTTCACCACCATGCCGCCGGACTGAATCAGCTTGCCTTCCATCGTGGCGAAGGTCATGCCGATGACGAGATCGCGCGCCGTACCGTAGAGCCGGCGGCGGGGACCGGACGAGTTGGAGGCGACGACACCGCCGACGGTCGCGGCTTCGGCCAGCGGCGGGTCGAGCGGGATCATCATCTGATGCTGATCGAGCAGGCGCGTGAGCTCAGCCCAGGGCAGCCCGGCTTCGACGGAGATGGTCAGATCTTTCGGCTCAAAGATCAGCACGCGATTCAGCGCGCGGGTGGAGATCGTGACGGCTTCGGAAGGCGCGGGCCCTCCCATGCGGTGTTTTGAGAACGCGCCGCCCAGCGAGATCGGCTGCGTGGCGCCGGCCAGTGCCGCGGCCAGTGCCCCGGCGGATTCCGGTGTGATCATTCCTCGCGCTTCTTTGCCGGGCGCACGACATCGGCCAGCGGGAGATGGACACCGTACTTCGGCAGGCGGAGGTGTCCGTCGGTGACCTTGCGCAAGCCGTCGAGATCCGCCACCCAGGCGTCGCCGGAGTAGGGTTCAATGGCCCAGACCACGTCGGAGACGCGCAGCAGGTCCTCGATGCGGGGCATCATGCGGCGCATGGAATCGTCGGGCGAGAGAATCTCGATGGCGGCGGCGAGGCGTTCCGTGATGACGTCCTGACGCTCCCCGAGACCTTTGGCCAGCGCCAAATCCGCCACCCGGTAGCGCTGCTCAAGGACGCGGAGGCGGATCTCGGGAAAAGGTTCCAGTTGCAATTGCTCCCGACGAAGGTAGAACCAGTTCGCCAGCCGCATGGTCAAGCCGCTGTGTTTTCCTTCGCCCAGGTTCCTCTCGATCAGTTCTCCGTCCACGTAATCCGGGTCAACCTCATAGGAGGTGGCCAGGTACTCGCTGACGGGGACCAGTGTCTCGACGGCCATGCTGACAGTGTATCTGTCCTTTCGTTCGCGTAACATGGAGTCTGTCATGAAGGACTCCCGCCGCAATTTCCTGGGCCAAGTCTCCGCGGGGATGGCTTCGGCCATCGCCGTCCCGCATTCGGTTTTGGGGGCGAATGACCGTCTCCGGCTGGGCATTATCGGCCCCGGCGATCGCGGCATGCAGATCGTGCGGGAAGCGCTGAACTGTCCGAACACGGAGTTTGTCGGCTTCGCGGACGTCTATACGAAGCGGCTGGAGGCAGCCAAGGCGGTGGCGCCGGAAGCGAAGACGTACCTGGATTACCGCTACCTGCTGGAGGACAAGTCGATCGACGCCGTCCTGATCGCCACGCCGCAGCATCTGCATTGCGAGCACTTCACGGCGGCGCTGGACGCGGGCAAGCACGTCTACCAGGAAAAGACGATGGCCTTCACGGTGGACCATGCCAAGCGGATGCGGGCGGCCTATGAGAAGGCGGGCGGCGCGCAGGGCAAGCGCGTGGTGCAGATCGGGCATCAGTCCTGCTCGTCCGGGCTGATGGAAGACGCGTTGAAGATGCTGGCCGATCCGTCGCGGATGGGCAAGATCACGGCGATCCATTCGGTGATGTATCGCAACACGCCGCACGGCAAGCCGCAGTGGTCGCGGCCGGTTCCGAACGACATGACGCCGGAGAACGTGATCTGGAAGAGCTTCCTCGGCGAAGCGCCGCAGCGCGAGTTTGATCCGAACCGGTTTCAGAACTGGCGGTTCTTCTGGGATTACTCCGGCGGCAATGTCTACGAGAACATGTGCCATCAGGTGTCGTTCTGGTATCGGGCGCTGGACCTGCACATTCCGCAGGCGGTGACGATGGTGGGCGGCGTCTACCTGTGGAAAGACGGGCGCGAGGTGCCGGACACGATGTCGGTGGCGATGGAGCACGGGGTGGAACCGGGCGCGGGCCAGTCCGAGATGCTGTTCAGCTGGGTTTCGGGCTTCGGTAACAGCCAGCTCGGAAGCGGCGAGGACGTTCTGGGTACCGACGGCACGATCAGCAAGGCGCAGCAGATCCGGTATGTGCCGCAGAAGGTGAACCGTCCGCAGGGGCTGGAAATGCTGGGTTCGGCAAAGACGGCGCCGAATGCGCACATGGCCAACTTCCTGGATGCGATCCGCACCGGGGCGAAAGTGAACTGTCCGTTTGAGGTGGGCTACCGCACGTCGATCGCCTGCCGGATGGCGGTGGAGAGCTATCGGCAGGGGCGGAAGATGAAGTGGGACGCGGCGAAGGAAGAGATCGTCTAGACGAGGAAGCCCAGGGCAGGCCCGGAAGAGGCCCGGAGCAGGCCCGGAGCAGGCCCGGAGAAAGCCGGCTGCTGTTTCGGCCGCCTCGTCGCCTGCGGGCGTGACGAGATAGAATCGTGCTCTTGCATGAGAACACGACTTTCGCTCTTTCTGCTCACCGCCGTGGCCGCCTGTGCCGCGGATTCCGCCACGCGCGCCGATTGGTTGCACTACGGCGGCACGCACGCTGCATGGCGCTATAGCGAACTGAATCAGATCACGCGGGCGAACGTCGCAAAGCTGAAGCCGGTCTGGGCGTTTCAGCTGGGCGAGGTGGAAGGCGGGCTGCAGGCGACGCCGATTGTCGCCAATGGCGTGATGTACGTGTCGACGTCCTGGAACACGATCTTCGCGCTGGACGCGGCGACGGGCAAGCAGAAGTGGCGCTACAACTATCCGCGCCCGGCGACAGGTGCGACGTTCTACGGACCGTGGAATCGCGGCGTGGCGATCAACGGCGCGTCGGTGTTCATCGGGACGCTGGACAAC
>CAYNDS010000187.1:0-8746 GCA_964395885.1 uncultured Solibacteraceae bacterium | reverse complement strand
GTGAGGAGGTTCCTCAACGCCTACCTGACCTACACACCGGCGAACGTCGAACGCCAGTACGCCGACGCACTGAACCTGATGACCGTCAACCTCCGCACGTTCACGATGAACAAGTTCCGGGAGGACGACACCCTGGGCAAGATCAAGGCCGAGTCGATCACGTCCAGCATCAAGATCCGGTCCATCGAACCCGTCGCCGGAATGCCATGGGCCTACCAAGTCTTCGCTGCCAAGGAGATCCATCGGGTCACGACCCAGCGAATCGAGCAGACCGAGAAAATGGTCTGCCGGTATCAGGTTCGCCTGGTTTACTCCGGCCGCTCGCAACAGCATCCGTCCGGCCTGCTCGTCGGCGAGTTCTGGGAGCAGCAGATGGTGGGAGATAGAGACATTGGCCTGGATCAGAAAAGTACATTGCTGGACCGATAGGCTCATTGTGTCCGAGACCGGAGCCAGGTCCCTGAGACTCTCAATCAGTAGCACGCACTCCAAACCTCAGTAAATCTTGATCTCCACCCCACTTGTGTGCGACCTGTGTGCCCAATTCCGGGCTGGAGGTCTATCTATGGCCTGGAAAGCAGGGCAACTCATTTCGCGCGGCCCGCGCACATGGCTGGTTCGCATTTCGCTCCTTTCGGGGCTCATTTCGCGAAGCGCAAACCTAACAAAGCGGGAAGCTGCAAGAACGCGAAATCGGGCGTCTTCACTGTGCGGCGGCGATAGGCCTCAATCAATACCTGGACCAGTGGCTCAACAACGGCGGCGAAGCCGAAGTTGCGATCGAAGAGCTATACCGACTACGAGTCGCTGTTGCGGCCTAACATCCGGCCGGTCCTCAGGGCAAGGCCGGTCGGCGCTATCGCCCAGTTCGACATCCAGAGCATCTACGCTTAAATGTCCACTGCCCTCTCAGAAGAATGCCCTGCAGGTAATCGTCCGCGCTCATCAGCTTCGAGCAGTCGCTGTCGCGGTCTGCTGAAGGAGTGCGGCCGATTGGTAGATTCCCACCGCATCCGTTCCCACGTGTTCGTAGGTCTGTATGGGGCCGAAGGTGTTTAACGCCTGTCCGATGATCACGGCAAGCCCGGCCGGCACCGCAAGGAATAGATGAACCGCACCGCGCGGCTGGAATTCGTCTCTGGCCTTCCGCAATGCCTCGGCGATCACGCGCACGATATCGGCGGCTTGACCGGGATTCTCGATGTCGTGAGGATAATTTCCGGCCTTGGTCACCAGGACCAGACCTCGAAACGCCGGGAGGTGGGATCGTGTAGCGGCGAACGCCGCTTCAACATTCGAAGCCACCGATACGAGAAGAGCCAGATCGTTGCCACTGACATCGTCACTGCGAATCTGTGCGCCGAATCCAGACGGCTCGGGCCGCTCGCTGACCGACCACAGCTCTGGCGGACGCTTCGGTGATATCTGCCTCCAGGACAGCGACAGCCGACGGGTTGTCATGAAGGTATTCCCGAGCGCAACTGCAGCAGGTAAAGCACAAAGGCCCTCTGCCTCCACTGATCTTCCTGGGGCGAACTGTTCGCAACTCTGGGCGACTGCTTCCAGGGCCGGCAGCAGATAATCCTTCCAGGCTTCGGGAGGATTGACCGTGCGGCCATCAAACCGGTGCGTCCAATCAAGCGAGAACGCGACACCTTGCTCGAAAGCTGGTTTCTTGCGGGTATTGAGCACAAGGCGCAGCGGTCTGCCAGCCTCCGTTGTCTTTGCAATCGCCTCGACACGCCGCCTTAGAACCTTGCGGGCAACATTTGCCGCTTCGTGCGGGGGGATCGGATCAGCAGTCACTTTTCGCACATTCCACTGGCCGATGTCGTGGACGCCAAGATAAGTTCCTGCCACGCGCGATACGTCCTTATAGTCCAGGCCGCCAGCCGCCACAGGCACCATTAAGAAACCATCATTCCCTTCGACGCGTTTCAAAATGCCCGGAAGTTCCGTGCGGGTGATGACGGCAGACTGCTCGACATCCGGGGTTAACCAGCACACGGCATTTGCAGTGGTGTCGGCGGCAAGGGCCTCCCTCAATAGACTGTCTGTGTGCCCTTCGTCCAATTCGCTGAGGTCCTGCCATGTCTGTATGCCCACATCGTGTTGTGCCTCAATGAGGAGCCTTGCTTCATTCACACGTGAACGGCGATAGCTGAGAAACGAACGTCCGGTTGGATCGGTCATGCGGATACCTCACTTGCCCTACGACAACGGGAAATAGTGGCCCAGGACCTCGCGCCAGATGCGCAGGGCCTCTCCCTGCCGTCCCGTTTCATCGGCACGGCGGGCAAGCGTGGCTTTGCGCTGCGCCTCCTGTAGGGTTTTGCGCGCTTCGGTGATGAGTTCCGGGGTCATCTGGTCCGAAACGGGTGGGCCGAGACCGGCCGGGTCCGGCCACGACCGGGTAAGATTGGCCTCCATAGCAGCGAAGAAGTTTCGTATTTCGTCGGGGTAATTGGAGAAGGGGGCTTCGACAAGTTCCTCGGCCATCACTTCTATAAGAAATGAAGGCTTGATGGGCTTGCCGTTCGACCTGTTCCAGCCTTTTGCCATCTTCACAAGCGGCACCCATTTCCCATCGACTTCCTTGTTTTTGGCCGTCGCCTGCTCCTTGTGCTTCTCAGGATTCGTTTTGATCCATGTGTCAGTGATCTTGTCCGGAATCTCGTAGTTGCCGCCGCTGCACTCGAATGCCGGAACGGCGTCGATACTGAGCACCTTGCCGTCATGGTCTTCCGGGTAGTAGATCTTTTCGAACTCGACGCAAACGGACCGGCGTCCGATCTCAACGTCCGTATATTTTTTCTTAAGGCGTGTCTCGAACGCGACCAGCGTATCGATGGGCGGCTTGTTCCGGCGCCATTTCTCCTTCTCGCCCAGCACGAACATGACATCGACATCCTTCAGCGGCTTCGTTTTGGTGTGGCGCTTGTACGAACCCGAAAGGAAGTCCGTCTTCAGATCGAAGCCTTCACGGATGCAGTCGCGTACTTCGTTCTGCCGCTTAGAGGCGTCCTTCTGCTCTGTATCGCTGATCTCCAAGCGCCGCCTGAATTTCTCGAATGCCTGGTTCGTGGTCAGCATCAGCCCCTCCAGTAAGTCACGGCAGCCGTCATATGGCCAGTGGCGATGACGGTGCCCGCCTGTCGGGCTGCGAGGTTTCCGGTCGAAAGAAAAGAGCAATCGGAAAACCCCGAAACGACCGGCCTGCCGGCGTTGGTACAGAGGATGATGCGATAAGTGCAGTCCGTAGTCGGCCGGGCGGATTTTGCTATGAGCTGCCTAAGGTAGTTCTTGTCGAGCCACATATCATCAGTCACGCCCGATCCGGCGTAGCCGATGGGGAACTCCCACCGGGCGGATGCGTTCAAAGAGCCCGGCTTGAAGAACTCGATCACGATGTTGTTCAGGTGGCCGGATTGCAGCCACGTCCTGATGCCGCGTTCGGTGGTTTCCCAGTCCTGCATCAACTTCTCCGGGCTGATTCCGTTCTCCCGGATAACCTCGCGCAGCGTGTTCCTGAGGTTGTCGCTCAGGAAGACAACGCTGTGCGTGTTGGTAAACGTCCGGGCGTACGCTACTGCCTGTGTTGCCATTACCGCTGACCTCCAATATTCCAGTCGACGACGATCTCGCTTTTTGCGGATGCCTGCTGCTGTTCGCCGTCGGCGCGCTCCTCGTCCGCCACGTCGAAAACCTTGATCCTTGGCGACGTACCCGCCAGTGATTTCTTAACCCAGTCGATGTTCTCGGCGTCGCAGGGGACGTGCATGGTCCAGTTGCCGTCCGTGGGGTTCCAGTTCAGTGAGTCGACCTTGCTGCCTTGTTCGATCGCGTTCATGCCATAGCTGCAGTAGATCCGAAGCTGCGGACCGGAGCCTTCAAGGAGGATGGGGCGTGCCGCGGGATGCTCGTCCGTGATGATCGATCCCATGACCCCGGCCGCGGCTTTGAGCTGCTGCACATCCGCTGAGCCCTTGCCTGTCACCAGATCGATGATGCGCTGCCAGGTTTCGGAGGCCGAGCGTTCTGGGATGGAGCTGATATCGCGGCGAATTCTCATTTGTGCATCTCCTCCTGTGTTTTGACGGCGCGCCTGAACGCAGCTTCGACCTGCGCCGCCGTCAGCTTTCCGGGATCTTTGGCGGTCTCGATGTCGGAGGCCATTGCCACGAAAATCTCCTTGCGGATGCGGCGGCCATCAAGGCCGTCCGCTGCCTTCGACAGCCGGACCACGTCATGCTCGATGCTCTTAACGCCGTTCCAGACGCCGCCCACGGCCCTGATCGAGTCGAGAATGATTTCGCGGCGTGCCGCGTCGTTGGGAAGAGGGATCTCCTCGATATGATCGGCCCGTGAGACTACCGCACGATCCAAGGCCTTGGGGAAATTCGTGGTGCCGATCAGCAGCACGTTACGGTGTTCGCGGGTCAGCCTGTCCATTCCCGCAAGGACGGCGTCCGTTGCGCGGTGAACATCGATCGGATTGGCATCCATGCTCAGCTGGTGGCGCGAGACAGCTAGCGTCTCCATCTCGTCAAGCAGGACAATGGCAACGCCGTGCATCGCCTGTTCCGGAATCGTTTGCTCGAACAGCTTCGATACAGCCTGCTGGCTGCGGCCGAGAGAGGAACTGGTGAGTGCATGCGGATCGACCTCTATATACGTCGTCTTGGTGCCGGGAAGCTGCTTTGCCACTTGGTTGGCCAAGCCCCTGGCAAGGGTCGTTTTTCCCGTTCCGGGAGGTCCGGTCAGCAGCATAAGGCCATGCAACGGGGCCGCCTCAAACGAGAGTTTCTGCCGTATGGTCAAGGCTAAGAGGGCCTGTGCCACAAGCCGCTCATGTACTCCGGCACCAACCTTGATCGACGTCCAGGCGTCGTCGAAATCGGCGTGCGGGAGCTTGCAGCGCCGGGCGATGCCTTCCGGATTGTCGATGCTATGGATCTGCTTCACCAAAGCGAACCTCTTGAAAAATCAGCTTGATCCCTTACGTCGATTAGTTTACAATAAATATAGGAAATGAGCAACTGTAAACCGATGGGAGGTTGCCATGATCGCTGACCGCATAAGACTTGCCCGCCGCAAATCCGGCCTTTCCCTGCGCGACCTGTCCGACGCCATGGGTAACCGAGTGACCGCCCAGGCCATCGGGAAATACGAACGGGGAGAGGACGTCCCAAGTTCCGGCGTTCTGCTCGCCCTGTCCAAGGCTCTCAAGGTCTCTCTGGCGTATCTGGTTGATACCCAGCAGATAGAATTGGCTGGCGTCGAGTTCAGGACCAAGGCAAGCACGACCGCGCGGGATCGCGCGCAGGTCGAGACTGCCGTTCTCGAATCGATTGAGCGATATCTCCAGATTGAGATGGTGCTCGATCTCGACAGCAGCCAATGGCATTGTCCGGTACAGGAGCCTGTCGCCCTCGCAGACGCCGGCGAAGCCGAAGATCTTGCCGTCAAGGTAAGGGCCGCGTGGAAGCTCGGCAGCGATCCGATTCCCAACATGACCGAGCTTCTGGAAGAGAAGGGGCTCAAGGTCCTGACCGTGCCTCTGCCGGATAGAGTTTCAGGCTTTACCTGTCTTGTAAAACGGCCCCATGACCTGCCGGACCTGCCAGTCATTGTTGTGAATAATCAGTTCTCCCTTGAGCGGCGTCGGCTGACGCTTGCGCATGAACTCGCGCACCGCGTGATCGACACCCACAGCCTGTCGGATAAAGAGGAGGAGAGGGCGGCAACCTTGTTCGCCGGTGCTTTTCTCATGCCGCGCGAGCACCTGCTGCGCGAGGTCGGAAAACATCGTAACGCCTTCGGGTACAGCGAAATTATTGGCCTTAAGCGCCTTTACCAGGTCAGTGGCGCCGCACTGCTGATGCGCCTTCGCCAGCTTGACGTGATCAGCGAATCAACGCTTATCTATGCCTTCCAGACCATCGCGCGCGGCTGGCGCACGCAGGAGCCGCAGGAACTTGAAGAGCCTCAGATCCGGGGCAGGCGGGAACGGGCTCTGCGTTTTGAAAGACTGTGCTACCGCGCCCTGGCCGAAGGCATGATCTCTCTTAGCAAGGCCGCCGAGCTTTTGCAGCTCTCTGTGCCGGACGTAGAGGCCGGCTTGAAAGGGCCGCGTAAACATGACGATGCGGATAATTGTCAGTGACAGCAGTTGCCTCATCGACCTTCGGAAAGCTTCCCTCATGGAAGCCTTCCTCGAATTGCCTTTCGAGGTTCTGATACCGAATACGCTCTTCGAGGACGAACTGCTCAAATTTACGGCCGCGCAGAAGAGGACATTGCTTCGGGCGGGACTAAAAGTGGTTGACATACCCGGTCCAGGCGTTATGCGCGCCCGCGAAGTCATTCTAGAGAATCCGCATCTCTCAATACACGATGGTTTCGCCTTCGTACTCGCCGAGAATCATAAGGGCTGCGTTCTGCTGACGGGCGATGGTCGCCTCCGCGCGCTCGCCGCCAAGAACAGCATTGATGTCCATGGCGTGCTCTGGGTCATTGATCAAATCCACAAGAATGGTGGCAGTGCAGCAACCTGTCACAAGGCGCTCGTAACGCTGAGCAAAGATCCAGCCGTCCGGTTGCCGCCACGTGAACTGGCAGCCGCGATCAAACGGTTTGCAGGTATCTAACGGTGTATACAATCTACGCTGAGTTTCAGAGACTTCGCGAGGTCAACCTCGTGGAGTTGATCGGCGCGACCGGGGTCTACGTCATCTGGGATGCCCGTTCAAAGGCACGGCCCACATACATCGGTGAGGGAAACATACTCAAACGTTTCACCGATCACGTTAAGCGCGACAATCGCAGATTTGCGCACCCATGGAACGGATACGTTGCGATCATTGCAGGAAGCACACGCGATGTGCACAAATATGAATCCACAGTCGTTGAACGCTTGATCCTGGACGTTGCGAAGATGACGGACCGGCAGCCGCAGGTGAACGTGCATCCGGGCCACATCAGCCGTGTGCTCAGATTCTGCCGTGACGAGATGCTTAGGATTGCCGTTGCTGGATACGACCCGCTGATTCCGCCTTCAGAGTCCAAGCCGCTCGCCAGAGTGAAGGAGATCAAGATCTGGGCTTCGGGCGACGGCGAGTACGAATTTAGCAGCGATTGGAATCTTCGCAGGTTGCGACGCCCGATCATCTGAAGTCTGGTTCTGATCGAGAGGGCTAAATATGACAGGCAAAACCCGCTGAAGTAGGCTTGAGATGTGGCCAAGGTCAAGAAGCGCAATCACTATCTCCCTCGCGCCTACCTCCAGGGGTTTTGCGACCAGGAGGGCCTGCTTTGGACATTCGATCGGGTATCGAAGGAGTTTCGGCGGCTTCCGCCAGACAGCGTGGCAGTCGAGAAGGAGTTTTACATTGTCCGGGACTCGTCAGGCAAAAAGAGCAACGTTGTCGAGGACTGGCTAGCGTCCTGCGAAAACGCGTCGATCCCGATTGTCCGCGCATTGGATGCCCGAGACCGGCGCCTGAGCGACGAGGAACGCCGTATCCTCGCACTGTTCATCGCCTCACTTCGCCTTCGGACGACCGTCTTTAACGCGGAGATGACGGAAGTGATCGAGCACTACAGCAGCGCGGTCGTTAGTTCTCTGCTCAAAGACGAAAGGACGGCTCGCGAGACCTTTTCCCGGTTGCCCGGAAACGGCGCGGCCATGCCTTCCGAGAGATTCGAATCGCTTGTCTCAATGTGGAAGGCAGGGCAGTACACCCTCAAGGTCAATCGGGAATACATCATCCACTTGATGATCCAGCGCGCGGACAGCTTTGCGGACGAGCTATTCGCCATGACCTGGGGCATCCTCCGCTCACATCCACAGGCCGCGTTCATTACTTCCGATCTGCCTTGGTCGATACTGACGGTAGATCCGGCCGCATCAACTGACTTCGGCTTCCGCGACATCTTCCTTCCCCACGTGCGGACCGTTGTGCCTCTTACCTGCACCACCGCCGTGATGCTGGAGAGCGGGGCCCTACCTGCCGCGCCCGTGCGCTACGGACACGTGATGCGCGAATTCAACCGCACCGTCAATCGAACGGTTGCCGACAACGCGCATCGTTTTGTCTTCTCAGGCAGCGAGCTTTTGCTGCGGCGACTCGTCAAAACGACCCGCATCGACCAGGTTGATCGCCCGGTTCGTTTCTTTAGCGGTGCGGGAGACTGGCTCAGGCCGGATGTCAGCCAGATCGCCCGCATCACCGTCGACGGCTTCTGAGCACGGCCGCCCGGTCGCTTTCAACGTCGCGCGGGCTTGCGGTTTCATCGGACGAAGGCCAAGGTCAGCGCAACTTGAACCGTACCTTATCGCCCATGCGCGCTGCTCGACCAACGCACACACAATGCACACAAATACCGCCTGACCTCGCTGCAGGTGCAAGTAAACTCGAGGCCGGCGGCACAACTGGCGCTGATCGGCGAATCAGCACCCCCGGCCTTGTGGCCCGGGGATTCAGGCCTCGTGGCGTCGGACTCACTTTACCAACGAAACGAATACCCGTATCCTGCATTTCGATGCAGCCGCCATCCGTCCAACCATCACCACCAAGTTCGGTGCCCTTGGAACGGCAATTGGCCGCCGCAGAGTGCGCTGAGTTCACGAGGATGTACCGACAAGATCGGCTCAATCACAACAAGCACATCGAAACACGGAGGTACTTACGGCTGGACGGCGAGGGGAGGTGTTTTGTGCCGGCAGAGGTCGGGTGGAAGGAGG
>CAYNDS010000186.1:0-8752 GCA_964395885.1 uncultured Solibacteraceae bacterium | reverse complement strand
TACGACACGCTCGATCCGCTCACGGTGCGCTTCACCGACATGCACAAGTGGATCACGGAGCTGGAAGGCTTTGCCGATGACCCGATGAAGTCAAACGAGGCGAAGCTGGAAGCCATTTGGACGGCTTGGCACGAAGAGTGGTCGGATAGCCAATAGCGGGGCGGACGACCGCTACTTCACGGCAGGCGGCTCATAGTTGAGAGCCACCTCATCACCCGCACTCAGCCCGGCAAGAACGGTCGCCTCGGTTGCGTTTCGTTCGCCGAGCGTCACCTCACGCCGCACAAACTGATCGCGGTCCTTGACCCAGGCAAACGCCTTGGCACTGCCGTCTGTCTTGACAGCGCCCAGCGGCACGACCGGGGCGGGATCCGTCTGGGCTTCCACCAGCACGTCGGCTGAGCCAGACAGGTCCGGAATCAGTTTCTCGCCCTGATTTTCGATTGCGACGCGAATCGGGATGTTGCGCAGGTAGGCCTGCTGGCGGAACCCACTCACGGCGATGGCGCCGAGGGCGTAAACCTTACCCTGAAAGGGAAGGTCCGGGAAGGCGTCCAGCTTCACCTTGGCGGTCTGCCCGATGCGGAATCTCCCGCTCTCGGTCTGGTTGACGTTCGCCTCCAACTGGATCGAGCGCGGGTTGACTACCTTGACAATCAGCTGACCGGGGAAGACCTGATCGCCGTCGCCAATCGGCTGAAACTCGCCGCCGCGCCAGACGGACTGTGTGACAGCCATGCCGTCCATGGGAGCGCGCATGGTGAAGCGTTCCAAATCTTTCTTGTGGCGGTCCCGATGGCGGCGATGACGCTCGCGAGTGGCGTCCAGGATCTTCAGCTCGGAGACGAAGGCCGCCTGCTTGAGTTTGGCTTCTTCGAGCAACTCCCGGTAGGCGGCGTCGGCTTCTTCCACCGCCAGCTTAATCAGTTCCTGATCGATGGCCGTGCGGACCTCGGCGGCTCGGGCATCGGCACGCAGTTTGTCGAGATCGGCCTTGGAGACCCGAATAGTCTGCTGCAGACTCGCCCACTCGACTTCCTGCTCCGCGCGGCGCTTCTTCACGTCTGCCTCCGCCTGCACAACGAACGAATGAACGTCGTCGATGTGGTCCTGCAGCGACTGACCGTCGATCTGACAAATGATGTCGCCTTTCCGAACCATCTTTCCGGTGGCGACAAGATCCTGAATCACCAGAGGACGATTGCTCTCCGGCGAATTCAGGCGCGGCACATTGATGTTGGCAAACTCCCGGGCCGTGGTCTGGCCGCTGATCCGAATCCGGGTTTCCAAGGGGGCGACGGCGACCTTGACGGTTTTCACCGGAATCGCGACCGCGTCCCGGGCCACCTGCTGTCGCGCTTGCCACTGCCAGTACCCCACGCCGCCGAGTACCACCACGGCGAGGAGGCCCCACAGCCAGCGGCGTCCCCCGGAAGCGGGAGGCGCGGCAACTGGTGCCGGAGGTTTAGGCGCGATGGGCGCGGGATTCGCAATGGCAGACATGGGGTCGAGTCTGAACAGGTCGCTTGTACTACATACTAGACGAACGGACGTGAGAAAAGGCGCGGGAATCCAAACAGAAGTTACACCAGCGGGGCTCGTGTGGCTGCGAGAGCCAAAGTGGCTGGCGCTGTGGGCGGCATTTTTCGGGTTTCTGCTGGATGCGATGGACGTTCTTCTCTACGTCTTCGCCATCCAAAGCTTGAAGGTGGAGTTCGGGCTGAGCAACGCGCAGGCGGGGCTGGCGAGTTCGGCGACGCTCATTGCCAGTGCAGTAGGGGGAATCGTATCCGGCCTACTGTGCGACCGCCTGGGCCGGCGCCGGACGCTGATCTACACGATCCTGCTGTACTCATTTGCGAGCGCGGGAACGGCATTCTCGCAAGGGTTGGGTGACCTGATCTTCTGGCGAGCGCTGGTCGGGCTGGGCCTGGGCGGGGAATGGTCTGCCGGGGCGTTGCTGGTGGCAGAGAGTTGGCCGCCGCATCAGCGGGCGCGGGCGGTCTCGTTCATGCAATCCGCGTGGGCGATCGGCTACATGGCCGCCGCGGGCGTGGCGGCGACGGTCCTGCCGGCTTACGGATGGCGAGTGATGTTTCTGGTGGGCGTTTTGCCGGCACTGCTGACGTTTTGGATTCGGGCCAAGGTGGAGGAGCCTGCGGTGTTTCTGGCGCGGCGCGAGCAAGCCGGATCCCTGCGCGAGGTATTTGCAGGAGCGCTGGGACGCAGGACGCTGGTGGCAACGGCGACGGCGACATCGGCGTTGCTGGCCTACTGGGGGCTCTTCACCTGGCTTCCCGGCTTTCTGGGCGCGCCGAAGTCGGCCGGGGGAGCAGGGTTCGACATCTTGAAGACCAGCGGCTGGGTGTTCGCCATTCAGGGTGGCGCATTCCTGGGCTACAACAACTTCGGATGGCTGGCCGACAAGTTGGGGCGACGCCCGGCGTTCGCGATTTATTCGACGATCGCCGGACTTCTGACGCCCATCTACGGCACATTGCCGATGTGGGGCGGTGAGCATGCGTCCACGATTCTGTTGGTGCTGGGGCCGCTGATCGGGGTTTTCGGCTCGGGGTTCTTTGGCGTGTTCGGCGTGATGCTGGCGGAGTTGTATCCGACTCGGTTGCGTGGCGCCGGACAGGGCTTCGTTTATAACTTCGGGCGCGGGATGAGCGCCCTGGCCCCGTTTGCCGTTGGCGCGGCGGCGGACCGCTACGGACTGGGAGCAGCTCTGGGGCTGGCGAGCATTTTCTTCGTCCTGGCAGCGGCACTGATCTTCCTGTTGCCGGAGACGAAAAGCACGAAACTGGAGGAGTGCTGACTCCTGTCGCGCTGACCATCGCCGGATCGGACCCCTCCGGCGGTGCAGGCATCCAAGCGGACCTCAAAACATTCCATCAGTTCCGGGTCTATGGCGAGGCGGCGGTGACGTTGCTGACCGTGCAGAACACGCGCTCCGTGAGCCAGGTACAGACGCTGGAGCCGGGCTTTGTCGCGGCTCAGATCCGCGCGGTGGTGGACGACATCGCTCCAGGAGCGGTGAAGACCGGGGCACTTGGAACGGCAGAGATCATCGGTGCCGTCGCGTCCTTCGACCTGCCCCATCTGGTGGTCGATCCGGTGATGATCTCCAAGCACGGTGCTCCGCTGATGGCGGAGGAGGCGCGCGTGGCACTGCGAACGAAGCTGCTGCCCAAGGCGGCGCTGGTGACGCCGAACCTTCCCGAGACATGGGCGCTGATCGGGCGGGAGACGAATCGCGAGGACGCCGCCCGCGCCATCGCGGACATGGGAGCGAAGGCAGTACTGATCAAGGGCGGCCACGGGGATGGTCCCGCGATGGACTTGCTCTACGTTGGCGGAAGATTTGTTGAGTTCACGGCGGCGCGGGTGGCGACGGCGCACACCCACGGCACCGGTTGCAGTTATTCAGCGGCGATCACGGCTTTGCTTGCCCGCGGGGAAGCGCTGGAGCCCGCCGTCCGAATCGCGAAGCAGTGGATCACGGAAGCGATCCGGACGAATCCTAGCCTGGGCCATGGCAATGGCCCAGTGAATCACTTCGCCAGGGCAGCCAACGATTTTTCGTAGGGCGCGCGAGCCACACCGCGCTCTGTGATGATAGCCGTCACGTAGCGGGCAGGCGTGACATCAAACGCGGGATTTCGCACCCCAATCCCCTCGGGGGCAACACCCGGCGTGTACATGTCGGTGACCTCCGCCGCCGGGCGCTCTTCGATTGGAATCTCGCGGCCGGACGGGATGCTGAGATCGAGTGTCGAGATCGGCGCGGCGACGTAGAAGGGAACGTTGTTCTCTTTAGCGAGCACGGCAACGGAGTAAGTGCCGATCTTGTTGGCGACGTCGCCATTGGCGGCGATGCGGTCCGCACCGACGACGACGCAGCCGATGCGACCTTGCGAGAGGAACCAGCCGGCCATGTTGTCGGTGATCAGGGTGGTGGGAATGCTGTCGCGCTGCAACTCCCACGCGGTCAAGCGTGCGCCCTGCAGGAACGGGCGGGTCTCATCGGCGAAGACATCGATGTTCTTGCCGGCGGCCACGGCCGCGCGAATTACGCCAAGGGCCGTGCCGTAGCCAGCTGTCGCCAGCGCGCCGGCATTGCAGTGAGTCAGGACGGTCTTTCCGTCGGGAACCAGTTCAGCGCCGTGACGGCCGATGGACTTATTGATCTCGATATCCTCGCGGTAGATCAACTGCGCTTCCGTCGCGAGTGCGTGGCGAATAGCGTGGTCCGGTTGCCCGGCAAGCTCGGCATAGCGGCGCTTCATGCGTTCGATCGCCCAGAACAGGTTCACTGCCGTGGGCCGGGTCCGCGCGAGCGTGTCGCAAATGACGGGGAACTCAGCTGCAAGGTCCGAGGCGTCGAGAGCGCCGCGCGCGACACCCATCGCAGCGGCCACACCGATGGCCGGTGCTCCGCGAACGATCATGTCC
This sequence comes from uncultured Solibacteraceae bacterium, assembly GCA_964395885.1. Lineage (GTDB taxonomy): Bacteria > Acidobacteriota > Terriglobia > Bryobacterales > Bryobacteraceae > JAPKYZ01. The sequence continues at coordinate 4,294 of CAYNDS010000186.1, read as the reverse complement.
TTGATCGCGGTTACGACCTCCTGATACGTCCGGCAGGTGACGTAGATCTCTTCCTTAGGCAGGCGTGTCTGATCGATCATGATCACGCCCGCATCGGTCCATTGAACGGTTTCCACCATGGTGACGAATTCTCTAGTGTCGCTTGCCGAGCAGGTAGGCTGCGAGAAGCATTGTGTTGTACGTGGCGTGGGCGATGGAGGAAGCCAGCGTAGAGCCGCTTCGCTCCCGCAGAGTGCCGAAGACGATGCCCACAGCAATGATGAGCAGCACGTTGCGCCAGGAGTTCTGCAGTTGGGGAGCGTGAAGCACGCCGAAAGGGATGGCCGTGAGAACGACACCCGCCGCACGGCCCAAGTCCCGGACCAACAGCGGCTGCAGGAATCCGCGGAAGGCCAACTCCTCCGCCAACGGGCCGGCGACGCAGACCGCGAAGATCGTCAATGGGAGTAGCCGGGGGCTCTCCACAAGCTTCCGCAGTGGTGAATCAATTTCCGGAAGGTGCAGTAAGCGGGCCGCTAAGCCCGCCGCGAGGACGAGAGCGATGCCGAGAGCAATCGACGGCACGGTCAGGCTGCGGCGAAAAGCCATGGCCTTCCAGAACGCCACGCCATGCTTCCAGCGAAGAATCAACGCCATGACGCTGAACCACAGGGCATAGCCGACAAGCTGTCCAACAAGTGCCCCACCCTCCGCGCCGAAGACTCGTCCCCGAAGAGCAAGCATCGGTATCGCGGTGGCCGGCAGGTACAGAATCGCAAGGAAGACGGCGTCGCCGTAGGTCCACTGCGGTACCGCGCGGCCGGACATGCCGCTCAGCCGCGCTCCACCAGGGCCGCCGCCAGCAGCGGGATGAGAATCTCATGGTGGCCGGTGATGGAGTACCCGCGGCCGCCCGCATTGGAGTGCGGACGATTCACGACGTTGGCGTTCGGCCGGTAGTGCTGCAAAAAGTCAAAGTTGGCGGTCGTAAACTCGCGAAGTGGATAGCCAAGGTTGCGGACAACGCTCACAGCCTTTAAGAACACCTCCGGCAGCACTACGGCGGAACCCACGTTCAGGTAGGCGCCGCCCTGGTGAAGATCCCGCACCAAGGAGCAGAGCAGGCGAAAGTCCGTGTGTGTGGCAGTGCCGATGGCTGCGCCGTCGGCATGGGGAAAGGTGTGAGGGGTATCGGTGCCAACCGCGACGTGCACGGTAACCGGAACGCCCGCGCGATACGCCGAAAGGAGCAGACTGGCTTCGCCGCCTGCCAGTTGACCCCGTTGATCCAACGCCCTGCCGAGTGCCTCACCCATGCCGATGCCATCGCTGGAACCGGCAACGATGGCCTCATTCATTTCCTGACCGGTCTCCTCGGCCGAACCAAACTTACCGTCCGGCAGAACGCTTTCGACATCCTCGCTGGTGTGGCCGGCGAGCGCGATCTCGAAGTCGTGGATGGAAGCCGCACCATTCATGACAAAGCCGGTAATGTAGCCTCGCCGCATCAGGTCAATCAGAACGGGCGCCAGGCCGCATTTGATGACGTGTCCGCCGAGCCCCCAAAGCAGTCCACGGCGCTTCTCTCTCGCTGTGAAGACCGCCTCGATCACAGCACGCAGCGAATCCGCGGCAAGGATCTTCGGAAGACTCTCAATCAGCTTCGCGACAGAGGCGCCCGGTGCTGTGGGCGTCCCGAAGTGCTCCAGGCGCACCTTGCCGCCGCGAGCGAACAACGACACGGTGTTCATCCCCTGAAAGCCGAGCGGCTTGTGCTGGTACTTGCTCATCGCATGATCTTTTCCAGAGCGCGCGCGGTATGGCTTTTGCGGCTCTTCAGTATCTGTTCCGGGGTGCCGCAGGCGATGATCTGCCCGCCGCCCTCTCCACCTTCCGGGCCGAGATCGATGACCCAGTCGGCACATTTCACCACGTCGAGCTGATGTTCGATCACCAGAACCGTATTGCCCAGATCCACCAGCTTCTGCAGCACATCCATCAGCTTTCGCACGTCATCGAAGTGAAGTCCGGTGGTTGGCTCATCCAGGATGTAGAACGTGCGGCCGGTCTGGCGGCGCGAAAGCTCCCTTGCGAGCTTGATCCGCTGCGCTTCCCCGCCGGAAAGGGTGGTGGACGATTGGCCCAGATGAAGGTATCCGAGCCCGACGTCGGCCAGGGTCGCCAGCTTGGGGTAGATCATCGGAACGTTCTTGAGCATCTCCGCCGCATCCTCCACAGTGCTTTCGAGAAGGTCGGCAATTGAGAGGTTCTTGTACTTCACCTCCAAGGTTTCGCGATTGTAGCGACGCCCGCGGCAGACATCGCACGTGACATAGACGTCGGGCAGGAAGTTCATTTCGATGGCCTTTAGGCCATCGCCTTGGCAGGCCTCGCACCGCCCACCTTTGACGTTGAAGCTGAACCGTCCGGCCTTATAGCCGCGCTCTCGGGACTCCGGCAGCATGGCGTAGAGTTCTCGAATCGGGGTGAAGACTCCGGTGTAAGTGGCGGGATTGGATCGCGGCGTTCGTCCAATCGGGGATTGGTCGATTTCGATGACCTTGTCGATGTGCTCCAAGCCAAGGATCTCGGCGTGCGCCCCTGGTTCCGTCTTCGCTCCGTAAATCTCCTTCGCCAAAGCGCGATAGAGAATGTCATTCACGAGTGTGGACTTTCCAGAGCCGGAGACGCCGGTGACGGCAATCATCATGCCAAGCGGAAACTCCGCTGTGACGTGCTTTAGGTTGTGCTCCGTCGCGTCCTTCACGATGAGGCGGTTTCCGTTCCCGGCTCTACGGAACTTCGGCACCGGAATCACCGTTTCGCCGGACAGATAGCGGCCGGTGAGCGACTGCGTGTTGGCTCGAATCTCGGCCGGTGTTCCGTGTGCGACCACATCACCGCCCAACCGTCCCGCGCCGGGTCCGAGGTCCACGACGTAGTCCGCGCGCTCAATGGTGTCAGCATCGTGCTCAACGACCAGGACGGTGTTGCCAAGGTCGCGCAGGCGCGTCAAGGTTTCCAGAAGCCGGTCATTGTCGCGAGGGTGCAGACCAATGGAAGGCTCATCGAGAACGTAAAGCACGCCACGCAGCTTCGATCCGATCTGCGTCGCGAGGCGGATGCGCTGCGCCTCTCCGCCGGACAGCGTCTGGGCGGAGCGGTCGAGGCTGAGATACTGCAGGCCGACAGCACAGAGGAATTCCAGCCGGTTGGTGACTTCCTCGAGCACGCGGCCAGCCACCTGAGCTTCCCGCGAGGTCAGTGTCCAGGCCTTTGCTGTCGAGAGTGCGCGGGAAACGGCCATGGCCGTGAAATCCGCGATGTTGACGCCGCGAAGCTTCACCGCAAGCGATGCCGGCTGAAGCCGTTTGCCACCACACGAGACGCAGGTGGTTGCCGACATGAACTCTGACAGCCACTCCCGATAGCCGGTGGTGGAGTTGTCATAGCTCTCCTGCAGAGTTCCAAGGATGCCGGGATAGCTTCCTTTGCCATGCAGCAGAATCTCTTGCTGCGGTTGCGGCATGAATTGAAACGGCTGCGCGATGTCGATGCTGAAGCGGAACGCGGCGTCAAGGACTCGCTGCCCCATGACGTTTGAGTTCGCCCCCGGCCCGAGACCACCATCCAGCAAAGGGCGCGAAGCGTCGGCGATCACCTTGTCGGGATCGAATGACCAGCGGCTACCCAAGCCATGGCAAGTCTCGCACGCGCCGTAGGGACTGTTGAACGAGAATGACCGAGGCTCAATGACGGGCACGCTGGTTCCACAGTTCGGGCATGCTTGCTTCTGCGAGTAGAGCCGCTCATTGTCCGTTTCGCGACTCACAACCGAGACAACGATCGCGCCGTCGGCCAGTTTCGCGGCGGTCTCCAGCGATGCTTCCAGCCGCGCCTCCACACCAGGCTTGATCACCAACCGGTCCACGACAACCTCGATCGTATGGTTGCGGCGCTTGTCGAGTTGAATCTCCTCTTCCAGTCCCCGCAGTTCGCCGTCGATGCGCGCTCTGACAAAGCCCTGCCGGGCAAACTTCTCCAGTTCTTTCTTGTACTCGCCCTTGCGTCCGCGAACGACGGGCGCCATGATCATGACACGCTGATCCTGGTCGGAGGCGAGAATCTGTTCCAGGATCTGCCGCGTCGATTGCCGGGCGATCATCGTTCCGCAGTTAGGACAGTGCGGTACCCCTATCGAGGAATAGAGCAGACGGAGATAATCGTAGATCTCGGTAATGGTGCCGACGGTGGAACGGGGTGAGCGGGAGGTGGTCTTCTGCTCAATCGAGATCGCCGGCGAGAGACCCTCAAT
>CAYNDS010000185.1:0-8795 GCA_964395885.1 uncultured Solibacteraceae bacterium | reverse complement strand
GTGGACACTCCGGGTGTCGTGCCAAACGTGTGGTCGGACGGCAACTGAAGCAGGATCAGGTTCGGGAGCTTGCCTTCCGCTTCGAACCTCTTCAAGTCGGCCAGGAAGATCTGCGATCGCACGACGTCCGGAATCGAGTTGGAGTAGGCAGGATAGTTCGCAGCCAAAAACCTATTCATTGGCTCAATCGGTGCGCGGATGGACCACTCTCGCGTGAAGTCGTCGCCGCGCTTCCAGCGGTCCAGTAAGTCTGTCCGTTGGCGATTGACCGGCTCGGCCATCCGGCCCGCATACTCTCCGTAGACACGGACTGTCCTGCCTCTCGCCAGCGCGTAGTCCCAGAGGAATCCGCCCGCCGAGTACGCCAGCGGATCGGTGCCATCAAACGGGTAGCTGCGCCCCTGGTAACCCGGCCAAAGGCAGTAGGCAGTCTCGTTTCCCTGTGTCAGCCACTGATGCCCATCCGCGCTGTTGCCTCCGGTTGCGTACAGGTTGTCGAGGAGAACGAACTGCTCAGCAAGCCGATGCTGGTTGGGCGTGACCTCTCGACCGAACATCACGAGACTGGGGTCACCATTGCCTTGGGGCAAGTCCCCCAGCACCTGGTCGTAGGTGCGGTTTTCCTTGATGATCAGAACCACGTGTTCAATGAGCGAAGGCTCGCCGGAGCGCTCTGGGATGGCGACCGGACGCTTCGCTGCGGCGCGATTTGGCACGGCGGGTGCTGAGCCGGAAAGCCGGAGGCGATTGTTCTCTGCTACCGCTGTCGAATAGCTCGCCAACTGCGCCCTGTCCGGGATCGGCAGCACGCTGACCGACCCCCGATAGGAGTGCACGTAGCGCTTGGATGGAGCCTCCCGCCAACCCGAGCCGGGTCCGAGCAGCGTCGTCACGGCCAAGTGCTTGCCGTCCGGGCTGACGGCGACATGGTTCGGAAACCAGCCTGTGGGGATCAGGCCCTCCATGGCAGAGGTTGCCGTGTTGATCTCGATCACAGCATTGATGCCGGCGCAGGCTGCAAAGAGCCTCTGTCCGTCGGCAGTGATCGACAGAGAAGTGGGACTGATCCCGCGCACCTTCTCGGAGAAGGGCTGCAGCGCGATCGTGCGAAGAGGCGCATTTGTCCGGGTATCGATCACAGTGATGGTGTCCGAGTTTGCATTCGCAACGTAGAGCCGAGCCTGCTTCTCGTCCCAGACCAGCGATGCCGGATGAAGACCCACAGGGATTGTGGCGACGGTCGCACCGGAGGCGATGTTGATGCGGCTGACGGTTCCGGTGGATGCGACTCCTCGCGCGTCCACCGGAATGCGCTCAGCGGGTTTCAGCATGGGGCTGGCGAACGCCTCGCCTTCCTTCGGGGGTCTTCCGCCGAGGTTGGCGACGAATGCCGTCGCACTATCGGAGCTGACAACCGCGGCCCATGGAGCGGTCTGCGTGTCGATGGACTGCAGGACTTCACCGGACTCCGCGTCCAGAACCGCCACCTTGTTCTCCCAGAGCAGCGGCTGGACAATCACACGTCGACCGGAGGCGTTCTTCGCGCCGCCAACCGAGAGGCCACCCGGCTGAAACCGGCCCAGACTCGGGCCAAGCGGAGAGATTGTAGCCGCGCCGGCGAAGATGCGGGCGCGGGCGCCCTGGTCTCCCTCGCGGGCGGACACTGCGATGAGCGGCTGCTTGCGAACGCGATCAAAGGCGATCGCGTTTGGCCCTGGCAGTCCCGCCAGCTTCGCGGCGGACAGGGTCCGGTTCTTCGCCCAATCGAGAGCCAGTAGATGATCAGCGTGGGCGACCCACAGCACGTCGCTGGTGTCACTCCATGCGGCTCCGTAGACCCGTCCCTGAAAGATCGAACTCACACCGGCGGGCGTGATGGATTGGCGCGTGGTGACCACGCCGGGGTCCGTCACGGCGCGCACTGGTTGAGTACCCGTTTGCGCCATCAGCAATAAAAGAACGGCAGTTGCGACCATAAGCTCCCTGTTACAGCCTCTTGTCAAACGTGAAACAGCAAACGCGGGGTAACTGCGAGACCGGCGTCCGGGTCATCGTAGCCACACCAGGCATGCCGGGGCAAGGACAATTGTCGAGTGTTTAGAATTCCAGGCGAAGAAGGAGTTGAATCTGCCGCGGGGTCTCCCTAAACGGCACGGCGGCAGGGAAGCCGCTCGCTCTCCCGCGATACCCGTAGGTGGCAATGCCGAACTGCGGTGAGCTGAGTTGAGTCTCCGGCAGGCTGAGATTGGCCTGGTTGGTGACGTTGTAGATGTCAGCACGCACCGTGAGCCGAAGCCGCTCCGAGAGAGCGAAGTCTCGCCCAACGGAGGCATCCATGTTGAACAACGAAGGAGCCCGGAAACTATTGCGTCCCTGGTTCACGGTCTCGTTCGGGTCGGCGGCTCGAAACCCGGAGCGGTCCAACAGAAGCCTTCCCCCCGGTACATCGCGCTGCGTGAGAACATCCGCACGGCGGAGGACCGCTCGCCGCCCTCCCGCGAACACGCTGTAAGGAAATCCGCTGCGCACCGCGCTGAGGGTGGAGAAGCGGAATCCTTTCCACGTCCAAGTCGACGAAAGAACGAAGTTGTGCCGCTGGTCGAAGTCTGCATTGCCGCGTTCGGCGCGCCAGTGCCCTTCACGATCAAATTGCGCGACCTGCCGGGAGGTGGAGGTCTGCGTCGCCCGGACGAAGCTCAAGTCGAAGAAGTCGCCAGCCAAGGGCTCGCTTTGGATGTCGATGGCCCGCGACCACGTGTACGATCCTTCGACGTAACCCAGCCGGTGTCGCCAGCGCGTGAGGACGGCCAACCCGGTGTACTGAGAGCGGCCTAAGCTCGACCGCAGTGTTGACTGCGAAGCGAGGGGTGCTTCGCGTCCGACCCAGTCGGTGGTGACCAAGTCCCGTCCGAGTGTCGCCATTCCATTCGCTTCCAAGGTGAGCGTCGCCACGGGGCTCCATTGCAGGCCAATAAACATCTGCTGGACAACTCCGTTCCGCAACCGGGCGTCCAGGCGCGTCGGGCGGGGAAATCCGCTCAGAAACGGTTGACCGGCCAGAGACGACAACTGCGCTGGGACAGGTTGCAGATAGTCGCGGGATCGGTTCGCATCGAGTGGAAACGACGCCAGGAGCCACCCGTTGTTCCGGACATTCTGCCAAAGGTTGTCGAACAGGTTGTCGCGAAACAGACCCCAAGCGCCGCGGACCAGAAGCGGGCGTCCGGGGCGGGGTGCAAAGCTCACTCCGAAACGGGGTTGCCAACCTTGCCGGTCCGGTTGCCACAGCAGCGTCGCTGTTCGCCGGTCTTTGGGCGCGCCGAAGCTGTCATACCGCAGCCCGAAATTCAGCACCCACTGATCGTTGACGCGCCAGGTGTCCTGCGCGAAGAACGCTGCTTGATTCAGCCGCCACCGACGTTCGTAATCTGGCGAGCGGTATTCGCTGCTGCTGCGGTCGAGCGCGACAACGTACTGCGATGGTGCATCCAGCGTGAAGTCGAGCACATCCGCAAACGCTACCAGGCCGTCGCGGCCGGCAGATAAAGCGCCGCCAGGAGCCCGGGAATACCAACTTCCCCCAAATTTCGCGATATGCGAGCCGGTGGCAAGTGAGAAGTTATCGCCAAACTCCCAGGAGGTGGCGCGATTGTCGAATCCGTAGAACGCCGGGCTGCCCGGAAGTGCAGCGCCCGTTCCCAGGTCCGCCAGCGTCGGCACATCAGGACGGGCGCGGGCCCAATCTAACGCCTGACGCTGCACCGAGGTGCGAAATTCGTTGACGCGGGCGGCACCCAGCGTTTGCTCGGTCCGCAGAGCAACCGCATGCGAGCCCCGAGCGAGACCCGACACAAAGTCAGGGTACGGCGTCCAGATGAACTTCGGGTTCCAATACGCGTTGGCCGCATAGCGGAGCATCACACGGATCTTCTCGCTGCGCCAGTCGACTCGGAGCAAACCGAGTTGCCGGTCTTGCGCCGCAGGCGGGCTGAGTACGGCTGTGCCCAGCGGCGCGGTCGAATCCGGCTTTGTCACTGCCGGGAACCTTTCGAACAACTGGCGTGCCAGACTGGCCGGGCTGGTGAAGCGTGGAAAACTGCTGCTGGGAAGCGTGTAGCTCTGCGGGTCGGCGAATCCTCTCGTGTGTAGAGTTTCGAAGGCGAGCGAGGCAGATAGCCGGTCCTTGCGCAGTGGACCTCCGAGTTGTCCGCCGCCCTGCCACTCCGAGAATGGGCTGCGCGGCAGACCCAGCCGGTTTCGGTTGAACGGGTTCGCGTCGAAGATCTCGTCACGGGCATACAGGTAAGACAGGCCGTGCCATGACGTTCCCCCGCGGCGTACTTCGGCATTGGCCACGAAGCCGGCAGTCCGTCCAAACTCCGGCGTGAAACTGCTGGTGGACAGCCGATATTCTTCGAGCGCCTCCGGCGCCACGCCGCTCAGGGGGCCGGTGACCAGCGTGTCGTTGTTCTCCATGCCGTCCAGCAGGAATTGGGCAGACGAGGGGCGCTGGCCCATCACCGAGACTCCGAGGCCTCGCGCGGTGCCGGAATCGACAGCCACCCCGGCCTCCGCCACCAGCAGAGTGTAGGCGTCGCGCCCGGCGAGCGGTAGGGCGAGCATTCGTTCGCGCGGCACAACATTGGACAGCGCCGCCTCCAACGCCCCTGCGCGTCCGGGATTGGGCCGATAACGCCCGAGCCGAACCTGATCCACATCGGGTCCGAAGAAGGTAACGACGGTGCCTGCCCCAGGGCTCAGTTTGGGGGGCGAAGTCCAGGGTTCGCCGCGTTTCCGGAGAGCGAAATCCAGGTCAAGCCGGGCGGCAATGCCCACACGCAGGTTGGTTAGTTCCTGCCCCTGGTAGCCGGGCGCGGTGACCCGCACCCGGTACTCTCCCGGGGGCAGGAGCAGAATTGCGTATCTTCCTTCGCGGGAATCGGTTTCGCCGGACCAGCCTGAGGAGAGATTCCAATACCGGACTGTCGCCTGTGGGATCGGTTCCGCTGTGCGGAGATCGCGGATTCTTCCGGCAAGCAGTCCCTGCGTGGTCTGGCCCAGCGCGAGGGCGCAAAAGAAACAGACCGCGCCCCTCCACCACCGCGCCATCAAGATGTTTAGAATAGTACACACGCGGGGCCGCCCCAAACCCGCTGCACGCTATGCGCGTTTGGATTGCCGTTTCCGTCCTCGCCGCCGCGTCAAGGGGCGCCGCTTTGGAAGTGGTCTACCCGATCGGCATGATCGTCGACCCCGGCGGAGCGCGCCTCATCCGTTCCGACAGTTCTTTGCCGCTCGCGGCTCGCCCCGGTGATCTGCTCTATTCCGGAGATCGCTTGTCCGGCGGTTCCCCCCAACTGATGGCTTGCGCTGCCGTGCCGTCTCTGAATCTGGAAGCCGCTGCCCGCCTGCTGATTCCCGCTGACTGCCGCATTCCGCCCGTTCCTCGCGATGGCTACGCGCGTATCGGTGCGGCCCTGACGCGATCCCTCTCCGAACTCGACGATCGTGACTCGACGTTGAAGGGCGAGGGGCCTTTCATGGACCGCGTCTTGGCGGCGGAGCGCCTTGCCGACGCAGAACCGGGCCAGGCGGCGGCGCTCTACCGGGCCATCGCCCGGGATTTCCCGGACGCGAAGCACCTGAGCACGCAACGGTTGTTCGTTTTGGACGAGGCTGACGCCAAGCGCCGGGCCAGCAAGCCCGCGGCGGCGGCGAAGCCGGGACGAACGCTCGCTCTCCTGATCGGAGTATCGGAGTTCGAGAACGCGCAGATACGCTCACTCCGGTTTGCTCACGAAGATGCGCTTTTGTTCGAGCGGTTTCTCAGAAGCCCGCGGGGCGGCTCCCTGCAGGATGACCAGCTGATGGTTCTAACCAACCGCCAAGCCACCGTGGCCGCCATTCGCACCGCGTTTGAAACGTTGCTCAAGCGCGCGGAGCCGAATGACACTGTCATCTTCTACCTCGCGACGCACGGAGCGGTGGTGGAGAGTTCCCGGAGGCGTTCAAAAGGCGCCTACATCATCGCTTACGATTCCGATCCGGAGGACCTGACTTCCACAGCCGTGCCGATGGCGGCGCTGCAGGGTTTCTTGCGGGATGATCTCTCGAAAGCGGCGCGAGTGCTTGCCTTTGTCGACGCCTGCCGCTCCGGCACAATCGGCACCATTCCGGAGAGATCCAAGCTGCGCTTTGCCGCCGCGCTGGACGAGCTGGCGCAAGTCGATTCACAGTTGTTCCTGTTCACCGCAAGCCGCCCCGGCGAAGTGTCCTATGAGGGACGCCAGTACGGAGGCGGCCATGGAGCATTTACCTACTTCCTTTTGGACGCTTGGAATGGCGCGGCGGACGCGGATTCCGACGGCCTCGTCACCATCAACGAGGTGGTGAACTACACGCAGGCGCGCGTGGCGGAGGCGACCGTCGACAAGCAGCATCCGCGCGAGGCCGGAACAATGGATGCGACGGTCCGGCTGGCGGATGTTTCGCAACCAGGTGTCGAAGTGGGGCGGTTCGACCCTTCTCTTGCGGGCAAAAAGGAGGACGCGACTCGCAGCGTGTCCGATGTCGCGCGGCCGGTGCGAACCATTGCTCTGCGGCTCCCCGTGGACTTCGACGAGGCCTTAGCCGCCGGGCGGATCTATCCTGACCAGGACGGCAACGCATTCACCGCGTTCCGCCAACTGAAGCAATCACGCCGCTTGAGTCGCGGAGAGGTCCTGCACGCTGAGAATCGATTGCGGGTGGCGCTGGAAGAGCAGAACCAACGGGTGCTTCTCGCGTATCTTCGGGGTGAGCAGAATCCGGTGGGTGAAGCGGAGTTCCACCGGGCGGCGCGTGCTCTGGCGGCCGCCATGCAAGTGAGTGGCGAAACGCCCGCGCTGGCGGCGCGTCTCCAGTTCGTCGAAGGCCGGCTGGCGATCCTGCGTAAGGACTATGGGCTTGCGCAGAGGCTGTTGGAATCCGCACTCCGGCTGGACAATGAGGCAGCGTTCATCTATAACGCGCTCGGCACGGCGCACCTGGAGCGGGCCAGTCTGGAACTGGCGCGGCAGGCGTTTGAGGATGCCAGCGCACGGGCGCCACAGTGGGCCTACCCGCGTCACAATCTCGCGCTCACCCTCGATCAGATGGGGGAGACAGAGAAGGCGATCGCGATTTATGGCGAAGCGATGCCCCTTTCCCGGAAAGCGGCTTACCTGCCCTATAATCGCGGCCTCTTGCTCGCGAAGGTAAACCGCACAGCTGAAGCCGAGCGCCACTTCCGTTTGGCAATGGAACTCGATCCGCGGCTTGCCGAGCCATACAACGCGTTGGGTTCTCTCTGGATGGAACTGGGCCAGGATCGCAAGGCGGAAGAGATGCTGCGGATTGCAGTCGCGAAACGCAACGGCTTCACGGCGGCGGAACACAATCTGGCACTTTTGCTTTCCAAGCGATCCCGCACTCGCCCGGAGGCGATCCAGCTGTGGAAGTCGATCCTTGCTCGTGAGCCGGGTTTCGTGGAGTCTCGGGAGGCGTTGGCGTCTGTCGGGGGCGCGCCGTGATCGCGATCGTCTCCCTGCTTACTGCGCTGCTGATGGCCCAATCGCAGCCGACACCGCGGCCTCCTAACCCACAGCCACCTCCCACGCCCGCTCTGCAGATCGTCCCGCTATCGCCGAGCGCGGCCACGGCGGGGAGTCCTTACTCCATCCGTGTGTCGGCCACGGGCGGGACGCCGCCGTACCGTTGGGAATCTCAGCAGTCGACTCCGGGCTTCACAATCTCGTCGTCGGGTGTCATTTCCGGCACGCCGGGCGGAGAGTTGGCGAATAGCCGCGCGGTGGTAAACGTCCGGGTCAGGGACTCGGTGAACGGGTCGGCGACGGCCAGCGTCCTAATTCCCGTGAATGCCGCGCCGGCGATCTTGCCCCAGATGCTGTCGGCGGGCGCTGTGGGAACTGCGTACTCGGCCGCGATTTCGGTCAGCGGCGGCACCAACCCGCAACTGCCGGTCTTGGCAGCCGGCAGCCTGCCGCCCGGTATGGGGTTTGACGGGCGAAATGTGAGTGGGACCCCGACGGCTGCAGGTACTTATGCGTTCACGCTGCGCTCCACGGACGCCAACGGAGCGACGGCGCAACGCTCCTATGCCCTTGCCATCGGAGGCAGCCTGTCACTGGGGGGAAGTCCGCCGGTAGGAGCAGTGGGCGTGGCCTACGACTTTCCCCTGAGTGCCGCCGGCGGTGTGGCCCCGTACCGCTTTCGAATCTCGAGCGGTGCCCTTCCGCCGGGCGTCTCCCTCAGTGCGGTGGGCCGGCTGACCGGCAGACCGTCCACACCAGGGACATTCACGTTCGGCGTGACGCTGACCGATGCTCGCTCGGTATCAACGACCGCAAGTTTCACGATCGTGGTTCGCATGCTGCTTCGGATTGACACCGCATCCGTTCTGCCCAGGGCGACTCGTGCAGTGGCGTACCTGGCCGGCTTGAGTGCTCGCGGCGGAACGCCACCATACCGGTGGACCGCCTCTGGATTGCCCCCCGGTCTGACCCTCAGCTCGGAGGGCAATCTGTTTGGAAGTCCGACCAGCGTCGGAGTGTTCGCCTTCAGTGCCCGGGTAAACGATGCGCATGGTCAGACGGCAAGCCAAGGCTTCTCGCTGAGCGTGGTCAGCAACAGCGCAGACGAACCGAGTGCACGGCTCTCTCCGGACTTCCTTCTCTTCACGGGGACGGCGCAGTCGGCACCGCAAACGCAATCGGCTTTCGTTACCACCTCGTCCGAGGTCGCCGCAAGCTATACGC
>CAYNDS010000184.1:0-8818 GCA_964395885.1 uncultured Solibacteraceae bacterium | reverse complement strand
CAGATAGTCGACGCCCAGATTCCAGCCCACGCTTGCACCGAGCAGGTCGCGAATCTCTTCATCCGGCTCGTTGCGGCCCAGCGCGGGACTGACGTCCACCAGCACCAGTTCCGGCACGTTCAACCCCGCCCGCCTCGCCAATTCTCCCGCGATCACTTCCGCAACCAGAGCCAGCGGACCTTGGCCCGCGCCGCGGAACTTCAGCACGTACAGCCCCAGGTCGTCCGCCTCAATCAGTGCGGGAAGTGACCCGCCCTCGCGCAGCGGCGTGACATAACGGGTGGCACGAACGGTGCGCAGCATCGGAATATCCTCGATGATATACTTCCTAGCCGCAGAGGTCCGCTCATGAAGATCCAACTCACAGTGAACGGCAAAAGCCGTCAGGATGAAGTCGAGCCGCGTTTGCTCCTCATCCACTATTTGCGCGAGGTGGCCGGCTACACAGGCCCGCACGTCGGCTGCGAGACGTCGATTTGCGGCGCTTGCACCGTCCTGCTGGACGGGCAGGCGGTGAAGTCCTGCGCTCTGTTCGCCGTGCAGGCTGACGGGCGAGAGGTCACCACGGTGGAGGGCATCGGCACGCCCGGTGCGCTGGACCCCGTGCAGGAAGCCTTCTGGAATGAGCACGGGCTGCAATGCGGCTTCTGCACGCCGGGCATGATTCTGGCGGTGAAGCAACTGCTCGATCGCAATCCGAATCCCACCGAAGAAGAGATTCGCGACGGCATCGAGGGTAATCTGTGCCGCTGCACGGGCTACCAGCACATCGTGAACGCCGCGAAGGCGGCTGCCGCGGCGCGCGCGGCGGTGACGGCGTAAGGAGGAAGGCGATGGCGACGACAACTACCGCAAAAGTGGAAAAACTGGTCGGCAAGCGCATCCGCCGCCGCGAGGACCCGCGCCTCATTACGGGTACCGCTACCTATGTCGAGGACATCAAGCTGCCGGGCATGCACCATGCCATCGTCGTGCGCAGCCCGTACGGCGCGGCGCGCATCAAGAGCATCGACACGAAGGCCGCTCTGGCGCGTCCCGGTGTCGCGGCGGTCTACACCGGCGTCGACGTAAAGGATGTTGGCCCGGTGCCCTGCGGCGCGTCCCTGCCGGGGTTACGCGTGCCGCATCATTACATCCTGGCCCAGGATCGCGTCTATTTCGTCGGGCATCCCGTCGCCGTGGTCGTCGCCACCGACAAGTACATCGCCAAGGATGCCGCTGACCTGGTGGAAGTGGAGTACGAGCCGCTTCCCGCCGTGGCTGATCCGGAGAAGGCGCTCACCCCCGGTGCCGCCGCCGTTCACCCGGAGTGGCCCGATAACGTCGCCTTCAACTATAAGCAGGACGGCGGCGATGTCGACAAAGCCTTTGCCGAAGCCGACGTGATCATCAAGCAGCGCATCACCTCGCAGCGCCTGATTCCGACGGCGATGGAGTGCCGCGGCGTCGTTGCGGATTACAACGTTGGTGATCAGGCGCTCACTTTGTATACGTCCACGCAGATTCCGCACCTGGTGCGGACACTGGTGGCGCTGATGCTCGGGCAGCCGGAGAACAAGCTCCGCGTCGTCGCGCCGGAAGTCGGCGGCGGCTTCGGGTCCAAGCTCAACGTCTATGCCGAAGAGGCGCTGATGGGCTTTGTCTCGCGCAAGCTGGGCAAGCCGGTGAAGTGGATCGAATCGCGCCGCGAGAACTACACCACCACCATCCACGGCCGCGGCCACGTCGACTACTACGAGATCGCCGCGAAGAAAGACGGCGAGATCCTCGGGCTGAAGGTCAAAATCATTCAGGATCTGGGCAGCTACCACCAGTTGCTGACGCCCGCCATCCCAACGCTGAGCGTCCTCATGCTGCCGGGACTGTATAAGTTCCAGAACGTCAAGGCCGAGATCGTCGGCGTGTTCACCAATACCGTGCCCACGGATGCCTATCGTGGCGCCGGCCGCCCGGAAGCCACGCACGGCATTGAGCGCATTGTCGACATGCTGGCGGCGGAACTGAAGATGGATCCGGCCGAGATCCGGCTGAAGAACTTCCCGCAGCCGGAGGAGTTTCCGTTCCACACCGCCACCGGCCTGCAGTACGATTCCGGCGACTATGCCAAGCCGTTGGAAAAGGCGCTGGGCATCGTCGATTACAAGAACCTTCGCGCGGAACAGGAGCAGGCTCGCAAGGCGGGACGTTTGATGGGCATCGGCATGTCCACCTATGGTGAGATTTGCGCGTTCGGCCCGTCCCCCGCCACTCCGGCGGGCGGATGGGAAAGCGCGATGGTGCGCGTCGACCCCACCGGCAAGGTCACCGTCTACACCGGGTCCTGTCATCACGGACAAGGTGAGGAGACGACGTTTGCGCAGTTGGCCGCCGATGAGCGTGGAGTCTCGATTGACGACGTGATCGTCGGCCGTGGCGACACGTCGATGATCCCCTACGGCATCGGCACGTTCGGTTCCCGCGGCACGGCGGTCGGAGGCCCGGCGCTTTACTACGCGCTACAGCAGATCAAAGAGAAGGCGGTGAAGTTCGCCAAGCTGCTGCTGAAGTCCGAAGACGTCACCTATGTCGACGGCGCGTGCGTGGCGTCCGAGTCCGGCAAGAGTGTCTCGCTGGCGGAGATCGCCGGCGCGGCCTATCGCGGCATCAAGATCCCTGCCGGTGACACGCCCGGCCTGACGGCAACTTACTTCTGGGAACCGCCAAACTTCGCCTTCCCCTTCGGCGCCCACATTGTGGTTACCGAAGTCGACAAAGAGACCGGCCACATTGACATCAAGCGCTATGTGGCTGTCGATGACTGCGGCAACATCCTGAACCCGCTTCTGGTGGACGGCCAGGTGCACGGCGGAGTGGCGCAGGGTCTCGGACAAGCCATGCAGGAGCAGGCGGTCTATGACGATAACGGCCAGTTGCTGACCGGCGAGTTGATGGACTACGCGGTGCCGAAATCGACCGCGATGCCGTGGGTGGAATCCAGCCACACGGTGACGCCTTCGCCCGTCAACCCGCTGGGCGTCAAGGGCGTGGGAGAGGCCGGAACGATCGGTGCCTCACCCGCGATCGTGAATAGCGTCTGCGATGCGTTGGCGCCGCTCGGTGTCAAGCACCTCGACATGCCGCTCACCCCAGAAAAGATCTGGCGCATTGCCAACGGAGTGAACTAACGATGATTCCCATGGAGTTCGAATACACCCGCCCGTCCAGCGTCGATGAGGCGTTGCGGCTGATCGGCGATGGCGGCAAACCGCTGGCCGGCGGCATGAGCCTGGTGCCCATGATGAAGCTGCGCCTGGCCACTCCGGAGCATCTGGTGGACCTGGGCCGCCTGGGTGAGCTGCGCTACATTCGCGAAGACGGCAACGTGATCCGCATCGGCGGCATGGCGACTCACTACGACATCGAATCGTCGCGCGTGCTGGCGGCGAAGTGTCCGCTTCTGCCCCGCGCGGCAAAGCACATCGGCGATGTCCAGGTGCGCAACATGGGCACCATCGGCGGCTCGATTGCCCATGCGGACCCCGCCGCGGATTGGCCCGCGTCGCTTCTGGCTCTGGAAGCAACGATCACGCTGCGCTCCGCCTCCGGCACTCGCACGGTCTCCGCCGAGGAGTTCTTCGTCGACACGTTCACTACGGCGCTGGAGCCCGGTGAACTGCTGACCGAGATCACCGTGCCGGTGGACCCGGCCGGTTCCGCTTCCGAGTACGTGAAGTTCTATCAGCCCGCTTCCGGCTTCGCCATTGTCGGCGTTGCCGTGCACGTCGCCAAGAGTGGCGGAAAGCTCACCCGATGCCGCGTGGGCGTCACCGGACTCGGCCCGAAGGCGTATCGCGCAAAGAATGTCGAAGCCGCGATCGAAGGTGGCCAGAGTGCGGCGGGTGCGGCGCTGCTGGTGGCGGACGGCATCGATGCCAACTCCGACATCCACGCCTCGGCCGACTATCGCAAGCACATGGCGACCGTCTACACCAAGCGCGCTCTGGAAGCGGTTCTCTAACGGTCGATGAAGATTTCCGGATCCTACACGATGCCCGTCGGGGCAGAGAAGGCCTATTCTGCCCTGCAAGACCCGGCGCTGCTGGTGCAGTGCATGCCGGGCTGCGAGAAGCTGGAAGAGGTTGGCCCCGGCGAATACGCCATGCGCATGAAGATGGTGCTGGCGGCGATCTCCGGCCAGTTTGAAGGCAAGGTGCGCATCGCGGACCCCAACCCTCCCGTCAGCTTTCAGTTGATCGTCGAGGGCAACGGAAAGATCGGGTTCATGAAGGGCACCGGTGCGATGCAACTCCAGCCGGTCAGCGAGTCCGTGACCGAGGTGCACTACCAGGGCGACGTTGAAGTGGGCGGGACATTAGCCACCGTCGGCGCGCGCCTGATTGAACCGACGTCGAAGATGATGATCAAGAAGTTCTTCGAAAAGATCTCGACCCTGGCGGCAACTGCCGCTTAGTGGACGGCGAACCGCCGCCGTCGGCCCACCCACGCCTCACTCACGCGGGCGTGGCCGTCTTCGATGGAGAAGACGATCAGGTCCGCCATCCTTCCGGGCGCAATCGAACCCTGGTCCGGCCAGTTCAGATGCCGCGCGGGTTCCGCCGTCATGAAGCGCAGCGCCTCATGCGGAGCGATGCCGCGTTCGATCATCCGCGCTGCGCTGCCCAGCATCGACGGGAAGTGATAGTCACTGCACAGCAGGTCCACCAGTCCTTCCGCCATCGCCTCCGCGCAGGAGAGATTGCCGCAATGCGACCCGCCGCGGAAGTAGTTGGGCGCACCCATGCAGACCTGCATGCCCAGGCGCTTGGCTTCGCGCGCGGCTTCCAGCGTCACCGGCATTTCGGCCAGCGTGGCGCCATAGTGATGCGCCTCCCGCACATGCTCCACAGTCGTGTCGTCGTGGCTGCCCAGGGGAAGCTTTCCGCCAAACCGCTGCTGCACGAGCGCCCGGTTATTGATCCCTCTGGCGCGCTGCCGGCGCTCCTCAAACAGCGCTTCCGCCTGTTCCAGCGAGATGTTCTTCAGGAAAGCGATGCGCCGCACCTGCTCCGGATAGGTGTTCTTGAACTGCCGTTCACCTGGTGTGGAGTCATTGAACACCAGATTGCCCAGCACCGGGCGAATACGGTCCAGTGCGTCCAACGCCTCAGCGCAGTCGCGGAAGACCGGGTCCCATCGCACGTGCACATAGTGCCGCCCCAGAGCGGACTCGCGCTGTGTCTGATAGGCTTCGGCCAGTTGCACGCCGTTGCCGGTCCAGGTGCCCAGCGGCCCGCTGGTTTCCTCTGAAACCCGCGCCGCTCCGAACACCGTCGTGACACCGCAGGAGATCGCGCGCCGGTCCATCATCTCGAACGCCATGGTGAGCGGGAAGGAGGACTCCGGCCGTGGATGGAGCTCCCGCTCCAAGTAGTCGGTATGGATGTCGATCAGACCGGGCGACAGAAACTGCGATCGCAGATCGATGCCGTCCGCGAAATGGCGCCCCGGCAGGACCTCCGCGATCCGGTCGCCTTCGACAATGATCGAGCCGTCGCAGGTTCGATCCGGAAGGATCAGCGTGGCGTGAGTGAAGATGGTCCGCATTATTGTTCCGTCAGCAGCCGCCGCCGCACCCAGTCCGAGGCCCGCTCCGAGATCGTCAGCAGAAGCACCGTGAGCATGGCGTATCCAAGCACGTCGCGATAGCGGAGCATGTTGTTGGCGACACTGACATCAAAGCCGATTCCCCCTGCGCCGAAGACGCCAAGGGCGATCGCAGTGCGCATGTTCACGTCGAAGGCGTAAAGCGAATTCGCAACCAGCGACGGCAGCACCTGCGGCAGAACTCCGAACGTGATCACTTGGAGACGGCTGGCCCCCAGCGCGGCGATCGCGTCAATCGGGGCGGAATCCGTCTGCTCAATCGAGTCGGCGAAGATCTTGCCGAACAGCCCGGCAGTGGACAACATCAGCGTCAGCGTGCCGGCGATGGGTCCCAATCCAAACACCACCAGCAGGATCATCAGGATGAAGAAGGCGGTGATGGCACGTTCCAGTGCGAGAGCCGTCCGCACCGCAGCCCGAACCGCAGGGTGTGGTGAGGTGTTCCGGGCTCCCAACAGACCGGCAGCCAGCGCCAGCAGGCAGCCTCCGCCCGTGCCCATCACCGCCATTGCAAAGGTGGTCTGCAGGCTGTCAAACAAGCCGGGGCGCAGCCAGAGCTGAAGGTTCGGCGGCCACATCTCGCCGGCCAATCGCTGAACGAAATAGAACTGCCGGATGACTTCCAGCGGGTCCAGCCGCAGCAGGGCGACCATAAGCGACAACGCCAGCAGGATCGAGGATGCGGCCAGCCATTGCCGCCGAGCCTTTTGCGAAGGCAGTCCGTAGCTCACGCAGTCTCCGTCAGCCAGCGTTTGCGCAGTGCGTCGGAAACGCGCTCTGCCGCCAGCACCAGCAGCAGGGATGCCATCACGGCCAGCGTGGCGCGGTTGTACTGCAACATGCCCATGGACCGGAAGATCTCCTTGCCGATACCGCCTGCGCCCACCGCGCCCAGAATCACGGAACTGCGCATATTCACGTCAAAGCGGAACAGCACGCTGGCGATGAGGGCAGGGAAGATCTGCGGCAGGATGGCATAGCGGATCGTCTGCCAAAGAGTGGCGCCCGTCGCGTCCAAGCCTTCCCGCACGCGCGGGTCGATCTCCTCGATCGAGTCGGCCAGAAGCTTCGCCAGCATCCCGACGCTTGCAAACGCCAGAGCGAGAATCCCGGCCAACAGCCCCAGCCCGAAGGCGACGACGAAGAACAGCAGCGTAAGGATCTCCGGCAGAGCCCGCTCCACGCCCAGCAACACACGCACGGGAAGCCGCAGCCACCCGGGCGCCAGGTTTCGAGACGCCGCCAGTGCCACCGGCACGCACAGCAGCGCGCCCAGCAGCGTGGCGGCGGCGGCCAGCACAATGGTCTCCAGCGCGGCGGTCACGATCTCATCGCCGGCGGACCACAACGGCGGAAAGAGATTGGTCAGGAAACTGGACCCCTTCACCGCGCCCGCCCACGTGGCCATCGTGAACTCGCATCGTTGCGCCGCCCAGAACAGCACAGCACCTACCGTGAAGCCGATGGCCAGCCGGTGCGTGAGGCGCCGCCGGGCCGAATACGCAGGCGTCACGGCGCGGCGTGCTCCCGTTCCGGCGCTAGCGAATCCCACTCGGCGCCATAGATCTCGCCAAGAACGGCCCGGCCTACGCTGGCCGCTCCTTCAAACACCACGCGCCCGCGGCGCAGACCGACCGCGCGAGAACAGAACCGCGCCGTCATCTCCGGCTGATGAAATGCGCCGAGTACGGGAGACTCCTGCGCCAAGCCGCGAAGCAGCCGCATGATGGCCTCGGCGTTCTTCGGGTCCAGACTGGCAATGGGTTCATCTGCCAGGTAGAGACGCGGCTTCTGAAAGATCGCCCGCGCAATTGCGACGCGCTGCATCTCTCCGCCCGACAGCGTGCCGGTAATGCGCCCGGCAAAATCCGCCATCTCCACCCGAGCCAATGCTTCCAGCGCTTCCCGCGCCTCGCTGTCGGTGAAACCATACAGCCAGCTGCGCAGCGGGGAGATCGACCCCAGCTTTCCGATCATCACGTTCTCGATGACGCTCAGCCGCTTCACCAGGTGCAAGCCTTGAAAGATGACGCCGATCTGCCGCCTCACCTGACGCAGTCGCGCGCCCTTCGCTTCATCGATGCGTTCGCCATCCATCCGGACCTCACCGCCGTCCAAACGCGTCAGGCCCACGATGGCGCGAAGCGTCAGGCTCTTGCCCGCCCCGCTTGCCCCCAAAACTCCGACAAACTCTCCCGGCTGGACCTGAAGCGAAACTTCGTCAAGAAGAACTCGCCCGTCGGCGGCGCGCTTCACGAGTTTCCGCAGCTCCAGCATGATTAGTCCACCATCCGCAGGTTCTTCAGGTTTCGCGCCATCTTGCGCAATCCCTCGTACAACGCGTCCGATGCGGCGTGGTAGCGGAAGTCCTGATACGGCGTGCCCACCTGCATCTGTTGCGCAAGCTGCGGTTCGGTGGCCGCCAGATCGAGAAACGCCTTCTGGACCTTCTTCTTGAAGGAGTCCGGCAGCGCGCTCCGCACGACGATTGGGTTCTGCGGAATGTCGGGCGACTGCCACAGGATCCGCAGATCGCCTTCCTTCAACTGACCGCGCTCCGCCAGCGCCTGCAACATCCGCGGCATGGACGCGGCGGCATCCACCTTCCCGCCCAGCACGTTGTAGAGCGCCGTCACGTGTGCCCCGGCGAAGTGGACCTTCCGGAACCCCTTCTCCGGATCAAACCCGATGGAATCAAAGTAGGCGCGCGGCAAGAGATGGCCGGACGTCGAAGCCGGATCGACAAAGCTGAACGTATACCGACCCGCATCGCGCATCAGATCTTCCACCGTCTTTACCGGCGAGTCCGCGCGGACAAAGATGGCACTCTGGTAGCTGCCCGGACCCTCAGCGCGACCCGGCACGGCCACCGGCTCAATCCCGCCATGCTGCGCCGCGATCACGTAGCTGAGCGGTCCCATGCTGCCCGCGTCCACCTTCGCGGATCGCAGGGCCTCCATCATGGCGCTGTAGCTTGCCGCTTCGGACAACTCCACCGGCATGCCCATGGCCTTGGTCAGATAGTCAGCCAGCGCGCGATACCGCTTCTGTGAGATCTGGATGTCGTCCGACGCCGGGTTATAGGCGAAGCGCAACGTTGTCGGAACCTCCGAAATGTCCGGAGCCTTCGCTCCGCAGTCCGCCGACGCGATGACCGCTGCAACCAGCACAGCCC
>CAYNDS010000183.1:4448-8893 GCA_964395885.1 uncultured Solibacteraceae bacterium | reverse complement strand
CTCCAGATGCGCGTCCAGCAACACGGCCTCGTGACCTCGCTGCTGCAGAAGCGCCTGCGAGTAGGCGAGTTCCAGCGGAAGGTGCGGCTCCGGACAACCGAAGTAGACGGAGTTCGCAAAGCTCCATGCCGGATTGATCAGGGCGATCCGCATCAGGCATACTCCAGCGGCGCCAAGCGCCCGAGCTCTGTCATCGAGTGATACTGCAGCGCGATTCCCTCGGGGATATTCGAATGCGGCCGCCATCCGGTGGCGCGCTGAAACTTGTGATAGTTCGTGACGAAGTAGCGCTGATCTCCCACTCGCCAGTCCGCGAACCGCACGATGGGGCGGCGGTCGATATACGTGGCTAGGAGTTCCAGAAGCTCCAGCAGGCTGGTGGCGTTCTCCATGCCTCCGCCGAGATTGAACGCCTCGCCCGCAACGCGATCCAGCTTGCGCCATCCCAGCTCAAAGGCGCTCACCAGATCCTCGACATAGAGCAGATCCCGCACCTGCCGCCCATCACCGAAGATCGTGATTGGCTCACCGGTCATCGCCTGCGCCAGAAAGTGCGACACCCAGCCCTGATCCGATGTGCCGTTCTGCCGCGGGCCATAGATACAGCTCATGCGGAACACGGTGAACGGTAGCGAGTAACTGTGTGCGTAGTCCAGAACGTACTGCTCCGCCGCCAGCTTGGAGCAGCCGTACGGGCTGAGTCCCTGCAGCGAGAAGCTTTCATCGACTGAATCAGTGGACTCATAGCGTGTAGCGCCACGCCGAAGCGAAAGCCCGGACAGTTCGCCGTAGACCTTGTTTGTCGACGTGAAGAAGAGAGCGCAATCCCGCCGGCTCTGACGAATTTCTTCGAGCAATCCCAGAGTGCCAACAGCATTGATCGAGAAGTCTTCCCAAGGCGCATCCAGGCTGTGTGTGACCGCCACCTGCGCGGCCAGATGAAACGTGGCATTCACGCCGTTCAGCACTTGCCGGAGCAAAGCCCTGTCCCGAATGTCGCCCTGGACAAACTCCAAACGGCTGCCATGTCGCTCAGCCAGCCACCGCAGATTCTCGTCTGACCCGGCTCGCGCCAGATTGTCGAGAATGACCACTGTGCAACCTCGAGAAAGCAGGCGGTCCGCAAGATTGCAGCCGATAAAGCCTGCGCCGCCCGTCACCAGAGCGCGCTGGATCGTATCCTTCATAGCATCAGACCCCGTGTAGCCAGCGCGGCACGCGACTCTTCCACGCGGTCCACCGCCTGCTGTCCTTGCAACCAAGCGGCGAGTTCCTGCAGACCGTCTGAAAGGGTTGTCGCGGGCTGATAGCCAAGTAAGTCCTTCGCGCGCGAGATATCGGCATAACAATGCCGGATGTCTCCGGCGCGATACTTTCCGGTCAGTACCGGCTCGATGCCTTGAACACCAAGTGCCTTGAGCGCCGCGTCCGCCACCTCGCGGATCGAGACAGGCTGCCCGGAGCCAACATTCACCACCTGCCCCACTGCCCGATCGGACTGCAGCGCCAGCAGACACGCCTGCGCGATGTCGCTGACATGGACAAAGTCGCGTCTCTGCTCCCCGTCTTCATTGATCAGGGGCGCGCGCCGGTTCAAGAGGCGTGAGGCGAAGATTGCCAGGACACCGGTGTAAGGGTTCGACAGGGACTGTCGCGTGCCGTAAATGTTGAAGAAGCGAAGCGCCGTTGCAGAAAAACCATAAGTGGCGGCGACAGCCAGGCACATCTGCTCCTGGTCGAACTTCGTCAGCGCGTAGACGCTCTGCAAGGCGACAGGCTTTTCTTCTCTCGTCGGGACAGGTTCCAGCACGGACCCATCCATGTCCCGGACTTCCCAATCGCCGCGCCGCAGTTGGTCAAGTGTCCTTGGGGAAGGCCATCCCGGCTTGCCCCCCGCCTTCCGGTATGAGCCCTCCCCGTAGACACTCATGCTGGAGGCGACAACAAGGCGCTCTACCGGGCACCTGACCAGAGCCTCCAACAAAACCGCGGTTCCGAGAGTATTTACCGAGTTATATTCGGTGATCTCGTACATACTCTGACCCACTCCGACGCGGGCCGCAAAATGGTAAACACCGTCGATGCCGCGCAGCGCTTTCTGGACGGCATTGCTGTCGCGTATGTCGCCGATGACCAGCTCGACCTCACGCGACAGGTAGAGAGGCCGTTGCCGGCCCTCTCCATGCACCTGCGGCAGAAGAGAATCCAGGACTCGAACGTTACACCCTTTACGAAGTAATGCGTCGGCGACATGCGAACCCACAAAGCCCGCCCCGCCTGTGATGAGTATGTTCCGTACCAAGTGCCTCTCTCCGCTCTCGACCGCAGTGTGCGATGCACTCCCAAGGCCAAAGCGCGTTGGCACTCAAAAGCAAAGGTAAGTAGCTGCGAAACAGACCATGCAGTCGGTGCAAATGAACAGCAAAGGTACGGAAGCTGAGGACGATTCTGCCAAGCGAGGTACAAACGTTCTATTTGTGGCTTAGTAATTCAAAAGAGTAACGACCCTTGGCATTGCGCAGCGCCGCGGAATCCGGGCCGTCCGGACACGACTGTCCGGCATAGTGCACCCACGCCAGGCGAAACGCGCAGTAAGCCGCCATGGCGCACGCAAACGTGGCGTCACTGACTGCGAGCCGTCTGCGCAACTCGCCGGCGACATCCGGGCTGAGGCGGAGTTCCACCACGGCGCCCGCCACGTCCCACGCCACCGGCTGCGCGCCGGGCAGGTAGTGATCGCAAAAATGGTCACAGCTATCGGCCTTCCACCAGCGTGCGCCCGCGCGCAGCCATTCCTGCCGCTGCAGCCGCCCATCGACCGCGATGGGCTGTTGTGCCGCGTATTCGCGCCAGGCGCTTTCGGCTAGCGCAGGCTCCGGCAGTCCGGCCAAGGCGCAGTTGGTGGAGACCATCTCGCGAAGAGGGTCGATCGGCTGTTCCGCTTCGCGCGTGAGGGTTGCGCGAAAGAGCAGGTACTGCAGAACGGTCTCCACCGGCGGGTCCGCGATGGCAGCCTCCCCGTACCAGCGAAAGTGTCGAAAGCCATCCTTGCGGCCCAGGAACTCGGCACTGAAGCCGTGGCTCGCCGCTCGCTCCGCGACCCGGTCGGATGCATCTCCGCAGTGCCCGATGCCACCATACTTGGCAAGGCGCCCGTCAAAGATGAACTTTCGCCGTTCATGAGCGGGGAAGAGAAGGAGATCGTCCGTACCCTCCACTGCGCCTCGCCATGCGCCTGCCGAAACGTCGTGCGCCGACGGTGGAATGGACGGCGCCCATGCGAGTGTCCACGCCGCCACGGATCGCGAGTACTTGCGCCACGCGGCTTGCCCACGCTCGCTGCAGAGTTGGTTCGCGGAGGCATCCCAGCTCGGCAGCAAGTGAATGCAGTCCGGGACATAGCCCGCCTGCTCTGCTGCTTCCGCCACCGCGGCAAAGGAAGACCCGCTCAGTCCCGGACCTTCATCGACAATCAGGCAGTGCGCTCCCACTGGCGCCGGCACAACCGGCTCGCGCAGGACGCGATCATGCGGGTGTCCCGTTGGCCGCACCAGTTGCCGTGTGGTGGCCACTCCTCTTCTGCGAAGTGTCGCCGCCACCACCCCTGATAGTGGTGCGCCGATGCTTCGGATTCCGACAACGTGACACCGCTGCGGGCGATGCTGCCGCAGGAACGAGACGGCGGCGCGATCATACGCATCCGGATGCACGCCATAGAATGCGAATCCCTCCGGTGTGCGGACGCGTAGCGCCTGATCCGGAACCTGCGGCAGGCCGAAATCCGCCGCTGCCCCGGACAAGTAAGAGTCGGCGATGCGGAGGGACAGCGCCGGCAGTTCCGCAGGAGCAACGCCCGCGTCCAACAGGGCGCACTCCAACTCACCAAACAGCAGAAGCTGACGCAACGGCTCTCGCTCCTGTCGGCAAGCGTTCCAGAGAGCGTGCAGCGACGTCGTCCGCTCAAGTTTGCCGAAGAGGATCATCGACCGTACGGGCTTCCAACAGGCGCAGCGCTTCCCGGTAGCCGTGCAGTGTGCCGACGTCCACGTAGGCAGTCCCCGTGCGCACTGCGGTTGCCTTGCCGCCCGATGCGAGCCAGGCGTTCACCAGGCTTCCCCAGTACTCGTCTCGCCGGTTGCGATTGCTCCAGAGGCGGCGAAGGTCATGGTAGGCACTCCCCGTCAGCCGAAAGGCTCCCCATACCCAGTGCGTGGAAGCGTTCGGGGACTTCACCTCAATCCGGCTCACGGCGCCACGGTCATCGGACAAGACGGCATCGAACAGGTGCGGACGGTCGACCGGGAACAGAAGAAACTCGAGCGGCGACAGGAGCGGTCCGGCCAGCGCGTCCTCCGGAAACCAGATCGTGTCGGGCAGGCCAATGGCAATCTCATCGCCCGGCGCGATCAACGGCGCCGCACGGAAAAGAGCGTCGCACAGCCCTA
>CAYNDS010000183.1:0-4438 GCA_964395885.1 uncultured Solibacteraceae bacterium | reverse complement strand
ATCCTGGACGACGTACACGATCGGAACCCCGCGGTAGCCGCCACCGAAGAACTCCAGAATGTCGCTCTTGTCGGTCGAGATCACAAAGCAGAGCCGTTGTGCGCCCGCGGCCACCAACCGGTCCAGCAGATATTCGGTGACGGACCGTGGCCGCTCCACGCCGTCATCGATCCTGCTCCCGACGGGAAGCAACTCCTTGGAGAAGGCAAGCGGTTGAATTCGGCTTCCGCGGCCAGCAGCCGGAATTATGCCCCACACAGGACGCCCTCCGTTGAGGACCGATCTTCCCGTGCGGCGTTCAGCATCTGTTCTAACTCCACCGCCCGATGCAACGCAGTGTGGGCGCGCAGAACGCGGCGCTGCGCGGCTGCTGCCACGGACGAAACCTCGTCGGCGGGCAGGTCCAGGCACCGGCACACGTCATCGGTGGAATCCGCCGCGAAAATCTCGCGCCCTTCCTCGAAGAAGGCGGATAAGCCTCGCCATCGGTCCGTGATCATGGCGCTGCCACACGCCGCCGCCTCGAAAAGCCGCGCTGACGGGCAGTAGCCGGACTCCAGCATTGCGCTGCGCGTCACGTTCAACGTAAACCGCGCTGACGAGTACCATGCCGAGTGCCGCTCCGGCGGCACATGTGGCGACAGGATGACATTCCCGGGCAGGGCAGGACCGTCGGGATACTGCGCGCCAGCAATACGAAAAGTCTCGCGAGGCTTCCGCCCGGCGGGGTCGATAAGCAGCCTGCGGACGCCCTGCTCACGATCTGCGGCAAAGGTTCCCATGTACGACAGCGCCGCCTGGAACCCGGCATCCGGCTCGACGCGGTGGTGGACGTCCGGATCGACTGAGCCATACAGCGCGGCCACTCGGCGGGCGCCCAACTCTTCGCTGAGACTCCGGAGAAACCGCTCGCCACCGGCATAGCTCAACACCAGATCGTAGGCGCGATACAAACGCGAAGTCAGGTACGGCACCGTTTTTCCGAGGCGAACGTCGGCCAGCGTCACCGGACTGTCCAGGTCATAGAAGACCTTGAGAAGGTTCGCGTGCAGCAGCTTCTCCGCCACGCCAGGCAAGGGGAAGTATGAAGTGACGATCGCAACGTCAGCGCGCGCCAGCGCCTGAGCCGCCCGCCCCGTGAAGTCCGCCTCGCCCGAAAAGACAGTTACGCGACGATCGCGGGCAAACGGGCCGTCCATCGCCGAACGGTAGTAGGGCTGGTCCTGTTCGAAGAATTCCCAGTCATGACCCAACCGCGTGAGCGCCTTCAATAGCCCTCGCCAAAGTGTGGCGTGGCCATTTCCCCATGCCGACCTTACCGAAAGTCCGAAGATCGCGATCCGCACATCCGGCACTGAAGCAAGCCGGACGCCACTGCCCGCTTAACAACTACAAACGTGGCCTTACGGTTGCTTCGTTCACCGGGAATGTCGACCACGAATGTCACCAACTTAGAAAAAGTAACCTCACTGAACAGTGCTGATCACCCGGTTGTGAAACAGCTGCAACGCGGCCTGGCGAACGCTGTCGTCCTTTTCATGAACTACAAGCAATATCACTGGCGCGTAGCGGGGCCGCTGTTTCGAGACCTTCACCTCATGTTCGACGAGTTTGCCTCCGAAGTCGAAAAGGCGATGGACGAAATGGCGGAGCGTCTTCGCATGATCGGGCAGGACCCGGTTCACTTTGACCACATCTCCCGGGAAGCGACGATCGCCTTCACCCACCAGCAGCACAACGTTCGTCAGATGCTGAACGAAGCCGATCAGGCCACCATTCAGCTCATCGCGGAAACGCGCGATGCCGTAGCCGCCTCCGACGAAGCCGATGACCCGGGCAGTGCGGATCTCTTCTCCGACACGGTCCGCATTTACGAAAAGCAGGAATGGTATTTCCGTGAGCTGCTAAAAGCAACGCCGGACGTCTTAGGGACGGCGCAACGTACAAACTGACGGCCTGAAAGGAGGTCTGTGTGAGTAAGATCGGTGAATGGTGGTGTCGGCTCTTCCATAACGAGCTGATGCGTCCGGTGGGGGGCGTGTATCGCTGCCGGGCATGCCTGCGCGAGTTTCCCGTTCCCTGGGAGCAGCCTCACGCTCGCACGGAGGCTCCGGTCCATGTCGGCATGGCGCGGGAACGTCTGGCGCCCGCCGCAGCTCTCGCACGGCCACACCCGGTGGCGGTGGAAGTGCTGCTGACCGGGTCAAAGATCAAGTCCATCGCTTAGGAAGAAACGCATCGCGAAAGGTCTTCCGTCCCAGGAAGTCCGGTGCTGTCGCTCCCTTTGTGCCTGAAAAACGTCGGGTGGTTCGGGACTGCGCGCAGATCACCTCAGGTGCCTGAGTGCTGCGGCAGTCCCACCGGTTGCTCAATCAAATTGATGCAGCAAGGCAGCGAAAGAGAAGCGGCGAGTTTCAGGCTCCCGCGCCTTCTCAACGGCCTTCTCCTCCTCCTGCACGTCGGCGCCGAGGTGAAGCACCCGAGCCACTTGCCCTTCGGCAAGACGCTGCACCAGTACTTCCTTCCCGTTCTCGAAGCGCACGGCGTCCCGGTACTCCCAGGATCGGCAGCTAAGCTGCGTGAATGTCACTTCCTCATGTTCGCGAACACCCAGCTCCTCTTGTAGGCGAGTGGGGATCCGCTCCAGAGACAACTTGGCTCCTGGAGGAAGGCAAACCGCAACCGGCGAAGAAGCCGCTTGCCCCGGGTCCCAGGTCCGAACCGTTCCCTCGGACACGAAGCCCATTGAACCGCCCGGGAAGCGAGTTGCTACCAGGGTTTCGCCTTGTTCGGCAAGGCGATTTTCGAAAGCATGCAGGGAGTAGTCACACATAACATCCCCTCCTCAATCGCCGTGATGCAACGGAGTGCCCACTGCGGCCTCAGCGCGCCCACACGGGCGATCCCTCAGCCCAGCCCTCGTATGGATGCGTACCAATCCAGGTATTGCGCCACCGTCCGCCTGACATCGAAGCGCCTCACTGCTTCCTCCCGGCACTTCCTTCGGTTGATGGACTCAACTCTCTGCAGTGCCTTGCTCATCGCTTGCTCATCGTCGACAAGGAACCCGGTTACCCCTTCGTTCACGATCTCGGGGAGCGCTCCCGTTCGGAAGGCAATCACGGGCGTTCCGCAGGCCGACGCTTCCATTGCCACCAAAGAGCTGGTCTCTTCCACCTCGCTGGGAATGAGAAGACAAAATGCCTGCTGCAGGAGAGAGATCTTCTGGACTTGTCCCACCGGGCCCACAAAGTGAACCTTTTCGCCAAACGCGGGACGAATTACTTGCTCAAAGTAGTCCTCATGTGCCGGGAACGGGTAGACCTGGCCGGCCAACACCAGCGTCCGCCCGGACTCCGCGGCAGCTGCAATCGCGCGGTGGTAGCCCTTCTCCGGACAGATCCGGCCCAGGCACAGCGCAAAATCCTCCACCCGCTCCCCCGGTCGAAACCGCTCCAGGTCGACGCCGTTCGGGATGACGTCTCCGCGCAGCCCGGCGGCGGTGCGGCGCTGACTTTGCGAGACAAAAACCAGGTGCTGCTGACGAAGCAGGTCCGGCGCGGAGTACCAGCCGACCGGAAGGTGAAGCGTCACGCCGGAAACAGCCGCCGGCGCGAAGTAGCTTGCAAAATCGATCCCGTGATAATGAACCACGTCCGGCTTCGTGCGGGCGATTGCCTCGGCCACTGCGGACATCGCTCCTGGCGGATCATCGGGAAACTCGAACAACTGCCCCATGACAGAAGAGCCTCGCTTCGCAACGACCACCGACTCATGCCCCGCGGCGCGCAGCCCCCGGTCCAACTCAGCGACAACCTGCTCTGCACCGCCCGCGACATCAAAGCTGACCGGCGCTCCCGGATAGGCGACATTTAACACGTTCATGCGATCGGCGCTCCCGCAATCCACTCGCGATGGCATTCCAAGTGCAGAGTGGTCGGAGTTGAGGCAATCATGTTCTTGTCCGCACTAGAACCCGCTCCGGATAAAGCAACCACTTGTAACGAGTCCGATCAAGATCATCAGAACTGCAAGAAGAAAGTTCTTCTCGTCGAGGACAACCCCGCCGATGTGTATCTCCTGATGCAGGCCATGCAGGCTCATCAGATCGACTGCTGCCTGATCGTTGCGCAGGACGGCGTGGAGGCTCGGGAGACACTGCAGTCGGCCGCCGAGCCGATTGCGCTGGTGTTGCTGGATCTCAACCTCCCGCGATTGGATGGCCGTTCTCTTCTGTCGCATTGGAGCTCGAACGGGCAACTGAAGCACTTCCCGGTCGTTGTCTTCACCTCATCTTCGGCCCAGCGAGAGCGCGACGCGCTGCTCGCGCTTGGCGCCCGAGCCTATCTGGTGAAGCCCAGTGATCTTGAAGGATTCCGCCAGGTGGTGGATCTCGTTAAGGCTGTGCTTCGCGAGAACTCCCCTTTACAGTAGGCCG
>CAYNDS010000182.1:6267-8913 GCA_964395885.1 uncultured Solibacteraceae bacterium | reverse complement strand
TAAGCCTCGCCGAACCGCAGGTCCTGCTGCAGGGCCCGCTTGTACATGATCGTCGCTTCTTTGAACTTTCCATTGTTGAAGTACCGATTGCCGCTATCCAAATACTTCTGGCGAGCCACCATCGGATCGCGGTTGCAGGCCGCCGCGAACAGGGCAAGAGCGGCAAGTAGAGACAACTTGAGGGAGTTCATGGCTATTTTGAAGCTACACCTAGTGAATCATACGGTGTCAGACACCGGCAATCAAACCTTCTGCCGAGGTACCGCCTGCTTTGTACTAGTACTTTCCGAAACACTGCTGAATCTATCGGCAGCGCCGCGCGGTTACTGTAGAGCGGCGATTAAGTCCCCTGTTTGCTTCGCGATTGCCAGCCGCAGCTTCTCCACCTGGTGCCGCGCCTCCAGCATCGCCAGCCACTTCTCATTCTCCTGAAGCCGCGACTCCTCGACCTGCCGTACCCCGGCCCGCCCCTCGTCCATCTGCGCCACCAGCACCGAAACCTGTGCCTGCGCCGCATCGTAGTCCAAGCGAGACGCCTCCCGCAGGCTTTCGGCATCACGAAGCTGCTGCATCAGGCGCCGCGTTTCCAAACTGATCCGGCTGCGGGTGTGGTTCATCTCCAGCCGCAGCCGCGCGCCCTCGGACTCCGCCTGCGCCGCCCGTGCTTTCGCCGCCGCACCCACCACCAGCGGAATCTGGAACGACATTCCCAACTGCCCGTTGTGCCGCTGAAAGCGTCGGAAAAAGTCGTCGTAGTTGTTGTAGCGGGCAAGCATCGCATACTGCGCCACCAGTTCGATCCGCGGCAGACGGGCGGCTTGATTCGCCTTCACCTCCAAGCCGGCCGACTGCATTCGCGATTGCAACTGCTTCAACTCATTGCTGCTGGCAACGGCGCAGGACTCGGCCTGCTCCAGGTCGACCGGAATCGGAATCGGCTCACGCTCCTCCATCGCCGGACGCACCAGGTCTCCTTCCGGATAGCCCAGCAGATAGGCCAGCGTGGCCTCCTGCATCGACTGCTCCGACCGGAACGCCTGCGCCCGGTACCGCGCTTGCGCCAGACGGGCCGCGAAGCGTTTGTTCTCCAGTTCCAGTTCCCGGCCCTCGGCGACACGGGCGCGCATCACTTCCGCCGCGCGTTCCAGACTCTCTGTGTTGCGTCCCACGGCCTGCGCATTGCGCTGCGCCCGCTCCGCATCCAGAAACGCATTCGCGACGCGCTGCACCACGTCTTCGCGCTTGGCCTGAAACCCGATGGTGGCGCCACGCGCGTCCTCCCGCGCCTTGGCCACTTCCCAGCTGCGCTGCCGGTTGAAGATGGTCTGGACGGCATCGGCGCGGATGACCGAAGGCGCCGACCCCTCAATCGAGAGCGGAAAGCCGTTGGAGTAGGCCAGCCCGCTGCCCGCCAGCACCTTCGGAACAAACGGGTCGCGCGCCTCGCGCACGGCCTGCTGCGCCTTCACCTCGTCAAATCGCGCCAGCAGGATATCCGGGCTCTGTTTCAGCGCCAGGTTCACGGCCTCGCGCAGGGTCATCACGTGCAACTCGGCGGCGCCCGCCGACACGGCAAGCAGAACAACAAGCGGCTTTGCGGTCACCCCTTCAGGCTAGCCGGGTCAGCCCTCAACGAGAAACTCCACCGCGCGGACACTCGGATTCCGCGTCCGCGCATTCCGAAAGGTCCGCAACACCGTCGCCCGTCGAAAGCCGGCTGCGAGAAACTCTTCCAGGAATGCACCTGCATCCTTCGCGCCGGCGATTCACGAAAACCAATTGGCGGACCCGCGCCGCGCCTCTTCCGGCAGGGCCTCCGCCAGAACCAACTCCGCGCCGAAGACCCGTCCCGAATGCCGCACCACGCGCCGCAACTCCTGAAACAGCGCTTCGCGATTCGGGTTGAGATTGAAGATTCCATTCACCAGCGCCACGTCCACCGACGCATCACGCAGCGGCAGGCGCTCGGCATCAGCCTGCACGAAAACCGCTTCCGGCACTCCCTGCCGCGCCCGCCGCAGCATCGCCGCGCTGAAGTCGACACCGATCACGCGCCCGCCCGCACCGGCCTTTTCCACCGCGATTGCACTGTCCAGCCCCGCCCCGCAGCCCAAATCCAGCACGGTTTGTCCCGCCTCGACCGGCGCCGCCACCGCGACAGCCGACACGCCCGCAAACGCCTCGCCGGTGCGCCTGTCCGCTGCCGCCAGCCGTTCCGCCGGATAGCCGACACTCTCGGCGAATTGCACCCCCACCGGAAACGGCAGCCCTTCCCCGCCCTCCGCCGCCAGCGAGTACGCCTCGCGAACACTCTCCTTCAGACTCGCCTTATCGCGCTGCACGCTCTCAGTGTCAGCCATCGGACACAGAGTTCACAACGGTTGCCCGCAACGTTCTCGTTTCGGCGCGCACCATCTGTTCGGGAGCGCGTGCGCTCCCCACCAAAACCAATCAGGAGTACAGCAATGAGCAAGGTACGTGTGGACCTGGAAAGCGTTCAGGTCATCGATGGACAGGGTGTGGGCGAAGGTGACTTCGAGCTCCGCATTCAGGTTCAGGAAGGCAAGAACAACTTGATCTGGCCGTCGCTGCAAAGCTCGACCAAGGTCGAAAACAAAGGACCGGCGCAGCCGATCGGACGAGAAG
>CAYNDS010000182.1:0-6257 GCA_964395885.1 uncultured Solibacteraceae bacterium | reverse complement strand
GTCCTACACCATCGCCAGCGGCACTCTGTCAAAGCGATTCAGCATCGCCGTGACGGAGGTCGACAAGGGCACGCTCGGAGGCGATGACGTCGGCAGCGGTGCCGTCACATTCGATCTGACACCGGCCATGGCGGCCTCGACGAAGTCGGTCGACATCGCGCTGAAGCGGCCGAACATGAAGTACGAAGGCAAGGTGCGCGTCGTGCTGGCCGCGCAAGTGGTGAACGCCGCAACCGCATAACCCGCAATCGCCGGCGGGTCGGCATCGCGCAGCGTGCGATACGCTGAACGGCGCATGACCCGCCGCGAATTCTCCACTGCCCTGGCCGGTGGCTTCGCCCCCGCCGCCGCGCAACAGGCTCGCCCCAACATGATCGTCGTCGTCGCCGACGACATGGGCTTCGGAGACCTGGGCGCCAACGGCGCGGCCGACGCCCGCACGCCTCACATGGACCGCCTGGCGGGATCCGGCATTCGCTTCACCGATTGGCATTCCAACTCGCCCGTCTGCTCGCCGTCGCGAGCCTCCATCCTCACCGGACAATACCCGCAGCACTGCGGCGTGCCGCAGATTCTGCCCTCGCCGCCCACCTTCGATCATCCGGGCCTGCGCGCCGGCCAGCGCACCTTGGCGACGGAACTGAAGGCCGCCGGATACCGCACCGCCGCCATCGGCAAGTGGCACCTCGGCTCCGCCCCGCACAGCCGCCCGATGGCGCAGGGCTTCGACGAGTTCTTCGGCTTCTATTCCGGATGGACGGACTTCTACTCGCACACGTACTATCAGCTCGGCGTGCCGTCCATGACATCCGACAGCGCCATCATGCACGACATGTGGCGCAATGAGCGCGAGGTCTTTGAGCAGCCCGTCTACCAGACGGAACTCCTGGGCCGCGAGGCCAGAAGCTTCCTCTCGCGGCAGACCACCGCGCAGCCCTTCCTGCTCTATCTCGCCTTCGGCGCGCCGCACTACCCGATGATGGCTCCGCAGCAGTATCTCGACCGCTTCCCCGCCTCCATGGACCGTGACCGGCGCGTGCACCTGGCGATGGTCGCGGCAATCGATGACGTTCTCGGAAGTCTCGCGGGAGACCTCCAGCAGCGCGGCCTCACCAACACCGTCGTGTTCTTCCAAAGCGACAACGGGGCGACGCGGGAAACACGCGCCGACCATCGCGGACGGCCCTATCGCGGCGGATCAAACGGCCGCTATCGGTCCTACAAGGGAAGCCTGTTCGAGGGCGGCCATCGCGTCTCATCGTGGATGCGCTGGCCCGGGCGCATCCGTCCCGGACAGGTGATCGATCAGCCCTTGATGGCCATGGACTTGATGCCCACGCTGCTCAACTGGTCCGGACGGGCCGTGCCCGCCGGGGTCGACGGCGTCGATGCGTCATCCGTCCTGCTCGACGGCAAGCCCGCGCCGGACCGTACTCTGTATTGGGATTACGCCGGGCAGCGCGCCGCCCGCCGCGGCAACTGGAAACTGATCGAGAAGCCGAACGAAGGCCTCGGCACAAAGCAACTCGACGAGACCTGGCTGGTGGATCTCAAGGAAGATCCCGAAGAGAAGATCAACCGCGCCACCGCCGCGCCGGAAAAACTTGCCGAGATGAAGGCGGCCCTCGCGCAGTGGCCGCCCTGGGACGCTAGTCGGTGATCACCATCGACGGCATGGCCGGCGCGCCCTTGTTCGTTGCCTCTTCCACCACCTTGCGCGCGAGAGCGAAAAACGGAGGCGCCCCCACGTGCGTTTCGCCGAACAGCGACACCGGACGCCCCGTATCGCCGCCCTCGCACACCGCCGGTTCAATCGGCACGGCGCCCAGAAACGGCACCTGAAACGCCTTCGCCGTGCGCTCGCCGCCGCCGCTGCCGAACGGACCGCCGCTCATGTTCTCGACAATGCCCAGGATCTCGACGCGCAACTGCTGGAACATCCCGATCGCCTTCCGCGCGTCTTCCAGCGCCACCGCCGAGGGTGTCGTCACCACCACGCCGCCCGTCAGCGGCGTCGTCTGCAATAGCGACAACTGCACGTCACCCGTACCCGGCGGCAGGTCAATGATCAGGTAGTCGAGTTCGCCCCACTCCACCTGTCGCAGAAACTGCTGGATCACCGAATGCAGCATCGGCCCGCGCCAGATCAGCGGCTTGTCGCCCGGCGAGAGAAAGCCCATCGACATCACCTTCAGCCCATGCGCATAAATCGGCAGGATCCGGTCATTCACGCCCGAAGGCTGTTCCCGTACCCCCAGCATCAGCGGAACGTTGGGTCCATACACATCGGCATCCAATAAGCCGACTTGGAAGCCCAACTGCGTCAACGCCAGGGCCAGGTTCACCGAGACCGTCGTTTTGCCGACGCCGCCTTTCCCGGATCCCACGGCAACAATGTGCCGGATTCCCGGTATCGACTGCTTCGGCGGTTGTGGGGGAGCTTGCGGATGCATCTCCCTCTATTGTCCTATTGCTTTGTCAGCATGTCCCACTGCTGGGCGGCACGGGAGCGAATTTCGAGAAGATCCTCCTCCAGCACATAGCCGTCCTTCAGCAACGCCCGGCCGGCCGCCAGCGTGCGGGCCAGGTAATCGTCTTTGTCCTTGTACAGCGCCAATATGCGCTCCTTGGCAAACGGGAACGTCGACCCCACCATGTCGAAGATTTCACCCGCCGCCCCCAGTGCCGCTGTCCGATAGTTCCACCCGGTATAGGTGGCAAGCGGCACAGCCACGATGGGAAGCCGGACGCCCGCCAGTTCGTTCCCATCCGGACCCACCGCCGGCACCAGCGGCGCGTACTCCCGCCGAACCTCCGGCGGCTCCTTCGTGACCACGCCGGAGGCCGCAAACTCCGGACCGAAATCCAGATCCGCGGGAACGTGCCACCGTTTCGGCGCCTGCGCCACGGCCGCAGGAAACCGCAGCTGCGCCGGAGCCACCAGCGTCCTGTCCGCCACCGACGGGTAGGCCGACTTCGGCGGCTCCTTGCCCGTCGTGATCCACGCGTTCAGCGCCACCAGCAGCGCCCGCATCGCGAAGCGGTAGTCATTCGCATTCGACCGGTTGGCCACGCCCGCCGCCTGACGCATCTCCAGGTTGCCGGCTCCATGCTGCGTGCCCGTCAGGTAGTAGCGGCGCGCTTCGGCCGGCAGCGGAGTATCCGCCGCGCTCTCGACCGTCGTATGCGTCAATGACGCCCCGCGCCCCCAGTATTCGTAAGACCCGTCGGTGAAGAACAGCTTGGGGACCACGTTCTGCTCCCGGCTCTTCTTCAGCAACGACTCCGTATCGTACGGCGGCAGATCCGTCGGATAGAGAAAGTTCATCATCGGATGCCCGTCGCGCGACGCCTGGGCAAAGCGGTGATTGAAGCTGCCGCGCCCCGCTCCCGCCACATGCGGCCACACCGCGTCGAACACCTTCCGC
The DNA here is from genome assembly GCA_964395885.1 of uncultured Solibacteraceae bacterium. Taxonomy (GTDB): domain Bacteria; phylum Acidobacteriota; class Terriglobia; order Bryobacterales; family Bryobacteraceae; genus JAPKYZ01. The sequence goes on along the minus strand of CAYNDS010000182.1, from coordinate 2,829 downwards.
CCCTTCTCATCCACGTTCAAGCCGTCGTACAGGAACTTGCGCAAAAACCGCCCCGATTGCGACGTGCCGAACCCGATGGCACGCTTGACGAATCGCGATTGCTCCGTCAGCAGCAGTCCGCCGCCGCTGTACTTGAAGAAGCTCACGATGTCGCGCACCGCCGCCGGGCCAAGACCGGCAACCCGCGGATTCTCGCTCGTGTAGACGAATTCATAGGTCTCGCCCGGCGTGAAGCCCGCGGCCATCGTGATCGCCTTCCCGTCTTCGGCGACCTTCCACGCCGAGGCCGGAATCTCACGCCGCGCCGCTGAGCCCGGCTTGCGCACCGTCAACTTGCCATCCGCCACATAGCGATATGGCGTGAACGTGTCCCGGTCTCCCAGCCACATTCGGGTCGAAGCCGCGTTCGGCGTGTACTCGCTTCGCACCAGCCCGCGAATCGGCTTCCCGTTGTCTGTCGCCACCGGTGCCAGCAGCCGCAACAGTTCCGGCTTGTCTTCCGGAATGTCCCACTGCCAGCCGCACCACAGCAGCGTGAAGCCGCGCTCCATCAGCAGATGGTCGTCGGCGCGATGGAACATCGCCTCCGCTCCCCGTCCGCCGCGATTCGACACCTCAAACAGCACCGTCCCGTTGCCCCGCACCGGATCGATCGGCTTGATCACGACAATGTCCGCCGCATATTCGACATGCCCGCGCTCATTGCGCGGCGCCAGCTTCAAATCGACAATCGCCGCATTCGCCGGCGCGTTCGGATCCGCCTCGAAATAGGCCCTCGCCCGCAGCTGCTCATAAGCCCCGGACGCGCCGAACGACTGCCCGCCGGCATAGTCCGTCCGCTCGACAATCTCAATGCGCGTCACCGCGGCCAGCAGCGGCAAGGAGAACAACGCAAACGCGATTCGCATAACGTAGCAAGCAATGTAACAGGGATCGGGCCGCGCCTATACTCAGACAGATGCCCGCGCCTCCCCGGCCGTTCGCCGCCCAGCGGCCCACCCCCGCCGTACCCAAGCCGTTCCGTCCCGCCAAGCCCGCCCTGCAGCCGTTCCAGGTCGTCACCGCGGCGCAGCAGAATGCCGGAAACTACAACGCAGGCGTCGACCTGCGCGTCTCCAACGACGGCAAGATGGCCGTTCGCGACACCGGCAACCAGACGCCCACCGGCTCTGCCCAGTATCAGCAGCTCTGGCTCGAACAATCCGTGTTGACGACGTCGCGCGCGGCGTTGAAGGCGGCGCAGTCGGGCGTCAAGCTCCGCGCCACCGGCAACACCATTCGCGGAAAGCCCGCGGGCAATCTCTTCAAGCACACGCTGCAGGAAGTGTCGATCTCCTTCCGGGACACCGTCAACAACCAGAGCTACCAGGGCTGCAACGCCAATGCTGGACACGTCATGGGCACTATCCGCAACGCACAGCCCACCGCGAGAATCGGCCACACCTACGTGAAGAAGAACATCAATGGCTCCCGGCTGATCAGTCAACAACAGGATGAAGGCGCCGGCTACAAAGCGATTCGAGGCCAGATCACCGGTGCCACCACCGCATCCGCCGCAAAGAACGCCTGGGTCAACCTCTCCGACGCGGAGCGGAAGAAAGCGGCCAAGAAATACGGCTTCAATCAGTACGCGCGGCCGAAAGCCGCTGAAGCGATCGGTGTCTTCAACGTCGGTCCGCATGGCGGCATGGGCCACTTCGGCGGCGTCCTCGCGCGCAGCGGCAAGGACTACGTCGTGCTGGAAAACTTTGCCGGGAACACCGGCGGATCCACCCACTCGGGGGTCATGATGAGCCCCAACTGGTATGTCCGCATGTTCGGCGCCCGCACCGGCCAAAGCTGGTGGGATCACCACAAGACCAACGAAGCCGCCGACTACGGCAACGCGCCCATGGCCGTCCGCATCAAAGGAATCTAGGGAATCGAACGGCCGGACTTCGCCGCGCCCGACAGCAGCACGTTCACCTCTCCCTCGCGCGGACGCGGCGCGATCAGGTCCGCCACGCCATCTCCATTGAGATCCGCCACCGTCAGCATCCACGCCGCCATCCCGTCCAGCAGCGGTGCACCGGCTTCAAAGCGGGACGCCGCGCCCTGCCGCAGCACCAGCACCGATCGCGCCCCGGCCCCTACCAGATCCAGCGCGCCGTCGCCGTCGGCATCCACCATTCCCACGCGGTAGACCCCCGAGGGGAACGACGGAGTCGCGGCCACCCGAAACCCGCCCCGTCCGTCGCCCGCCAGCAGAGTCACCTCCGCCACATCGTCGTGACTGATCACCAGGTCCATCGCGCCGTCGCGATTCCAGTCGCCCGCCGCCGCCGCATAGGGACGATCCCGCACGCGCACCTCCGGCTGCGCCGTCAGCCCACCCTTGCCGTCACCCAGCCAGATGCCCACGCGCCGGTGATGCAGCATCGGAATCGCGATGTCGGGAATGCCATCCCGGTTTGCGTCAAACACGATCGGGTTCTGCGACGAGCCGACGCGCGTTCCCGCACGCCCCGGCTGCAGCAGTTCCCCCTCATCGACGCTTGACAGCAAAAGTTCCGGACGATCGTCGCGATTCAGATCGGCCGCCAGCAGGCCGTGGATGTGCGGGCGGCCGGAGAGCTTCGCCCGCCGCGTCTCCGCGCGCGTGAGGTTCCCGCGCCCGTCACCATGGAAGATCACGATCGCGTACGTGTCGTGATCCGCCGCCGCGACGTCCATCTTCCCGTCGCCATTGAAGTCCGCCACCGCCAGCTCCGACGGCGTCCGCGGCAGCGAAAGACGCAGCGTCTCGCGAAAGCCGCCGCGCCCGTTATTCCGCGCCACCGCCAGCGCGCG
>CAYNDS010000181.1:0-8994 GCA_964395885.1 uncultured Solibacteraceae bacterium | reverse complement strand
TTGCGAGCGATCTGTGGGCGGCTGCCGTCCAGAGGAGTCGGCGACAGCTCTTGGTGTGATGATGCACGGGGAAGGTGGCGGACCAGTGCCGAGGTTCGCGGAAGTTGTTGATGGAAGGCGAAATGCAGTTGGGCGAGACCTGTGACGAGTCTGAATTGTCGTTCGACGTTCGCATTCCAACGTGTAAATTTCTTCGCGTGGGCATCACCGGTCAGAGAGATGATCGCTACTCTGTAGGCGAAGGTGCCGAACTGCTTTCGACCGATGGATCCTACCGAAGCTCAGGAGATCGCGACCCTCCGCCGGAGAGTGACCGAGTTAGAGGCCGAATTGCGCGCCTGCCGCGGCGGCGAGAGGGCAACGTTCCCGTTCTACGCCGGACCGCTGGCGACGGTCCTGAACCGGCTGGAAGAGCTTGTGTTCGTGGTTGGCCGCGACCTGCGGTTCCGCTACGCCAACCGGAGGCTGCTTGCTGTTTGGGGCCTCTCGGAAGAACAGGCGCGGGACAAGAGCTTTCGTGAGCTTGGATATCCGGAGGACCTGATTGCGATTCTGGAGGGCCAGATCCGGCAGGTGATCGAAACGCGTGAGCCGGTCCATGGCGAAACGGAGTTCACGGGCGCCGACGGCACGCGTGGCGTCTACGAGTACACCTTCCTCCCGCTGTTCGGCGCGGACGGGGCGGTGGAGGCGGTGGGCGGCCATGCGCAGGAGGAGTCGAAGGGGCGCGTCTCGCGGTTTGCCGCAGCGGCCAACGAAGCGAAGTACCGCTCGTTGTTCAACTCGATTGATCAAGGCTTCTGCATTGCGGAGGTGCTGTTCGACGGCGACGATCGCCCCTTCGACTATCGCTTCCTCGAAGTCAACCGGGTGTTTGAAGAGCAGACGGGGCTGGTGAACGCGACGGGGCGAACGGCGCGAGAGCTGGTGCCGGGCTTGGAGCGGTCCTGGTTTGAGATCTACGGCAGCGTGGCGTCGACAGGACAGCCCACGCGCTTCACGAACGACTCGCCGGCGCTGGGGCGGACGTTCGACGTGTATGCGTTCCGCGTCGGCGAACCGGAAGCGCGGCAGGTGGCCATCCTGTTTCGCGACATAACGGGGCGGCGGCGGATGGAGCAGGAGCGGCGCGAAAGCGAGGAGCGGTTCCGGAATCTGGCGGATCATGCGCCGGTGATGATCTGGGTGCGGGGTCCGGACGGGCAGTGCACGTATCTGAATCGCCGCTGGTATGAGTTCACCGGGCAGACGGAGGCGGAGGCGCTGGGGCTGGGATGGCTGGAGGCGACGCACCCGGAGGACCGTCCGGCGGCGGAGCGGCGGTTCCTGGAGGCGAACGCGCGGCAGGAGCCGTTCCGGCTGGAGTACCGGCTGCGGCGTGATGACGGCGAGTATTGCTGGGCGATTGATGCCGCGTCGCCGCGCTTTGGAATGCAGGGCGAGTTCCTGGGCTACGTCGGTTCGGTGATCGACATCTCGGAACGGCGCGAGATGGAGGAGATGCTGCGGTCGAGCGAGGCGCGGTTCCGGGAGTTGGCCGAAGCGGTGCCGGCGATTGTATGGACGGCGGATCCCGGCGGCAGTTGCACGTACTTGAACGGCAACTGGTATGCGTACACGGGGCTGCCGCGAGACGGGTCGCTGGGGGGTGGGTGGGTGAACGCGGTCGCCACTGAGGACCGCCTGGAATACCTGGGCGTGTGGAACACGGCACGGGAGCAGGGTCAGCATTACGAAATGGAAGCGCGGGTGCGGCGCGTGGACGGCACCTACTGCTGGATGATGAGCCGCGCGAACCCGGTCCGGGACGGAGACGGGCGGATCACGCAGTGGGTGGGGGTGACCACGGACATCCATGTGGCGAAGACGTCGGAGGCGGCGCTGCGGCGGGCGAATCGAGAGCTGGAGGAGTTCGCTTACGTGGCCAGCCACGATCTGCAGGAGCCGCTGCGGATGGTGAACATCTACGTACAGCAGTTGCTGCGGCGGTCCCTGAGCGAGGACCCGGAGGCGCAGCAATATGCGCGGGTGATCGGTGACAACGTGCGGCGCATGCAGGATCTGATCCGTGACATTCTGGCGTTTTCCCGCTCGGCTCCGGCGGAGGAGTCGCTGGGGGATGAGATGGCGGACCTTGGGGCGGCACTGCAGGAGGCGATGACCACGCTGCGGGAGCGGCTGCGGGAGGAGGGGGCGACGGTGTACGTGCGGAGCCCGATGCCGAGGGTCCGCGGGGCACAGAACCAGTTCTCGCACGTATTCCAGAACCTGATCGATAACTCGCTGAAGTACCGGAAGCCGGAGGTCGCGCCCGTCATCGAGATCCGGGCGAGCCGCCGCAACGGAAGCTGGGTGGTGCAGCTTGAGGACAATGGCATCGGCTTTGAGCAGCGGTTTGCGGAGCGTATCTTCGGGCTGTTCAAACGACTGCACAAGCAGCAGGACTATCCGGGGACCGGGCTGGGGCTGGCGATCTGCCAGCGAATCGTGGAACGGTATGGCGGAGAGATTCGGGCGGAGGGGCGTCCCGGCGCGGGTGCTACGTTCGAATTCAGTGTTCCGGCGCCGGAGGAATCATGAGGGTGTTGCGCCTCTTGCTGGTGGAAGACAACGACGGTGATGTGATGCTGGTGAGGCTGGCTCTGAAAGAGCGGGCGATCCCGCATGAAATGTTTGTGATCTCAAACGGCAGTGAAGCGCAGAAAGCCATGGCGCACCTGGGTGATCCGGGCGGCATCCCGCTTCCGGATCTGCTGCTGATCGATTTGAACCTTCCGGCTGCGGATGGTGTGGAGGTGCTGCGGGAGTTTCGCGGCCGTCCGCAGTGCGCGCACACGCCGGTGCTGGTGATCTCCTCGTCGGACCCTGCCCGGGAGGGGGGCCGCCTGGAGGAGTTTCACGTGAGCGAATTCTTTCGAAAGCCCTCTGACCTGGACGAGTTTCTGAAACTCGGCGTGGTCATTGAGCGCGTGAGCCGGGATGGAGGGCGGCTGCCGGCGTCGGCCTGAGTGGGCCGGCGCTAGACCTTGTCCGGTTCCGGGTGGACCCAGGGCTTGCGGTAGGGGCGGCGGAGCAGTTTCGTGGCTTCGTCGTCACCAATGACGCGGCGGGTGGCTGTGTCGTAGCGCAGGGTGCGTCCCAGCTGCATGGAGAGGTTGGCCAGGATGCAACTGGCGGTGGAGATGTGGCCTTGCTCGATGTCGGCGACGGGCTTGGAGCGCTTGTCGGCGGCCGAGAGCAGGTCTCGCATGTGGCCGCGGATGGCGGGGGCGACGTGGCGTTCCAGGTCGCGCTCGGTGCGGTCTTCCGGGTACTGCTCGTATTCGTAGGTGACGTCCTTGTGGACGGGCGTTCCGTTGCCGAGGGGCGTGAAGTCATACGACATGACGCTGCACTTCAGCGTGCCCTTGTCGCCGTAGAAGGTGGCGCCCCAGGGGTACTTGGGGTCGGGCGGGTGGCCCCAACTGCGGTGGGTCCAGACGACTTTGGTGGAGCCGAAATCGAAGGTGGCTTCCTGCGTGTCGGGGATGTTGGCCTTGGACGCCTTGTCGATGAGGATGCCGCCGGACGAGGAGATGGAAACGGGCCAGCCGAGGTCCATCATCCAGCGGACCATGTCGAGCATGTGGATGCACATGTCGCCCATGATGCCGTTGCCGTACTCGTTGAAGGCGCGCCAGCGGCGGGGATGGACGAGCGGGTTGTAGGGGCGCATGGGCGCGGGACCGGTCCACATTTCATAGTCGAGGTGGGCGGGCGGCGCGGAGTCCGGCGGGTTCTCCTTGGCGCGCATGTGGTAGTAGCAGTAGATCTCGACGTAGGCGATTTTGCCGAGCTTGCCTTCCTTGAGGAAACGGTCGCGCGCTTCGATGAGGTGAGGCGTCGAACGGCGCTGGGTGCCGACCTGGACGACGCGCTTGTACTTGCGGGCGGCGGCGAGGATCGCTTCGCCTTCGATCACGTCGACGCTGATGGGCTTCTGGAGGTAGAGATCGGCGCCCGCCTTGATGGCTTCGATGGCGGCGAGGGCGTGCCAATGGTCCGGCGTGGCGACTTCGACGATGTCGAGATCCTTCTCCTTGAGCATCTCGCGGTAGTCGGTATAGAGACGAGGCTTCTTGCCGGACTTCTGGCGGCCGGCGACCCATTCGGCGGCTTCGTCGAGCATCTTCTTGTCGACGTCGCAGAGCGAGACGATCTCGACGGGAGCCACCTGGACGAGGCGCAGGATGTCGCTTTTGCCGTACCAGCCGGAGCCGATGAGGCCCACGCGGCGGACCTTGCCCTGGTCGTAAGTCGCTTGAGCGAGCGAGGAGGAAGCCGCGAGCGTGGCGGCGCTGCTGGTCAGGAATGTCCGGCGATCCATAGCGAGGGCGATTGTATCGCCAAAGGCCGGGCGGAGGGCGAGGGGAATGTGCCGAATCAGCACTCGACGGCGTTGACGGCGAGAACGGCGAGTCCGGCGAGCGAGGTTTCCTTGTACTTGGACTGCATGTCGAGGCCGGTTTGGTACATGGTGCGAATGACCTGGTCGAGGGAGACTTTGTGCTGGCCGGTTTCGCCGATGGCCATGCGGGCGGCATTGACGGCCTTGACGGCGCCGATGGCGTTGCGTTCGATGCAGGGGATCTGAACGAGGCCGCCGATCGGGTCGCAGGTCATGCCGAGGTTGTGTTCCATGGCGATTTCGGCGGCGTGCTCAATCTCTTCGTTCGTGCCGTTGCGGGCGGCGACGAGTCCGGCGGCGGCCATCGAGCAGGCGACACCGACCTCGCCCTGGCAGCCGACTTCGGCGCCGGAGATGGACGCGTTCTCCTTGTAGAGAACGCCGATGGCGGCGGCAGTGAGGAAGAAGCGGGCTAAGCCGTCGGCGTCGCCGGACAGGTATTCGACGTAGTAGTGGGCGACGGCGGGGATGACGCCGGCGGCGCCGTTGGTGGGGGCGGTGACGACGCGGCCTCCGGCGGCGTTCTCTTCGTTGACGGCCATGGCGTAGATGTTGACCCAGTCCATGACGCCGAGCGGGTCCTTGGAGCCGGCCGAAAGCAGCTTCTGATAGAGACGAGGCGCGCGGCGTCGCACGTTGAGCCCTCCGGGGAGGATGCCCTCGGTGTGAAGGCCGCGCCAGGCGCAATCGCGCATGACTTGCCAGATGCGCTTGATTCCCGCGAGAACGTCGTCGGTGCTGCGCCAGGCCGTTTCGTTCTCGAGCATGAGGCGCCAGATGGGGAGGCCGAGGCGGTTTGCGGTTTGCAGAAGTTCCGCGCCGCTGGAGAAGGGATGGGGAACCGGGGCACGGGCGCCCGCGCCGGGCGGGTCGCCTTCGCGGTGAATGAAGCCGCCTCCTGTCGAGTAGTAGATCTCCTGACGCAGGATGTCGCCGTGTTGGCTGCGGGCGGTGAACCGCATGCCGTTGGGGTGGCCGGGCAGCAGTTTGTCGCGGTGAAACAGAAGGTGGCGCGCTTCGTCGAAGGCGATGGTGCGGGCGGCTCCGAGCCGGAGCTGTCCGGTGCGCCGGATGGTATCGACGATGCCGTCGATGGCGGCGGGGTCGACGGTGTCCGGCTGGGCGCCGCTCAAGCCGAGCAGGACGGCGCGGTCGGTGGCGTGGCCGATGCCCGTGAGGGCGAGCGAGCCAAACAGCTCCGCGATGACCTCGTGCGTGTCGTTGTCCCGTGCGGAAGCGAACTGGGCAGCGGCGCGCATGGGGCCGACGGTGTGGGAACTGGACGGGCCGACTCCGATCTTGAAGAGGTCAAACAGGCTGGTCTTCATGGAATGGCGTCCGCCCTCAGGCTAGCGCAGGACGGAATCATCGCGAGCTGCCGGGGGCGGATCAGGCGGCGCGAGCCCCAGGTGCGCGCGGTGAACCAGCGGCATTCCGGCCGTATCGCAGGAAGAACGGCATCGAGAGCGATCGGTGTTCGGTTGAAACCCGGTAGGATGTGAGCGGTGGAAACCGGGACCTTGTTCATTGGCGGCGAGTGGGTGCGGGCGGAGCGGACGGAGACGATCCGGCTGCCGTTTGATGGCTCCACGGTGGGGCAGGTGAGTTGGGGCGATGCCGGACTGGCGGATCGCGCGGTGCGTGCGGCACGGGCGGCGGCGCCGGTGATGGCGGAGATGTCGAATGCGGAACGCAGCGATCTGCTGTTTCGTCTGCATGCGATCCTGACGCGGGAGAGCGCGGAGATCGGGCGTACGATCACGCTTGAAACGGGCAAGCCGATCAAGGAAGGGCGGATCGAGGCGGGGCGTGGGCTGGAGACGCTGCTGGCGGCGGCGATCGAGGCGCGGCAACTGCGGGGCGAGGTGGTGCCGATCGATGCGGCGGCGATCGGCAAGGGCCGGTTCGCGATGACGCTGCGGGAGCCGCGGGGCGTGATCGCGGCGATCACACCGTTCAACGTGCCGTTTAACCTGGCGATGCACAAGATCGCGCCGGCGCTGGGCAGCGGAAACGCGGTGGTGCACAAGCCGTCGGAGCAGACGCCGCTTTCGGCGCTGTTGCTGGCGCGGGCGATGGAGGAGGCCGGGGCGCCGAAGGGCGCCTACAACGTCGTGACCGGCGAAGGGGAAACGGTGGGGGCGGCGCTGGTGGAGCATCCCGATGTGGACATGGTGACGTTCACGGGCAGCGTCGAGGCGGGCCGGGCGATCCGGCGGGCGGCGGGGCTGAAGAAAGTGACGCTGGAGTTGGGCGGGAACTCGGCGGTGATCGTCGATCCGGACAGCGATCTGGACACCGTGGTTTCGCGATCGATCACTGGGGCGTTCATGCACAGCGGGCAGTTGTGCATCTCGGTGCAGCGCGTGTTTGCGCATCAGGACATTTATGCGAGCCTGGCCAGCCGGATCAAGGCGACGGCGGGAGCGCTGCGCGTGGGGCATCCGCTGGAGGAGTCCAGCGATATCTCGTCGTTGATCTCCGAGGAGGCGGCGGCGCGCGTGGAGGCGTGGGTGAACGAGGCGGCGCCGGGGGCGGTGAAGCGGACGCGGGCGACGATTCCGGCCACGGTGGTGGAAAACGTTTCGGATCAGGCGCGGATGAGTTGTCAGGAATTGTTTGGTCCGGTGGTGGCGCTGTACCGGCACGTGTCGATGGACGAAGCGATCGCGCGGGTGAATGCGACGCCCTATGGTTTGCAGGCGGGCGTGTTCACGCGCGATCTCTCGCGCGGTTTCGCGGCGGCACGGAAGCTGCGCGTGGGTGGCGTGATCCTGAACGACATTCCGACGTTCCGGGCGGATCACATGCCGTATGGCGGGATGAAGGAGTCCGGCGAGGGGCGGGAAGGTCCGCGCTATGCGATGGAAGAGATGACGGAAACGAAGGTGGTGGTGTGGAAGTGACGCGGCGGATGGTGCTGGGCGCGGCGGCCTTCTCGTCGCTGCGGGTGCAGGGCGCGAACGACCGTTTGGGCATGGCGCTGATTGGCGCGGGGCGGCGCGGGCGCGAGGTGATGAAGGCGTTTCTGGACGCGGGCGTGGGGGAACTGCGCGCGGTGGCGGACGTCTACGACGCGCAGCGGGACCGGGCACGGGCGATGCTGGGGGCGGCTCCGCTGGAGGCGGTGGCACATGAGGAAGTGTTGGCGCGCGCCGATGTGGAGGCGGTGCTGATCGCGACGCCGGACCACTGGCATCTGAACATCGCGAAGGCGGCGCTGGCGGCGGGAAAGCATGTGTATCTGGAAAAGCCGGCGGTGCACTGGGAGCGGGAAGGCGCGGAGCTGGCAGCCGCGGTGAAGGCGTCGGGAAAGATGCTGCAGGTGGGCACGCAGCAACGAAGCGGAGAGCACTATCGGCGCGCCAAGCAGGAGATCTTCGCGGAGAAGAAGCTGGGCGAGATCCGGATGGTGCGGGCCAACTGGTCGAACTTCCCCTGGCAGGCGCGGCGCATCGCGGCGCAGCCGAAACCGGCAGGACTGGACTGGAACCGGTTTGTGGGTCCGGCGCCGCGGCGGGACTATGAGTGGGCGCGGTATGACGCCTGGCGCTACTATCGCGACTACGGCGGCGGCGTGTTGGCCGACATCCTGAACCACTGGGCCGACGTGGCGCAGTGGATGATGAACGATGCGAATCCGAAGGAGGCGGCGGTGCTGGGCGGGATCTATCAGCTGCGCGACGGACGTGAGAATCCGGACACGGTGAATGCAGTGATCCAGTATGAAGGCTGGAATCTTTCGTTTGAGTCGACGGTATTGCCGGTGCGGGATGACCGCCCAACGGTACTATTCCTGGGCACAGAAGGCACGCTAGACTTGTCACGCGCAGGCTACACGTTCACGCCGCACAAGGCGTCGCCGAGGACGGTTGCGGCGGCGGGGAACCTGGAGCAGGAGCACGCCCGTGATTTTGCCAGCGCGATTACGCGTTCGACGCCGCTTTCTGCTCCCATGGCGGTGGGGATGGAAGGTTTAAGACCTTGCTTCCTGGCGCGAGCATCCTATTGGAATCGGAATGAGTCAAGTTCAACCCGCTCAACTAATCCGGCGCGATGACGCCAACGTAACGTTTCGGCAGCGGTTCACGGCGCCGACGGCGAATCTGGAGTTTCTGAATTGCGGTGAGTTTTCGCTGCCGGCAAAGTCGTTCTCGCAGCCGTTTTGCCTGCCTCGGCATGAGAGCCTGCTCTTCATGTGGGAAGGGACGGCGGTGGCGGAGGTCGACGGGCAGGAGTTCTGTTTGGCAAATCTGGACACGCTGTATGTGCCGCGAGGGGCGGAACTGGTGCTGAAGAACTACGCGAATGAGGCGTCGCGGCTGATGCAGTGTTCGGCGCCGGCAGAGACGGCGCATCCGGTGCATCACAGCCGGTTTGACGAGATCTCGTCGCGTGAGGAGCGGATCCGGCGGCTGAAGGGCAAGAACGTGTACCTGATGTTTGATGTCGGGGAGGCGGCGGACAAACTGGTGGCGGGCTACACATTCTTTGAGCCGCATGCGCGGTCCTGGCCGCCGCACAACCACACGGATCAGGAAGAGGTC
>CAYNDS010000180.1:0-9009 GCA_964395885.1 uncultured Solibacteraceae bacterium | reverse complement strand
GGCGGCGCCTGGAAGGTCGCCTATGCCGACTTCGTCACCGCCATGATGGCCTTCTTCATGGTGATGTGGCTGCTCAACTCCTCCGAGAAGGTGAAGGAGGCTGTCGCCGGCTACTTCACCGACCCGTCCGGCTACAAGGACAAGATCGGCTCCGGCATGGCGGGCGCCGGGGAATCCGTCACCGTCTCCAAGGACGACATGCCGGAACTGAAGGAAAAGCTCGAACAGGCGCTCAAAGAGATGCCCGAGTTCGAACAGGTCAAGGACCAGGTGAAGTTCACCGTCACCGGCGAAGGCCTTCGCGTCGAACTGCTCGAAACCGAGAACGGCATGTTCTTCAACTCCGGCTCCTCCTCGCCGTCCACGGAAGGCAAGGAGATTCTCGAAAAAATGGCCGCTGAGCTCGCCAAGCTCCCCAACAACGTCGTCATCGAGGGCCACACCGATGCCAAGCCCTTCTCCGGCGCCGGCTACACCAACTGGGAACTCTCCGCGGACCGCGCCAACGCCGCCCGCAAACTGATGCAGTCCAATGGCCTGCGCCCCGATCAGGTCAAGCAGGTGCGCGGCTTCGCCGACCAGCACCTCTACAAGCAGGACGACCCGGCCAACGCCTCCAACCGCCGCGTCTCGATCATCGTCCAGTATCAGGACCCGAAGCGAACGGCCGAGGACGAGGAAGAAGCCGAGGTCGAAGGCAAGCCGGACGCCCACGGCGGCGAACACAAAAAGGACGCCCACGGCGGCGAAGACAAGAAGGCCGAAGACAAGAAGGCCGAAGCCCAGAAAACCGAAGCAAAGAAAACCGAAGCCCAGAAGACCGAAGCAAAGAAGGCCGACGCGCAAAAGCCGGACGCCCAGAAAGCCGCGGCGAAACCCGCCAAGGCCGAAGCCCAGAAGCCTGCCGCCGGCGGCAAAGCGGACGCAAAGCCGGAGAAGAAGGCCGAAAAGAAAGCCAGAGCGGAAAAGAAGGCCACAGAATCCAAGTCCGCTGAGAAGAAGTCGAAAAAGAAGGCCGAGGCCAAGGGCGACAACTAACCTCTCGCCCTTGCCTTGTCCATCGCGCGCCTACTTGGCGTGAATCTCCTGCAGGCTCCACACCCGCGCCGCGTTCTGCCGTCGTGAGGCAATCGCCTCCGCCGCTGCCCGTGCCCCGCTCATCGTCGTGATGCACGGTACCCGCGCCATCGTCGCGCTTCGCCGGATTGCCCGCTCGTCCGTGAACGTGGTCGCCCCTGCGGTCGTGTAGATCACCAGCTGCACGCTGCCGGCTTTCATCAGATCCACCGCGTTCGGACGCCCTTCGTTCACCTTGAACACCGTCTTCGCCGCCAGCCCCGCCGCCTTCAACACCGCCGCCGTTCCTCGCGTCGCTGCCAACTGAAAGCCGAGCTCCGCAAACCGCCGCGCCAAGGCCACCGCTGCCTCTTTATCCCGCTCATTCACGGAAAAGAACACCGTGCCCTTGTCCGGCAACGGCACCCCAGCCGACAACTGCGCCTTCGCAAACGCCTCGCCGAAGCTCTCGCCGACGCCCATCACTTCGCCCGTCGATCGCATCTCGGGTCCCAGCGCCGGATCGACGCCCGGAAACTTCGCAAACGGAAACACGGGCGACTTCACGAAGAACTTCTTCACCGGCAGCACCCCGGAGGTCTGCCCCCCCACCAGATGCGCCAGCTCCGGAAGCGTCTTGCCCAGCATCAGTCCCACCGCCACCTTCGGCAGCGGCACGCCCGTCGCCTTCGACACATACGGCACCGTGCGCGAACCGCGCGGATTCACCTCCAGCACGTAGACCGTCGAATCCTTCAGCGCATACTGCACGTTCATCAGCCCGATCACGTTCAACGCCCGCGCCAGCTTCACCGTGTACTGCTCAATCGTCGCCAGCAGCTCCGCGCTCAATCCGATCGGCGGCAGCACGCAGGAGGAATCGCCCGAATGCACGCCCGCCTCTTCAATGTGCTCCATGATGCCCGCGATCAGCACGTTCTCGCCGTCCGACAGGCAATCGACGTCCACCTCGGTTGCGTCTTCCAGAAAGCGGTCGATCAGCACCGGGCGCTCCTGCGAGAACGTCACCGCCTCCTGCATATAGCGCCGCACCGTCGCTTCGTCATAGGCGATCACCATCGCGCGTCCGCCCAACACGTAACTCGGACGCCCCAGCACCGGGAAGCCCAGCCGCCGCGCCACCTCGATCGCTTCCTCGACGCTCGTCGCCGTCCCGTTTGCCGGTGAGGGAATCGCCAGCTCCTCCAGCAGCTTGCCGAACAGCTTCCGGTCCTCGGCCAGATCAATCGACTCCGGCGCCGTCCCGATAATCGGCACGCCGTTGCGCTTCAACGGCAGCGCCAGATTCAGCGGCGTCTGTCCGCCAAACTGCACAATCGCGCCGTCCGGCTTCTCCGTGTCGTGGATGTTCAGCACTTCCTCCAGCGTCAGCGGCTCAAAATACAGCCGGTCGGACGTGTCATAGTCCGTCGACACCGTCTCCGGATTGCAGTTCACCATGATCGACTCCACGCCGAACTCATCCAGCGCAAACGCCGCATGACAGCAGCAATAGTCGAACTCAATGCCCTGCCCAATCCGGTTCGGACCGCTGCCCAGGATCATGACCTTCTTGCGATCCGTCGGCTCCGCCTCGCACTCGCTTTCGTAGCTTGAATACAGATACGGTGTGAAGCTTTCAAACTCAGCCGCGCACGTATCGACGCGATTGAAGACCGCCGTCACCCCCGCCTGCTTGCGGCTCTCGCGCACGGCATTCATCGTCGTCCGCGTCGCCCGTGCCAGGGCGTTGTCCGACAACCCGTCGCGCTTGGCCTTGCGGAACTCCGCCGCCGTAATCGAACTCAGCTCGCGTCCCTGGAAGGAGCCTTCCAGATCCTCCACCGCCTTCACCTGCGTCAGAAACCACGGGTCGATCTGCGTCAGCTCCCGAACCTGCTCCACCGTCCAGCCCTTCCGGAACGCGAAGCGGATATAGTTCAGCCGGTCCGGATTCGGCGTGATCAGCCGCGGCGCAATCAGCGCTGCGTCATAGACCTCCGCCGCGCTGCTCTTGCCCGTTTCCAGGCTCCGCAGCGCCTTGCCGAGCGACTGCTTGAACGTCCGCCCCATCGCCATCACTTCGCCCACGGACTTCATCTGCGTGCCCAGCACCGGCTCGGCGCCCGGAAACTTTTCAAACTGCCAGCGCGGGATCTTCACCACCACATAGTCAATCGTCGGCTCAAAGCACGCCGGCGTCTTTTCCGTGATGTCGTTGGCGATCTCGTCCAGCCGGTAGCCCACCGCCAGCTTCGCCGCGATCTTCGCAATCGGGAACCCGGTCGCCTTCGACGCCAGCGCCGATGAGCGCGACACCCGCGGATTCATCTCGACAATCACCATGCGCCCGTTTTCCGGATTGATCGCAAACTGCACGTTCGACCCGCCCGTATCCACGCCAATCTCGCGCAGGCACGCCAGCGCCGCGTCGCGCATCATCTGATACTCGCGGTCCGTCAACGTCTGCGCCGGCGCGACCGTGATCGAATCGCCGGTGTGCACCCCCATCGGATCGAAGTTCTCGATCGAGCAGACGATGATCGCGTTGTCCGCCAGATCGCGCATCACCTCCAACTCGTACTCCTTCCAGCCGAGAACGCTTTCCTCGATCAGGACTTCGCCCACGGGCGACAAATCCAGCCCGCGCTCGAGAATCTCGATCAGCTCCTCGTGGTTGTAGGCGATGCCGCCGCCCGAGCCACCCAGCGTGAAGCTTGGCCGCAGAATCAGCGGATAGCCGATCCGCCGCGCGAAGTCTTCGCCCGCCTCCACCGTCCGGCACAACTGCGACTGCGGCGTCTCCAGCCCGATCTTCCGCATCGCGTCCTTGAACAGCAGCCGGTCCTCGGCCTTCTTGATCGACTCGATCTTCGCCCCGATTAACTCCACGCCGTACTTGTCCAGCACGCCCGCCTCGGCCAGCGACACGGCCAGGTTCAGACCCGTCTGCCCGCCCACCGTCGACAACAGCGCATCCGGACGCTCCTTCCGGATCACTTCCTCGGCAAACTCCACCGTCAGCGGCTCCACGTACGTGCGGTCCGCCAACTCCGGGTCCGTCATGATCGTCGCCGGGTTGGAGTTGATCAGGATCACTTCATAGCCATCGGCCTTCAGCGCCTTGCAGGCCTGCGTGCCGGAATAGTCAAACTCGCACGCCTGCCCAATCACAATCGGCCCGCTGCCGACAATCAGGATTCGCTTCAGATCCTTGCGCCGCGGCATCCTAGCGGTCCCCCTTCCGGAAGGCGTCCATCAACGCGACGAAGTCGCCAAACAGGTAGCTGGCGTCATGCGGACCCGGCGCCGCCTCCGGGTGATACTGCACGCAGAACGTGGGCTGCGTCTTGTGCCGGAAGCCTTCCAGCGTCTGATCGTTCAGGTTCACGTGCGTGATCTCGACGTCCTGCGGCAGGGAATCCGGATCGACACAGAACCCGTGATTCTGCGCGGTGATCTCCACCCGGCCCGTCTGCCGGTTCAACACCGGATGGTTGCCCCCGCGGTGGCCGAACTTCAGCTTGTACGTCTTTGCGCCGTGCGCCAGGCCCAGCACCTGATGGCCCAGGCAAATCCCGAACACCGGCACCCGCCCCAGAATCTTCCGCACCTGCGCCGCCTGATACTCCAGCGGCTCCGGGTCCCCCGGTCCGTTGGACAGAAACACCCCATCCGGCTTCGCCGCCAGAATCTCCTCCGCCGCCGTGTGCGACGGAAACACCGTCAACTCGCAGCCATGATGCGCCAGTTGCCGCAGAATGTCTTTCTTGATCCCGAAATCGTACGCCGCCACCCGGAACCGTTGCGCCGCCGGCTTGTCCAGCAGATCCGATGGCGAGGCCTTCGGCAACGGCTCCGTCCACCCGTAGCGCTCTTTCGTCGACACGCGCGTCGCCAGGTCCAGCCCCGCCATCGACGGAGCCTGCCGCGCCCGCTGCACCAGGTCGTGTGGGTCCCCCCCCTTGGTCGACAACGCGCCCCGCATCACGCCGCGCATCCGCAACCGCCGCACCAGCGTCCGCGTGTCGATGTCCGACGCAATCGGAATCCCCGCCGCCGCCAGAAACTCGCCCGCGTCTTTCTCCGACCGCCAGTTCGACGTCAGCGGCGAAAGCTCACGCGTCACCAGCCCCTCAATCCACGGCCGCGACTGATCATCGGCCGGCGCCGTGCCGTAGTTGCCGATCTGCGGATTGGTCAACACGACGATCTGGCCGCAATAGGACGGATCGGTAAAGATTTCCTGGTAGCCCGTCAGCGACGTGTTGAAGACAACTTCACCGGTGCGGATGGCGGGCGCTCCGAAGCTCTGCCCTTCGAAGACGGTGCCGTCTTCCAGGGCGAGGATGGCAGGGTTCAAGGCCGGGGATGCTCCTCTGGAGTGGGGTTTTCTTCAGTTTGGCAAGGGAGAGGAGAGATGTAAACGAGTGAAATGTGTTACATTGATGACAAGGGTGCATTGATGGATACCACCATCCGCAACATCGACGACGCCACCTACCGCGCCGCCAAAGCCCGCGCCGCCCTCGAAGGCCGTTCCATCGGAGCTGTCGTCAGTGACGCCCTGAACCTCTACCTCCTCCGTCCCGCACCGGAAGAAAAGACCGTCAGCATCCTCGATTGGAAGCCGCGCGAGTGGCCCGGAGCCGCGACCGACCTCAGCCTCCGCGTCGACGAAATCCTCTACGACCACCCGCACGGCGAATGATCGTCGTCGACACCAGCGTTCTCCTCGGCTACATCGACAAGCGGGATGTCCACCACTCCCTCGCCTTGCACGCCATGTCCTCCTTTGCGGACGGCGTATGGGGCAAGGGCCTCCTGCTGGAACACGTCTTCCTCGAGACCGTATCCGTCTTGAAGAGGAAGCGCAGCACCGTCGACGCGATCGAAGCGGGCTACTTCCTGCGGCGAGCTCACCAGTTCGAATTCGTGCCCTGCTCCGATCACTTCCTGGCCTTCTGGAACGAGTACCAATCCGACTATCTCTCCACCTTGAGCTTCATCGATACGGCTGTGGCGGTCATGGCCCGCCAACGCGCCGGCGGCAAGGTGCTCACCTTCGACAGGGGCTTCCGCAACGTGCCGGGCATTCAGGTGCTCCCGGCGCCGGTCCCAACCGTCGGTGACCGATAAGTCCATTCGCCTCAACGATACGGGCCTCCGCGCCTGCCGCTCGCGCCACCCGGCGCGCTATGTTCGGAACCGGGAGGATCGCCGCGCGAACGGGCCAATGTCTCACCTTGTCTCACGTTGGGACGAAATCCCCAAAAAAACGGAGCACGCGCCCCTCTAGAATGTAGGTTCACCCATGCGAGTCGCTCTCGCGCAGATCAACACCACCGTCGGCGACTTTGCGGGCAATGCCGCCAAGATCACCGACTTCGCCGCACGCGCCGCCCAGCAGGGGGCCGACGTGGCTGTCTTCCCCGAGTTGGCCCTCACCGGCTATCCGCCCCGGGACCTCGTCGAACGTCCCGCCTTTCAGGAAGCCGCCGAGGCCTGCCTCGACCGGCTTCGTCAACAGACTGCCGCTCTTTCCACTGCCCTGATCGTCGGGACCATCTTCCGCTCCCACCGCGATTCCGGCAAGCAGGTCTTCAATTCCGCCGCCGTCCTCGATCGCGGCCACATGGTGTTCCGCCAGGACAAGATGCTGCTGCCGACCTATGACGTCTTTGACGAGGGCCGCTACTTTGTCCCCGCCGAGAAGCAGTCTCTGGCGACGCTTCGCGGCCGCAACGCCGCCGTCACCATCTGCGAAGATGCCTGGAACGACAAGCAATTCTGGGAGCGGCGACTGTACCTGCGCGACCCCGTCGAAGAGTTGCTCGCCGCCGGATCCGCCCCCATCCTCAGCATCAACGCCTCGCCCTATCACATGGGCAAGCGCGCGCTGCGGCGCGAGGTCTTTGCCGCTACCGCTCGACGCCACCGCAGCCCGCTGGTCTACGTCAACCAGGTGGGCGGCAATGATCAGTTGGTGTTCGACGGCTCCAGCTTTGCCCTCGATGCGGAGGGCAACCTCCTCGCAGCGGCCAAGTCGTTCGCCGAAGACCTGGTGATGGTCGATCTCGCTACCGGTACCGGTGATCGTCATGAGACATTCACCGACGAGTGCGAAGCTGTCTACGAGGCTCTCGTCCTGGGCACCCGCGACTACATTGCCAAGTGCGGCTTTCGCAAGGTTCTGATCGGTCTCAGCGGCGGTATCGACTCGTCCCTCACCGCCGCCGTCGCCGTCGATGCCGTCGGACGCGAGAACGTCACCGGCGTCGCCATGCCCGGACCGTTTTCGAGCGACCACTCGCTCACCGACGCCCGCGCCATGGCCGAAGCCTTCGGAATTCGCTTTGAAGTCGCCCCGATCAACGATGCCTACCGGACCTTCACCGACACCCTGGCCCCGATCTTTGCCGGCGCCCCGGCCGACGTCACTGAAGAGAACCTCCAGTCCCGGCTGCGCGGCGCAACGCTGATGGCGCTGTCGAACAAGTGGGGCGCGCTCGTGCTCACCACTGGCAATAAGAGCGAGGTCGCCGTCGGCTACTGCACTTTGTACGGCGACATGTGCGGCGGCCTCGCTGTCATCAGCGACGTCCCGAAGACGCTGGTCTATTCGCTCTCGCGCGTCGCCAATCGCCGCCACAACGGCGCCATTCCGGAGAGCGTCTTCACCAAGCCGCCTTCCGCCGAACTCCGTCCCGACCAGAAGGACACCGACTCGCTGCCCGATTACGACACGCTCGACCGCATCCTCGAAGACTATGTCGAGGAGATGCGTCCGCCTGCCGACATCGCCGAGCGGCACAACCTCCCTCTCGCTCTCGTCCGCGACATCGCCCGCAAGGTCGACCGCAACGAATACAAGCGCCAACAGGCCGCACCCGGCCTGAAGGTCACCACCAAGGCGTTCGGCATGGGACGGCGGTTCCCCATCGCCCAACGATTCACTGAATAGCGGTTCCCCTGTGAGGCTCACATGAAGATCATCATTTCCCTGGCAGTCGTGGCGGCCGGTGCCGCCCTGCTCATCTCGCAAGGTGTTGCGCCGGAGCGTGTCGGACCGCAGCGCGACGGCTCCACGCTGCTGAGTTCCGGTTGGCGTCTGCGCCCCGCCGGCCGCCAGATTGAACTCGAAACTTTCCCGATGTCCACGGCGCAGTCGCCCGATGGCCGCTTCGTTGTCGTCCTGAATGGCGGCTATCGTCCGCCCTCGCTCATCGTGCTCGATGCCAAGAGCCTCGCGCAGGTGGACCGCGTGCCCGTCTCCGATGCCTGGCTCGGCGTCGCCTTCGCTCCCAACGGCAAGACGCTGTACGTCGGCGGAGGCTCTCGTGCCGCCGTGTTCGAATTCTCTTTCAGTGAGCAGGGTAAGCTCTCTCCCGGTCGCACGTTCCCTCTGGTGGCCGACGGGCAGGCCAAGCATGAGGACTTCACCGGCGACGTCGCCGTCTCCCCCGACGGGCGCCTCGTCTATGCCGCCATGCTCCATCGCGACCGCATCGCCGTCATCAACCCGCTTTCCGGCATCGTGATTGAACGCATTCCGACCGGCCGGCGCCCGTACCGGATTCTGTTCCCTCCCGACGGCAAGACGTTCTACGTTTCCAGTTGGGCCGACGCCGCCGTCTATCAGCACCGCGCCGAGACCGGCGAGCGCGTCGCCGTCCATCGCGTCGGTCCGCACCCCACCGACATGGTCTGGCGCGACAAGCAGACCAAGGTGGAAGAAGGTGAGGAAGCCGTCAACTTCCAGGCGCGCCTGTTCGTCGCCGCGGCCAATACGAACAATGTCTACGTGCTGGCGGTCAGCGATACTTCGACGCGCATCCTCGAGACCATCAATCTTTCGCTGTTTCCCAACCAGCCGCTGGGCATGACTCCTTCCGGACTGGCGCTTTCGCCCGATCAGAGCCGTCTCTATGCCGTCTGTTCCGACGCCAACAC
>CAYNDS010000179.1:7620-9054 GCA_964395885.1 uncultured Solibacteraceae bacterium | reverse complement strand
GCGATGCGTCCATCTTGGTTTGGGGTTTCCGCGGTCCTCTCGGCGCGTTTCTCTGCGCCTGGGGCGGCTTCGCAATGCTGGCTTCGGCTCCGTTTGACGACTGGTGGCATAACGCGTACGGGTTGGACGTGAAGGTGCTGTCGCCGCCGCATGCCGTGCTGATTCTCGGCATCCTCGCCATCAAGCTGGGCGCCGTGCTGCTGATCCTTGGCGAGATGAACCGGGCTGCCGGACGGCAGCGCCGCGTGCTGAGCCTCTTCTTCATCTTGGTCGCGGCGCTGTTCGCGCGAGACCTGGTGGGCGTCTTCTCGCTCGAGTTCCTGGGCCGCACGATGATGCACTCGGCGCGCTACTACCTGGTGGCGATGCTCTTTGTTCCCGTGGGACATTTCGCGATGGCGCGCGCCAGCGGCTTGCGTTGGGGGCTGACCGCCGTCGGCGCGATCATCATGGCGATTCAGTTGGCTTTCCTCTGGCTTCTGCCCCTGTTTCCCGCCGAGCCGAAACTCGGCCCCGTCTACCGCGAGGTGACCCACTTCATCCCGATGGGCGGCTTCCCGGGCTTGCTGGTCGTCGCCTTCTTCCTGATCGATTGGCTGTGGCCGCGAGCCGCGCGCTTCAGCGACAATCTGCGGGCTCTGACGTTCGGTCCCCTGCTGTTGGCGCTGGCCGTGGCGGTCACTTGGCCGATGGGCGACTTCCTGCAGTCGCCATATGCACGCAACTGGTTCTTCGGATCGCATTACCTGCCCTACTTCGCTCACCCGAATTCTGACGCGGCCCGCTACGTCTTTAGCGAGATCGAGACATCCGCGTCGCAGTTCTGGCTCCGCATGGGCCTGGCGCTGGTGGCAGCGGTAACCTCAACCCGTCTCGGTCTCGCCTTTGGTTCTTGGATGCAGAAGGTGCAGCGATGAAGCGTCTTGTCGGTTGTCTGGTCTCGTTCAGCTTGCTGGCTCCGGCGGAGCCGCCGCCTGTTACCGCTCCATTGGAGCGGTACACCGCGGCAGAGCGGCGCCATTGGTCGTTCCAGCCTCGCAAGGACGTGACGCCCCCGGAGGTGCCCGGTACCGCACACCCCATCGATGCCTTCATCCGCGCCCGGCTGGCGAAGGAAGGCCTTGCCCCCGCACCGCCCGCCGACAAGCTGACCCTCATCCGCCGCGTCACCTATGACTTGACAGGGCTGCCGCCGACACTGGAAGAGATCGACGCCTTCGTCAACGACAAGTCGCCCGCGGCCTTTGAGAAGGTGGTGGACCGTCTTCTGGCCTCTCCCCGCTACGGCGAACAGTGGGGGCGGCACTGGCTGGACGTGGTCCGGTTCGCGGAATCCGACGGGTTTGAGTACGACACCCACCGCACCGACGCCTGGCGCTATCGCGATTACGTAATTCACTCCTTCAACAGCGGCAAGCCCTACACGGACTTCGT
>CAYNDS010000179.1:0-7610 GCA_964395885.1 uncultured Solibacteraceae bacterium | reverse complement strand
GAGATCAACGCGGCGAATGAGACCCTGCGTGTGGCCAGCGGCTTCAACCGTCTTGGTCCGCTGCGCAAGAATGCCGGCAATCAGGAAGTGGCCAGTTCCCGCAACGAGGTTCTCACGGAGATGACCAACGTCGTCGGCGCCGCCATGCTCGGCGTCACGCTCGGATGCGCTCGCTGCCACGACCACAAGTTCGATCCCATCCGGCAGAGCGACTACTACCGGATTCAGGGCTACTTTGCCGCCACACACGACAACGATGTTCCGCTTGCGCCGGAATCCGAGCGCGTGGCCTGGAAGAAGAAGGCCGACGCGATTACAACCGAAGTGAAGGCGCTCACCAAGCAGATGGCAAAGATGGACGGCGTCGAGAAGAAGCAGATGGAGGAGCGGATCAAGAAGCTGGAAGAGCAGATGCCCGCGCCCCTTCCCGCCCTGTACAGCGTCTCGAACGACATGGCCAAGGCGTCTCCGATCCATCTCTTGGCGCGCGGTGATTACCAGAACAAGGGTGCGGCAGTCGGAATGCGCCCGCTGGGCGTGCTGCTCCCGGAAGGCGCGCCGGAACTGCCCGTCGGCACCGATCAGCCGCGCTCGAAGCTGGCCGATTGGCTTCTCGACCCGGCCAATCCGCTGACTGCCCGAGTCCTCGTCAATCGCGTCTGGCACTATCACTTCGGACGCGGCATCGTTGCCACGCCGAATGACTTCGGCCGCATGGGACTGCGCCCGTCGCACCCGGAATTGCTCGACTGGCTGGCCAACCGCTTTGTCGAAGGCGGCTGGCAGTTGAAGCCTCTGCACAAGTTGATCCTGCTGTCGAAGACCTACCAGCAGGCCAGCCGGTCGCCGCTGGAGTCGGCCGCCAAGGCCAAGGACGCCGAGAACAAGCTGGTGTGGAAGTTCAATCGCCGCCGCCTGGAAGCCGAAGAGATTCGGGACTCCATGCTGGCCGCGGCCG
Source organism: uncultured Solibacteraceae bacterium (assembly GCA_964395885.1). Lineage (GTDB taxonomy): Bacteria > Acidobacteriota > Terriglobia > Bryobacterales > Bryobacteraceae > JAPKYZ01. The sequence goes on along the minus strand of CAYNDS010000179.1, from coordinate 6,652 downwards.
GACGGTTGAACACGAAGGCCGGCGGACCCAGCATCATCGTGCCCGTCGATGAAGAGTTGCCCAAGCTTCTCTACAAGCCCTCGCAATGGGCGGTCACCAAGGACGTCACCGAACATGACCGGCGCAGCGTCTACCTTCTGCAGAAGCGCAACCTGCGGCTGCCCTTCATGGAAGTCTTCGACTCACCGGACCTGCAACTGTCCTGCCCGAAGCGCGAGCAGTCCACCCACGCCCCGCAAGCGCTGGAACTGCTGAATGGCGAGATGGCGAATGCCATGGCCGCAGCACTCGCCGAGCGCCTGACACGCCAAGCGAAAACGCCCACCGCCCGCGTGGACCTTGCCTTCCGCCTGGTTGCCGGCCGCCTCCCCACGGTTGCGGAACGCAAGATCGCCAACTCCTATCTCGCCACGGGAAACCTGCGCGAGTTCAGCCTCGCCATGATGAACCTGAACAGCTTCCTTTACGTGAATTAACCATGCCTGAGCACGTTCGATACAACCGAAACCGCCGCGAGTGGCTGAGCGACTGCTTCTGCGGCTTCGGCTCTCTCGCCTTCGCCTCCCTGATGGCGGAAGAACAGGCACGCGCGGCAAAGGCGATCAATCCGCTTGCGGCGAAGGCGCCGCACATGCCCGAGAAGGCCAAGGCCAAGTCCGTCATCTTTCTGTTCATGGCCGGCGGACCGTCGCACCTGGAGACGTTCGACCCCAAGCCGCTGCTGAACAAGCTGGACGGGCAGAAGCGCCCCGCGGAGTTCGGCGAAGCCAAGTACCAGTTCGTTGAAGCCAACGCGCGCATCCTCGGCACAAAGCGGACGTTCGGCAGATACGGCCAGTCCGGAATTGAGGTCAGCGACCTGCTGCCACATCAGCAGAAGATCGTGGACGATCTCTGCGTCATCAAGTCGATGCATGGCGACATGGTGGTCCACTCGGCCGCGCAGTATCAGTTGATGACGGGACGGATCATTCCCGGCTTTCCGTCAATGGGCAGTTGGGTCATCTACGGCCTTGGCGCCGAGACGGACTCCCTGCCTGCCTACGCCGTCATTCCCGACCCCAAAGGCGCCCTTGAAGCCGGGCAGCCCATGTATACGCAAGGCTTCCTGCCGGCCGTTTTTCAACCGGCGATGCTGCGACCCGGCGCAAAGCCTGTGCTGAACCTTGACCTGCCCAAGGGCGTAAAACTGGATGACCGCCGCAAAACGATCGACCTGATCCGCGCGCTGAACGAAGCAGGACTGCCCGGCGAAGACGAAGAGTTCTCCGCGCGCATGGCCGCTTACGACACGGCGTTCAAGATGCAGACCGAGGCACCGGCTGTCTTCGACATCCAGAAAGAGTCGCCGAAGACCCTGGAGGCCTACGGCGTGGGCAAGCCCGAGACGGACGACTATGCGCGCCGCTGCATCCTGGCCCGCCGGCTGGTGGAAAAAGGCGTGCGCTTCGTCACCGTCGTCTCCGGCGGCGGCCCCGGCAACCTGCAGTGGGACGCTCACGAGGACATCGAAGAGAATCACGTGCGAATGGCCGCCCACACGGACCAACCCGTGGCGGCTCTGATTCAGGACCTGAAGCAGCGCGGACTGCTCGATTCGACCATGGTGGTCTGGGGCGGCGAGTTCGGGCGCTCACCGGAGGCGCAGGGCGGCAAAGGGCGCGACCATCACAACCTCGGCTTCACGATGTGGGTAGCCGGCGGCGGATTCAAGCGCGGCGTCACTTACGGAAATACAGACGCCATCGGCCTGCGCGCGGTCGAGAAACCGGTCCACTTCCGCGACCTGCACGCGACCATGCTCTACAACCTCGGCCTCAGCCAGGACAACCTGAGCTACCTCCATCAGGGCCGCAAGGAGCGGCTGACGGAAGTGCACGGCGAGATCCTGCACGACATCATCGCGTAGCCCTAGCGCTTCTCGAAGCGCTTGAAGAAGCTCGTCTCCTTCCAGCGTGGGGCCTGCGGCTGCGATGCGACACGCTCGACAAAGTCCATCAGGATGCGGGTGTACTTCACCGCGGCTTCCTTGTCGACGGGCTGATCCAGATCGTCGGAAGGGGCATGGTAGCGCTCCGTGAGCCAGTCCTTCTGAATCTTGGCTTCCGGCGAATCGGGCTCATAGCCGAACTTCGCGTTGATCGACGGCACACCCTCGCGCACGAAGGAATACTGGTCGCTGCGGATGAACAGATTGCGCTCCGGCTGCGGATCACCCGTGACGCGGATGCCCTGCTTCTCGGCGGCGGCTCGCATCGTCTCGCCCAAATCAGATTCATTCAAGCCCAGCACCTGCAACTGCTTCAACTCATGGAGCGGCAGGAACATGTCCATGTTCACGTCCGCCACCATCTTGCCCTTCAGCGTCGGGTTGACCGCGAAGAAGCGCGAACCACGAAGTCCCTTCTCTTCGCCCGTTACCGCAACGAACGCGATGGAGCGCTTGTTCTTCGTCTTCGACTCCTTCAGCCAACGCGCGATCTCCAGCATGGACGCGATGCCGGAAGCGTTGTCCATCGCGCCGTTGTGGATGCCGTCTCCTTCGATCACCGTGCTCTTGCCCACGTGATCCAAATGCGCGGAGATCACGACGAACTCGTTCCTCAGCTTCGGGTCCGTGCCCGGCAGGACGCCAATCACGTTCTGTGAAAGCACGTCGGAGCGCTCCACCGCCTGCTTGGCCCGAATGCTCACGCCGAGCGGGAAGCGGGGCAGCGGCTTCTTCTCGGTAGCCATCGCCAGTAGTTCCGCAATCGTGTTCGGCGTGCCTTGGAACAAACGGTCGGCTCGTTCCGCGTTGAATGACAGTCCGATCTGCAACCCCTTCGACTCCTCAAACGACGGGTCCGCCAGATCCATCGACGGCTGCAGGCGCGCGCGCGCAGCCCTCGCCCACGGAACATCCATCGACTTCGGGTTCTGGATGACCAGCGTGCCGATGGCGCCCGCGGCGCGAAGACGGCCCCAACGCTCCGCCGCGCTCTGATAGTGTGCAGCCAGCTCGGACGGGATCCCGGCGGGTACGCCCTGTATGTAGCAGGCAACCTTACCCTTTAAATCGATGCCAGCCAAGTCATCGTGTCCCTTCTCGGGTACCTGCATGCCATAGCCGACGAAGACCACGGGCGCTTCCACCTGCTCGGCAGGATCATTGCGGAGACCGATGACGACGTCGCGTCCCAACTGCAGCGGCTCCACAACGCCGTTGCGGAGGAGTTCCACGGATGAGCGGCTCTCATCGATCTTCCGCACGCGGAACGGAACGGGCTGAAAGTATCCGTCGGAACCGCCAGGCTTCAGTCCGGCGCGCTCCATCTCACCGGCGACATACTCGGCGGCCATGCGATGGCCGGGCGAGCCCGTATTGCGGCCCTCCATCTTGTCGTCGGCCAGTACCTGGACATGCTTCCACCAGGCGCGCGCGGCGGGGGAAAGCTCTTCCGCGCTCAGGACGCCGGCGGCTGCGGCAAGACACAGAAACAGTCTCATTGGGTCTTTGACTCCTTGAAGGCTTGCCGGGCAGCCCGGATCTGCAGAACGTGGTTCTCGAGGTGCTCGGCGTAGGTCTTGAGCAGCGCGCCGAGCGTCGTGGGTCCGTACTTGGAATGTGTCGCGGCGCGAGAGAACGCTTCGGCGGGCTGCGCCTTCAGAAGTTCATGATTCTCAGCGCGGGTTCGTCGGAAGGTCTCGACGGCCTGCGAGAGCTTGCGCGCGGCGTAGTCCAGCTTGTTGGCCCAGGCGCCCTCGTCGTACCAGACCAAGGTGGGATTGTCCTCGGCAATGGTCTGGCGGAAGCGCATCGCGCCGACCTGTTCAGAGTCCGCCAGATGGCAGACAATCTGCCGGATGGACCACTTGTCCGGGGCTGGACGGAAGTCCAACTCCGAGCCGGCCACGCCGGTGGTGGCCATTGCCAGCAACTCCCCGCCGCGGCGGAAGCGCTCCAGTAATGCTTCGGTCTCGTTCACAACGTTCCTTTGGCCGCGCCGCTTAGTAGTAGTCGGCGCAGGACAGATAGTAGCCGCAGCGCTGGCAAAACAGCTTGCACTTGCGCTCAGAGAGGCGCGTCGAGCAGACCGGGCAATAGAGCATCGGCTCCTGCTCGTCAGCGCGGGGCGCGGCTTCGACCGGAATCTCCTGGTCCAGCGGCATGACACTATAGTGCCATGAGAGCTCGATTGGCGGCGGCCCTGACGGTGGTGGCGGCAGTCACAGGCTGCGCGCAGTCGAGGCTGGAGCGGGACCATCAACTCCGCACGCCCGTCCGCGGAATGAAGTGGGCGGTGACGGGCGGCTCCGATGGGTCGGTGGACGCGGGGGTCCGGCTGCTGCAAGCGGGCGGCAATGCGGTGGACGGCGGGGTGGCGGCGATGCTGGCGGCATCGGTGACCGAGTACTCGCACTTCGGCTTCGGCGGCGAGGCGCCGCTGCTCATCCGCACCGGGCAGGGCAAGGTCGTGTCGATCGCGGGCGTGGGGACGATGCCGAAGCTCGCGTCGGCGGACCTGTTCCGATCGCGGCGGCTGCGGCCGGGCGAGGTGATGGAAATGGAGCCGAACGGGCTGAAATCCTTCGTGCCCGTAGCGGGCTTGATGCCGGCGCTGGTGCCGGGCATGGTGGAGGCCGCGCTGGTGGCGTTGCGCGAGTTTGGAACGAAGTCCTTCGGGGAGGTGATTGCGCCCGCGATCGAGTTGGCGGACGGAAACCCGATCGACGAAACCCGCGCGGCAACGCTGAACATGACGCGGCGCTTCGCCGAATTGTGGCCCACGACCAAGGCAGCGTACTTCCGCGAAGGGCGTCCGGTACGGGTGGGCGAGATCCTGCGGCAGACCCAACTGGCGGCGACGATGCGGGCCATGGCGGCGGCCGAGAAGCAGGCGCTGGCGGCGGGCAAGTCCCGTGCCGAGGCGATCGACGCAGTGCGCGACTACTTCTACCGGGGCGAGATCGCACGCAAGATCGACGCCTTCTCGAAAGCCCATCAGGGGCTGCTGCGCTATGAGGACATGGCCGCCTTCCGGCTGACGCCGGAGGAGGCGCGCGCGGTCACCTATCGCGGGCTGACGGTGTACAAGCCGGACTTCTGGAGCCAGGGCCCGACCTTCCTGCAGGCTTTGAACCTGCTGGAGGGCTTCGACCTGAAGGCGATGGGGTTCCAGTCCCCAACCTATCTGCACACGCTGATCGAGGCATTGAAGCTGGCCTACGCCGACCGGGATACCTTCTACGGGGATCCGAAGTTCGCGAAGGTGCCGGGTGACGCGCTGCTGTCGAAAGACTACGCAGAGCGGCGGCGGGCCGAAATCGGCGAGCAGGCCTCCAAAGAGTTCCGTCCCGGCGAGGTGGCGGGCTACCCGGCGCGGCATCCGATACAGGAAGACATCGCGCGCGTCAAAATCGACGACGCGCTGATGGCGCGCGACACCACCTGCATCAACGTCGTCGACAAGGACGGGGTGATGTTCTCGGCCACGCCGAGCGGAGCCTGGCTGCCGAGCGTCATCGCCGGCGACACGGGCATCCCGCTGACGCAACGGGCGCAGAGCTTCCTGCTGGTCCCGGGCCACGCCAACGAGCTTGCTCCGGGAAAGCGGCCGCGGGTGACGCTGTCGCCGACCCTGGTGACACGCGACGGCGCGCCCTACCTGGCCTTGGCAACGCCGGGCGGCGACAACCAGGAACAGAGCTTGCTGCAGGTGATGCTGAACATCGTCGAGTTCGGGATGAACGCGCAACAGGCGGTGGAGGCTCCGCGGGCGCAGACGCGGCACCTGGTGTCGAGCTTCGACAACCACGCGATGAACCCCGGCGAGGTGATCCTGGACGAGCGCATCGCGGCACCGATTCGGGATGCCCTGGCGGCCAAGGGCCATCGGGTCGAGCAGCGGAACCGCTGGTCGTCCGGCGCGGCGCCGACGGTCATCCGCGTCACGCCGCTGAAGGTGCTCGAAGCGGGCGCAGATCCTTACGCCGAGCGCTTCGCGCGGGCCTGGTGACATCCCCCTTCAGTCGGAGAGAAGCCGGGCACGGCGGTGCTGGCAGGCAAAGGGCAACCGGTCACTTCGCCAGTCCGGCGAGGGCGGCGACGAGGACCGCGGACCACTGCGGCCCCTTGAAGCCGTCCTCACGATCATCGTAGGCTTCGTCGAGCGAGTGGGCGCCCCGGGAGGCGCCGCCGCCGCCGATGGTGACCGACGGGATGCCGAGGGCGAGGGGGACATTGGAATCCGTGCTTCCGGCTCCGGTGGCGAAGATCGGCAGGCCGACGGCCTGAGCGGCAGCAAGCGTGGTGACCACAATCGGGCGGGTATCGGACGCCTCCGTAGCGGGGCGGATGCCCATCGACTTCACTTCCAAATCGAGCGGCGCGCGCGAGTCCGGCCAACGCGCCTTCTCGGCCTCGAGCGCTCCGCGGAGCGCCGCCTGAAAACGCTCGTCGAGGGCTTTCAATTCGGTGGGCGATTCCGAACGCAGGTCGACTTCCATCGACGTCTCGATCGGGATGGAGTTGACCGAAGTACCGCCGGAGACGGTGCCGACGTTGAACGTTGTCTTGGGCTGCTTGGGAACCTGAATATCGGCAAGGCGGGCCATGGCGCGTCCCATGGCATGAGCGGGATTGGGCATGCCGAAGGCGCCGTAGCTGTGG
>CAYNDS010000178.1:0-9157 GCA_964395885.1 uncultured Solibacteraceae bacterium | reverse complement strand
GTTCATAACGGGACGGCATGAGAAAGATGTCCGCGCCGGCCTCAATCTGGTGTGCGATCGCGTTGGAGTAGCCCAGATAGGCCCGCATATGGCCGCGGAAGTTCCGTTCGAGGCTCATGAACAGCATCTCGTAGCGGGACTCGCCGCTGCCGAGCAGGATGAACGTCATGTCCAGCGCGGCAAACTCGGCATAGACCTGCTCGATGAGCTGAAAACCCTTCTGGTCCGCCAGCCGCGACACGACGCCGACCAGCGGCTTGTCGATTCGCGCCTCGACGTCAAAGCCGAACGCGGCCAGCAGTGCCGCCTTGCACTGCCGCTTTCCAGCGAGATCGGTCGCCGAGTAGTTGGCTGCGATGTAGCGGTCCGTCTCCGGATTCCACTCCTCATAGTCCACACCGTTCAGGATTCCCGTCACGCCACGGGCCGCGAGCAGCCCTTCGTAGCCACCCCCCTGCTCCTCGGTCTGAATCTCACGGGCATAGCCGGGACTGACCGACGCCAGCCGGTCGGCAAACACCAGCCCGGCCTTCAGCATGCTCGCGGAGTTGTGGAACTCCAGCAGGTCCGGGCGCCAGTAGCGATCATCCAGACCGATGTCGTTCAACTGCGAACGGCTCAGCCGCGCATCGTAGAGGTTGTGAATGGAAAACAGCGTCTTCACCCCGGCAAAGGTCGGGTCTCCGGGGTAGAAGTTCTTCAGATAGAGCGGCGTGAGCGCGGCATGCCAGTCATGCGCGTGGATCACGTCGGGTCGAAACAGATGTCTCGCCACGCCCAGCGCACCGAGGCTCAGCGTTGCGTAGCGAACGTGATTGTCGCCGAAATCGCCGAACGCATCGCCATAGATGCCCGCCCGGTCATACAGCGGCGGACAATCCAGAAGAAAGTACGGCACTCCGCCGTGATCCATGCGCCACACGTCGACCAGATGGTAGGAGCCGTGGAACCACACGCGCAGACCCGTGTAGACCCGCGTCGCACTGGTCAGCGGAATGGAACCGTAGCGGGGCAGAACCACCGCGGCTTCCGCACCCTGCCGGACCAGCGCCTGCGGCAGCGTTCCCAGCACGTCGGCCAGGCCGCCGGTCTTGGCGAAAGGCGCCGCTTCGGAAGCGGCCATCAGAATCCGCAAGCCGCTATGCCTCGGTGACCTTGCCGGTCTCGACGTCCCAGTTCATGCGGCGTCCCTTGCGATAGGCCATGTTCGCCAGATGCGCCGCGCCGCAAGCCGCATAGCCGCGGAAGACGTCTTCGGCCGGCTGCCGGTTTTCGCGCAGACAGGCGATGAACTGCTCCTGGTGATTCGGTCCGGGTTCCACCGTGATCTCGATGGGCTTCTTGGCCGCCGGCTTCCAATCGGCGGCCTGCTTCAGGTACTCGTCCCGCATCTTCGACGGCCAGCCGAGTGAGCCATACCGCTGCACCGGGGACGGCTCCGGCTCCGGGTACAGCATCAGCTTCGTGCCGCCGCGCCCCGCTCCTTCAAACACCAGCGACGCCTCGCTGCCCATGATGGTCGTCGGCTGCCCGGCACGCCCGTTCGTCAGGTTCACGTACATGTCGACCAGGAACCCTTCGTGATACTCGAAGATCGAGTTCATCACGTCCGGCACGGTTCGGCCGTCCTTCCAGCGATAGAGCCCGCCCTGGCTGACAACGCTCTTCGGACCCTTCACGTTCATCACGCCGTGGGTCATCGTGAGCAGATGGACAAACAGGTCCGTGGCGACGCCGCCGGAGTACTCCCACCAGCAGCGCCACCGGAAGAAGACCTCGTTCGAATACGCCCGCTTCGGTGCCGGGCCGATGAACCGGTCCCAGTCGACCGTCTTGGGCGAGGCATCCGGCGGAATCGGGTACACCCACGCGCCTTCCGGAGTGTTCCGGTTGTTCGACATCCGGATCATGTTCACCTTGCCGAGCGCGCCGGACTGAATCAACTCCCTCGCCTTGACCGCGCCGGCATTTGACCCCGCGCCGCTGCCCACCTGCAGCAGCTTTCCATAGCGCTCGACGGCCTTGCGCAGGTCCAGACCCTGCTCAATCGACCAGGTCATCGGCTTTTCCAAATAGACGTGCTTGCCCGCCGAAAGCGCGTCCACGGCCATTTTGTGATGCCAGTGATCGGGGACGGCAATCATGACCGCGTCGACGTCCTTCCGCGCCAGAATGTCCTCATAGCGCCGCGCGACGGGCAGGGCATCGCCCACTTCCTCGCGGACGGCGGTGAGATGGCCGTCGTAAATGTCACAGGCCGCGGCGATTTCGACATTCGGCACCTTGCGGAAGTTGTTCATCACCTGCGTGCCGCGAATGCCGACGCCGATCAGTCCCAGACGGATGCGGTCATTGGCTCCGGCTGCTCTGGCGCCCGCCAGCGATGCGGCTGTGGCGGCCTTGGCCAGTGCGTTGCGGCGCGTGATTTGCGACCCGTTTGTCATGCTCCGTAAGGTACCATGAGGGCACCATGTCCGATGCCCTTCGCGCGCATGTCGAGACCGCCCAAAAGACTGCCCGCGAACAGATTTCCGCTGCCTGGCAACTGGAGTTTGACCGTGCTACGGAGACCTTGGCCGCGGCCTTTCAGCAGCATATCGGCCGCGTGCTGGGGGAACGCTTCGAGGCGTTTGGCACCGGCTTCAGCGCCATGATGGCGGCGGAGCGGGAGAAAGCCGTCTCGATTGCCGAGGCAAAGGCGGCGCGCGACACCGGCGGACGCTTCAATCAGGCGCTCCGGGCGCTGCTGTCGGCCGAGAACGCAGCGCAGTGGAAGGAGACTCTTCTGGATGCGGCGCGCGGGTGGGCGGCGCGTCTGGTGCTGTTCCGGATTGAAGGCAGCAATGCCGTGCTCGAAGGCACGCGCGGTGTGGAGGTGGACACCAGTGCCGCGATCGCACTGTCGGCGGCTCCGGCAATTGCCAGCGCGGTCGAAAGCAGTGAGACGGTCGTGGCCGCCCGCGTGGCCAGTGAACTCTCGCCCGAGATTGTGTCCATCGCCCCGGACTCCGCCGCCTCTCGCGTCTTTCTCGTGCCCATTGCCGACGCCGGCAAAACCATTGCGGTGCTGATGGCGGAAGGCGACGTGGACTCCAACGCCCTGGAACTGCTGGCCGGGATGGCCGCGCTCACCTTGCCGCGGCTACAGTCCAAGGCGAAGGGAATCGTTGGTCTCGCCGCTGCCGCCACGGCGGACAAGGCCTCTTCCTGGGCCGCCCTCACCAAGGCCGAACAGGAGGTCCATCTGCGCGCGCAGCGCTTTGCCCGGATCAAGGTGGCGGAGATGCAGCTGTATCACGCGGCGGCGGTCGGCGCCGGACGCGACGGTGCCCGCCTCTATCTCAGCCTGAAACCTCAGATCGATGCGGCGCGTAGTGCCTTTCAGGAACAGTTTCTCGCCGCGACGCCCACGATGGTGGATTACTTGCATTTGGAGTTGGTACGGACGTTAGCGAATGAAGATGCTTCGATGTTGGGTGCGAACTATCCCGGTCCGTTGCGTTAGTTTTCTGCTGGCGGTGGCCGCCTTCGGCCAGAGCCCGGAAACACTGGCTCGCACGTTGCGAACGAAGCCATCCCCGGCAGCCCGCGCGGCAGTGGCGGAGTACGCGCGCACCCATTCCGGAGAGCGTGGCGCGCTGGCCACACTCGCCCTGGCGGTTCAGGACATCGAAGCGAAGCAGCCGGACCGCGCTATCGCTCCGCTGAAGCAACTCCAAAAGCGGCTGCCGAAGCTGCAGGACTACGTCGGCTTCTTCCTGGTTCAGGCGCTGGCGGCGGATCAACAGGCCAAGGAGGCTGCGAAGGTGGCATCGGCGCTGCCTGCCTCGGCCGTGCAAACCCGCGCTCTCTGCCTTGCCGCTGAGGCGCTGATCGTCAGCGGCAAAGCCCAGGACGCGCTGGAACTGATCCGAAGCCGATACTCGGCGCTCGACCAGCCGGCCGGCGAGGCTGCACTGGCCAAGGCGTTGGAAGCCTCCGGCGACCAGGCAGCAGCGCAGGAGGCCTATCGGAATGTCTTTGCCCGGTATCCGTATTCGAAGGAAGCGGAAGAAGCGGGCACGGCCATGCATCGCCTCCAGATTTCGCTCGATGCCAAGCGCCGTTTTGAGCGTGGGCTGCGATTGCTGGATGGCTCCTCCCCCGGTGAGGCACGGGCCGAGTTGATTGCCGCCGCTCCGGACTTGCCGGGCGCGGATCGGGATGTCGCCCGTGTCCGCGCCGGCGCGGCGATGTTCAAGGCCCGGCAGGTCACCGAGGCTCTTCGTTACCTCCGCGAACTGACCGTGTCCGATCCGGAGGCCGATGCCGAACGCGTCTACTGGGCTGTTACCGCCGCCCGCCGGGCCCGGGAATGGACCCTGATGGAAAACCTGGCCGCGCCGATGAAGACCAAGTACGTCGATTCCAGGTGGCGGGTGGACACGCTGGCCACGGTGGGGCTGTATCACGTTGCCGACGAGAATCCGGCCGAGGCGATGGCCTGGTTCCGCGCCTGCGCAAGCTCCCGGGCGGACACGCCCAACCTGCCGATGTGCCAGTTCCGAGTCGCCTTCGACGCCTACCGCAGCCGAAAGCCCGGGGCCTGGGAGGCGCTGTCGCGCCTGGTCGAGCAGCATCCCTCCTCGCCGCAAGCGAGCGCCGCGCTGTACTATCTCGGCCGCCTTGCCGAGTCGCAACGGAACTTCACTATCGCCAAGAGCCTTTACCTGCGAATCAGCGAAACTTTCGCGAACTACTACTACGCGACGCTTGCCCGGGAGCGGCTGAGCCTGCCCGCACTGCGGTCCGCGACCGGACAGCCGGCCTACACGAATGTGACCTTCGCGCCGCCGCCCGCCGCCGACGGCTTCACGCCCGACAATGAGTCGCAGTCCCGCATGGAGCGGGCAAAGATGCTGGCCGAGGCAGGACTGGATGACTATGCCGAGCGGGAACTCCGCTGGTATCTGAAGCAAGGTGGACCCGCCCATCTGGTGGCGCACCAACTCTCGGCGATGGCCTCCCAACGGGAACAGCATGATCGCGCCGTACGCCTGATCAAGGGGATTTTCCCCGCGTATCTCAGCCTGCCGTTTGAGGGCGCGCCGCTCGGCTTCTGGAAACTGGCCTATCCGCTGCCCTGGCGCGAAGATCTGATGCGGAATGCAAAGGCGCAGGGCCTGGACCCATTCCTGGTTGCCGGGTTGATCCGTCAGGAGAGTGAGTTCAATCCCGGAGCCGTATCCCGCGCGAAGGCCATGGGGCTGATGCAGGTGATGCCACCCACCGGGCGCGAGATCAGCCGCAAACTGGGCATCAAGAAATTCCATACCCGGATGCTGCTGGACCCGAAGATCAGCTTGCAGATGGGCACTTATCACTTCCGCAAATGGCTGGATGCGGCCAAGGGACAGGTGGAGGTCACGCTGGCTGCCTACAATGCCGGCAAAACCCGTGCCGACCGCTGGATTGCCCGCGAAACGTACGCGGAGCCCTCGGAGTTTGTCGAAGCCATTCCGTTTGCGGAGACTCGCGATTACGTCCAGGCCGTGCTGCGGAACGCGGCAATGTACCGCCGCCTTTACGGACCCGCTGAACGACAGGAAGTCACATCCGGCCAGTAGAAAACGGCACGCCTGCGTTACCCTAACTGGCATGCAGCCTTCGGCGACTCTGGCGCGGCGGGACCGATTCCGTAGCGCGCGCACCGGCCAGTTTACGGAATCCGTCATTCGCGAGATGACGCGGCAGGCCATCGTGCACGGCGCGGTGAACCTGGCGCAAGGCTTCCCGGACTTTCCGGCGCCCGCGGATCTGAAGCAGTCCGCCTGCGATGCCATTCAGGCGGATATCAACCAGTATTCGGTGACCTGGGGCCACAAGGCACTCCGTCAGGCGATCGCCGAGAAGTACCGGCGCACGTACGCCTTCGAGTGTGATCCGGAGCGCGAGATTACGGTCTGCTGCGGGTCCACCGAAGGCATGATCGCGACATTGCTGGCGACAGCTGATCCAGGCGACGAAGTGATCGTCTTTGAGCCGTTCTATGAGAACTATCACCCGGATACGATGCTGTGCTCCGCCACGCGCCGTCTGGTAACGTTGCACGCGCCGGACTGGACGTTTGATCGCGAGGAACTTGCCCGAGCCTTCAACTCCCGCACCAAGGCGATCATCGTCAACACGCCGAATAATCCAACGGGGCGCGTCTTTTCCCGCGAGGATCTGGAGTTTATCGCCGCACTCTGCCAGGAGTACGACGCGCTCTGCATCACCGACGAGATCTACGAGCACATCACTTACGACGGCGCCGAGCATGTCCCGATGATCACGCTGCCGGGCATGCGGGACCGCACCGTCACCATCAACAGCATGTCGAAGACCTACTCGGTGACCGGCTGGCGCGTGGGCTGGGTCATTGCCGCGCCCGACCTGACGGACTCGATTCGAAAGGTGCACGACTTCCTCACTGTCGGCGCGGCATCGCCGCTGCAGCAAGCCGGTATCCACGCCCTGGCTTCCCCGCCGGAGTACTATCGCGAACTCGCTGCGCATTACCAGGAGCGTCGCGACACGATTGTCACTATCCTGCGCGAAGCCGGTTTCCGCCCGTTCGTGCCGCGCGGCGCCTACTATGTCATGGCCGACATCTCCGCCTTCGGGTTCTCGGACGACCGTGCGTTTGCCGATTATCTGGTCCGTGAGATCGGTATCGCCGCCGTGCCCGGATCCAGCTTTTTTGCACAGTCGGGAAACAACTGCCAGATCATCCGTTTCTGCTTTTGCAAGAAGTATGAGACGCTGGAGGCTGCCCGCGATAGATTGCAGCGTCTGCGCTAGGAGTTCACCTCCCGCGTTGCGAGTTTCGATTGAAGACGGAGAAGGATATGTTGCCCGGATTCCTCATCCCCGAATTCAATGCCATGGAGAATGGCGCTGGCGACTCCATTGACGTCAGTTCCGTTTCCGGACGCACCATTCAGATCACGCTCGGGATTACGCGTATTGTCGAGCAGGAAAGCCTCGACGTTTCCATCTGGGGATCAGAAGATGGGGAGCACTGGGGCGCAAAGCCAGTGGCTACCTTTCCGCAGAAGTTTTACTGCGGGACTTACTCGTTGATGGTCAACCTGGCGCCGTGCCCGAACGTGCGCTTCATCCGCGTGCAGTGGAAGATGAACCGCTGGGGGCGGGGCAGCCTGAAACCGCTGTTCGGCTTCTATGTGTTCGCCCAGCCGTTAACCCAAATGTCCCGGGCTGCCAGTTAAGGCAGCCGGTTGATCATGCTGGCCACGTAGCCGGCGCCAAAACCGTTGTCGATATTCACGACGGTGACGTTGCTGGCACAGCTATTGAGCATGCTCAGCAGTGACGCCAACCCGTTGAAGTGCGCCCCATAGCCGACGCTGGTCGGAACGCCAATCACCGGCGCGCTCACCAGGCCGCCGATGGCAGTGGGCAGCGTCGCTTCCATGCCTGCCACGGCCACAATCACCCGCGCCGCCCGCAGCTTATCCAGGTTGGCGAACAGTCGATGGATCCCGGCCACGCCGACGTCACTGATTGCCTCGACACGGTTGCCCATCATCTCCGCCGTGATGCGGCACTCTTCCGCCACGGGGACATCCGCGGTGCCCGCGCACACCACCGCCACGGTGCCCTTGCCCCGATCCTCGCGCTCGCGGAAGACGCGGGCGACGCGCGATACGGAGAAGATCTCGACGTCCGGGACGGCTTGCCGCAGCAGCGCCTGTGCCTCCGGCGAAACGCGGGTCGCCAGCACGTTGGCGGACCGCGCCATCAGGCTCTGGAAGATCGAAACAAGGTGCTCCGGCGCCTTGCCCTGTCCGAAAATCACCTCCGGCATGCCCTGGCGAAAGGCGCGGTGGTGGTCCACCTTCGCGTAATCGCCCAAGTCTTCAAACGGCAGGTGCTTGAATTGCGCCACTGCGTCGTCGATCGAGAGTTGACCAGCCTGAATCTGGCCGAAGAGGTCTTTGAGCTTCGCTTCGTTCATGAAAGTTCTTTAAAAGTCGAGGATAACGCCTTCGGTGAGACCGAGTTCCGCTGCCCTGCCGCCGGCCAGCTCGATGACGTAGCGCGACTGTCGCTTACCGCCGTAACTGGGACAGGCTTCCGGGGGCTTGTCGGCGCACGGCGGCGTGTGGGCGGAGATCTCGACGATGCGGCGTCCATCGTTCAGCCAGAGAATGTCCAACGGTACCTTGACGTTGTGCATCCAATAGCCGTGCGTGCTTTCCCGCTCGTGAACGAACAGTAGCGCCCGGTCCGGGGGAAGCTGATCGCGAAACATCATGCCGCGTGCCATATCGTCGGGCTTGGTCAGGACCTCCGCAACGAGTTCCTTTCCGCCCGGCAGCCGGATGAGGCGCTCATGCTCCGCCAGGCGCCCCTCACGGCAACCGGACGCAATCAGCGACAGGACGAGAATTCCACAACGGAGACGAGCGAGCGGCATCTCTTAAGATGGTAGTTCGTGACGGAAACCATGGCCCAGCCTGGCGTGTGGCGCAAACTGCGTCTGACGCTGGACATGATCAAGTTTGAGCACTCGATTTTCGCCTTGCCGTTCGCGCTGACGGGCGCGCTATTGGCTTGGCGGGAGAGCGGTTTTGCGACAGCGGGAGTCGCCGCGCAACTGGGCTGGATTTTGGTGGCGATGGTCGGGGCGCGCTCCGCCGCGATGGCGTTCAATCGCATCCTGGATGAACGGATCGATGCCGCCAATCCGCGGACCGCGACACGGCACCTTCCGGCGGGGCTGCTCTCGCGCGGCTTCGCCTGGGGCTTTACGATCGTCTCCGCCTTGGCGTTCGTGCTGGCGGCGGCGATGCTGAACCCGCTCTGCCTGGCTCTGTCGCCCGTCGCGCTGGCCGTCGTGCTGGGGTATTCGTTTACGAAGCGCTTCACCAGCATGGCGCACCTGGTGCTGGGATTCGCCCTCGGCATCGCGCCGGCGGCGGCTTGGATTGCCCTCGACGGCTCTCTTGATCCGCGCATCGTGTGGATGACGGCGGCGGTCATGTTCTGGACGGCGGGCTTCGACGTCATTTACTCCTGCCAGGACTTTGACTACGACCGCCGGGCGGGGCTGTTCAGCTTGCCGTCGCGCCTGGGCATTGCGCGTGCCCTTGGTGTCTCCCGTCTGCTGCAC
>CAYNDS010000177.1:0-9359 GCA_964395885.1 uncultured Solibacteraceae bacterium | reverse complement strand
GCATACAACCCGGCTGCCTTCCGCGCACGCTCTCGCGAAACGATCACGTAGTCATAGCCGGAGTCCCGCAGCCGCGCCACCAGCTCCGCAGTCTGTTTTCCTGCCGCCCCGACCCAGGCGTAGTTTCGATCGCCGAACCAGTCTCCCGACGAATAGGTCCGCACATGGTAACGGGCGTCTTCACAGAACCAGAGATACGTGCGCTGATACGGGTGCGAGATCTGATTCAACGCTCGGGCGGCGCGATAGTACGGCAGGTGACCGATGAGAAAGCGTTCCCGGTCGCCGAGTCGCACGGGCGGCGGCGTCCGAAAGCGGATAGACGTCGAAGGCAGAATTATGGCCACCGCCGACCACGCCGCCAGCGGAATCAGCCACACGCGCCGCCATCGCAGGGCCGCTGCCGCTGCAACCGTCAGAAAAGCAAGTACCGGCAGCAGCGACGACAGGTACCGCATCACCTGCCCGGTGAAGAACCAGAACAGGAAGAACCCGCCGCCGGTCAGCAGCCACAGCCACGTGGCGCGCGACGGACGCCGTCGCGCAACGGCCGCCAGCAGACCGGCGAGAGCCACCACCGCCAGCGGCGGACCCATCGGAAAAACGTCAGCGAAACGATGCGCCGGCTCGACAATCGCATTCCACGGCAAGGCCACAAGCGCCCTCCAGTCCCGCCCCAGCCCGTACACCGCGCTGACGCGAAACAGGTACGTCGCGTCGCTGCTTCCCGGGCTGCCCGCAGGCAGGAAGAACGGATAGGCTGGACTGCCCGTCGCCAGGTAGGAACGCAGCCACCAGGGCAGACCCAGGGCGATCACGCCGAGCGCCAAATGCATCGTGCGCCGCCAATCGCGATACACGATGAGGAAAGAGAGCCCGAGAAGGGACGCCATCACCACACCCTGCAGCTTGGTTGCTGCCGCCGCACCCAGGGCGATTGCCGCTACCCAAACCGGAGCGCTGCTCGCCACCAGCGCCGCCGCCGTCCCGAACCACGCCCCCAGCGGCAAATCGACATACTCGACGCGCGCCACCCACCAGAACACCGGTGCCGCCGCCATCAGCAGCAATCCCCACGCGGGTGATGTGCGGCGGCGGTGCGCCAAGTGCGCGATGGCAAACACCAGCATCAGCAGAAACTGCGGCTGCACGAGTTTGGCCTGGTCTTCTCCCAGCAGCATCGCCGCCCGCGCGAAAAGGAGCACGGGAAGATGCGGCTGCGCGTTGAATCGGATGCCCCCGTGATAGGCCAACCGGTGCGTGTCTTCGTACCAGCGTGCCGCGCCCATGTGGTACATCGTGGCGTCGTATTCGAAGACCGGAAACAGGAGATCTGCGCCGAACAGCAGAAGCCCCGGGAGAAACAGCCACGCCCAGCCCGGAGGGCGCAGCGCCCGCAGCGGAGCCAGAACAAACCATCGCCCTCGCCGCGTCCGCAATAGCCGCAGTCCGGCGAGTGCCCCCAGAATGGCCGCCCCGAAAATCCAGCCCCAGAGCAGTTTCCGGCGCCAGGCGAGAAGAAACAGCGTGGTCGCGGAGGCCGCCATTCCCACGGCCAGAATCGCGGCGCCCCGCAGTCTTGCCGGAAGCCGGACGCCCGCGGCATGCAGAATCGCGGCACCCAGCAGCCAGTCCGCCGCCCACAGCAGCGCAGCCACGCCGAAGCATTGGCCCATCCATCGAGCCAGCAGCCAGGCATCGGCCCCGCTTGCCGTCAATTCCCTCCAGAACAGTTGCGCATTGAGCCACCACCAGTCGGGCGGAAGCAAGCTAGGCGCGCGCGCTCCGCTCACTCACGCGTGGTGCAATCGGCGTGGGAGCGGGGGCCTCCACCGGGCTGAGCCGGTATTTCAACAGCGTCCAGAGGGCCTCAAAGCCATCCTGCCACCGGATCTTCTTGCCTTCCAAAATGCCGCGCGCGTTGTAGCTGATCGGCACTTCCTGGATGGTGTGTCCCATCCGCCGTACCTTGGCGGTGACCTCCGGGCAGAACTCGAACCGGATGCAGCGCAGACGGAAGCTGCGCAGGACATCCGTGCGGAACGCCTTGTACGCCGTCGCTTCGTCCGTGATGGCGGCGCCATACAGCAGATTGGCGGAGACCGTCAGGATCTTGTTCGCCAGCCAGTTGGCGAACTTCATGCCTCGCAGTTCCCCGCGAAAGCGGGAGCCGTAGACGACGGTCGCGGTTCCGTCCACCAGCGGCTGCAGCACGCGAATCCAATCGTTGGGGTCGTACTCCAAATCGCCGTCCTGAATCAGGACAAAGTCGCCGGTGGCCTGCGAGATGCCGATCCGCAGCGCCGCGCCCTTGCCGAAGTTCACTGGCGAATGATGCACCAGTACCAGCGGCTCGCCGTAGTAGCGCTTCAGCAGTTCCGTCGTGCCGTCGGTGGAGCCGTCGTCGACCACGATGATTTCCCGCTCCAGCCCGGCAGGCAGCGGCGCAGCCAGCACACGCTCCATCACCTGGTCCAGCGCATGGATCTCGTTATAGACCGGGATGATGATGGAGACCTTCACGGCTTCTCCAGAATGGCGAAGATCGATTGTCCCACCGGCGGTTCAACGACGGCTTCCAGGCGCGACATCACGGGCACGATCACGCCGTCGAATAACGCAATCTGGCCGTCGGATTGTTCCTCGCGCCGCGAGATCTTCGCGTTCACCCACCAGCCGAAGAAACCGACAAAGTTGAAGAAGCGCAGTGTCCGGGCACGCAGTCCCGCCGCCTCCGCCGTTTCCCGCAAGGACCGCTTGGTGTAGCGGCGGAAGTGCCCGAGATTGGCATCAATCGGTCCATAGAGCGCCTCGAAAGCCGGTACCAGCAGCACCACCTTGCCGCCGGAAGGGAGCACTTCCTGAAAGCGGCGCAGCGTGAGCCGGTCGTCTTCGATGTGCTCCAGTACATTGAGACAGGCGATCGAATCCAGCTTTTCCTGCCGCAGCGCGAGGAACGCCGGGTCCTGCGCGTCCAGCACTTGCGACCGCACGGCCGGGTTCCCTTCGAAGCGCGCGCGATGCAGGTCGATGCAGGCGGCGTCGATGTCGATTCCGATCACTCGCTCTCGCCCGGCCAGGAACTCCGTGAAGTTTCCCAGACCACAGCCGACTTCGAGAACCCGTTGCCCCAGTGCTTCGGCCGAGATCCGGGACTGCCAGGCGAAATAGTTCACCGCCTGACTCATGCGCTGCTGGTCGCGCACGGTGTAGTCGCTGGTGGTCGACACGCTGGAAGGCGGAATCGGCACAGATCAGCCCTTATGATACAAGGATGTCTCTCGCGCTGCGGCTGGCCGCCGCCGCAGTTCCGATCCTGTTCTTCTGGCGGACGTTGGGCATCTGGTTTCTGGCCGATGATTTCGCCTGGCTCGGCTTGCGGCTGTCGATTTTCAACGTGCAGGACTTCCTGCGGGCGCTGTGTTCGCCGATGGCCCAGGGGACCGTCCGATTCCTGAGCGAGCGGGCGTTTTTCCTGGGGTTCGAAACCCTGTTCGGGCTGAATGCGATTCCCTTCCGGATTGCGGCACTGGCAGTGGCGGCGGCGGCTTCCGTGCTGCTGGCCGAGGCGGCCTGGCGGCTGACCGGCTCCCGGCGGATCGCGATCCTGACGCCCGTCCTGTGGACGTCTCATTTCGGGCTGGCGGCGGCCATGGGGTGGCTGAGTTCCACCAATCAGGTGTGGGTCAGCGCCCTGCTGCTGGCCGCCTTTGCCGCGTTTACCTCCGGGCGCCTCTGGGTCACGGTGGCGTGTGTGCTGTTGGGCTTCGGCGCGCTGGAAACCATGGTGGTCTTTCCGGTGCTGGCCCTAGCCTGGGCTTGGTGGTTTGACCGTCAGCGGCTCCAGGCGGCGCTCTGGCTGACCGTGCCGTCGATCGGATTTGCGGCGCTGCACCTGTTCGTGATTCCGAAACCCGCGACAGATCCTGCCTATTTGGCCCACCTTGACCCGAAAAGTCTCGCGGCGACGCTGGGCTACTATCTGCGGCTGGCGTTTCAGTGGCCGGGCCTGTTGCTGGCGCCAATTGCAGCGTGGGTGGCGCGGGGCCGCGCGCTGTGGTTCGGCGGCATCTGGTTTCTCGCGCTGATCGCGCCCGTGCTGCCGTTTCGAGATCATCGCCTCGAGTACTACCT
Organism: uncultured Solibacteraceae bacterium; assembly: GCA_964395885.1. Taxonomy (GTDB): domain Bacteria; phylum Acidobacteriota; class Terriglobia; order Bryobacterales; family Bryobacteraceae; genus JAPKYZ01. The sequence goes on along the minus strand of CAYNDS010000177.1, from coordinate 5,225 downwards.
GGGCGCGCCGTCCATGGCGGCTGCCTTTCTGATTGCCCTCACGGCGGAGCGGCTGGCTGAACGCGGTCTTGCCGCACGCCTTGCCTCGGCCGCGCTGCTGGGCGCCGTTCTGTTCACACAGCTTCCGGAGGGGCGGCGCATTCTCGACTGGCAGCGGCAGCGCTCGCGCGCTGTCCGGTCACTGGTTTCCGGCGTCCTTGCCGCGCGCGAACTCGCGCCCCGGAAGGCGATTCTCCTGCAAGGCATCTCCAATCAGTTGTTCTGGGACGGCATCTTCGACAACCCGTTCCGCATCGCCGGCGTTTCGCGCGTCTATCTGGCGCCCGGCGCCGAACGGGTCATTGATGCCCACCCGGAATGGGGCGGCATCAATGCCTGGCTGATTCCCCCGTCGAGCGCTCGCCGGATGCTCGAAGAGGATGCTGCCGTCGTCTATGAGCCCCGCGGCGCGCAACTGGCGAACGTGACGGTGGACTGGCGGCGGGTGGCTGAAGGACTGGGGACGGAACTCTCGCCCTTTGTCGACGTGGCGGACCCGGCGTTTCAGGCGCAAGTGGCCGGAGGCTTCTACCCGATTGAAGGCAAAGGCCGCTGGATGGGCCCGAAGGGAAGCGTCCGGCTCAGTGCTGCCAACGCTCTGGCCGGGGAAGTGGTCGTGACCGGTTATCATCCGCCCGCCGCCGCTGCCCTCATCCGGCTGCGAGCCCGCGTGGGCGGGCGGCTGACTGCGGAGCGGCAACTGGCCGAACCCGGGCAGCCCTTTGAATTGATTCTTCCGGTCGAGGGCGGAATCGCGAAGGCGGCAGAGGTGACCGTGGAACTGGAAGCTTCCCCAACCGTGCGCCCGGCGGGCGATGGCCGGGAGCTCAGCCTGATTCTCGGCTCCATCCAGCTGCGTTAACCCTACAGAACTCGCGGATTACCCCAGTCACAGGACTTGGCAGTGAAATTGCTGAAACGGGGTCGCGAGTTTTTCGTCTGATGAGGGTACAGAAACAACGCGCTGCCGCCGATATTGGGCAGAAGGAAGGGGACACGGAACGAAATGGCAACGGAGTTGCTTGACAGCTGTGCTATGCTACGTGCTGGCCGGATTTCAAGCCGCATTCGCCGCCTGGCATGCGTTGCCGTGTCAAACGATGTGAGTCGGGGTGACTCACATTCCGCGAAGATTCTGAAACTTTCCTGATCTTCGGTCGTCTATACGGAAGACCAGAGATTAATTGGAATCGATCAGCACATAAGTGAGGACAGAGAAGCATGACTAAACAAGAACTAAACAAATTTCGGCAGATTCTTTCGGCGAAGGAAGCGGATCTTTCCGCCGTCGTTCGCAACCGTGAAGGGATCGCCATCGAAAAGAGTCCGGACGCGTTGGACGAAGTGCAACACGCCGCCGAACGCGAACTCGCCATCCGGAACCTGGATCGGGAGTCGCAATTGCTGCGGCAAGTCCGCGCGGCGCTGCGCCGCCTCGAGGATGGCTCCTTTGGCGTGTGCCTGCACTGTGAAGAGGACATCTCGATCAAACGGCTAAACGCCGTGCCGTGGACCCCTTACTGCATCTCCTGCCAGGAAATGGCGGATCGCAATCAGGTGCAGGAGGTCGAGGAACTCGAAGAAGTACTCGTCAGCGCCGCCTAAGGGCGCGCTGTCGCATCGCAGTTCCCGTCGGCTTCTCTCTTTTGGCGCGGATGGCTTTGGCCTCCGCGCCACTTGTTTTTTCAGGCCGAAATTCGGATCGCTGAGCGGAGTCGGCCCGCCTTCTCTCCGTCGCGGCGATACGAATGGAACATCTCGGCACGGCAGCGCGTGCACTCCTCGGCTGTCCAAATCTGCTCGACGCCGCAATCCGTCAACTGACGGCGATTCTCCTCCGCTAAATTCAGATTCACTCGTCCGCTTCGTCCGAATCGTTCCGCTACCTCCGGTCCAACCTCAAAGCAGCACGGTCCAATGCCTGGGCCGATGGCTGCGACAAGACTTCCTGGCCGGGAGTGGAATTCTCTGGCCATGTGGGCAACCGTTTGCGCAACGATTCCCGCTTCGGTTCCGCGCCAGCCGGCGTGAATGGCGGCGACGGCACGGTGATCGGGATCGGCGAGGAGGATCGGCAGGCAGTCGGCGGTGCGGATCTCCAGCCAGAGACCCGGCTGGTTCGTGATCAGCGCGTCGGCCTCGCCCTGGTGGCCTGCTTGCGTCACGGACAGAACGGCCGCCGAGTGAATCTGCGTTGCCCAGCTGCGTCCGGGTCCGTCGGTCCAGGGGCCGCAGTGACGAGAGCCGAAACCGTGGTCAAGCCAGGCAAAGCCCGCCAGGAGATCTGCCGAAAGGCGTGTCACGCAACTGGCTGGCTGGTCTGCGCGATCATGACGGAGCGCTTAAACTCTTCCAGCATGGACTCATCGAGGCGGACCTCGGTGGGGCGCTTGACCAGGTTTGGCGTCGCGTCAATTTTGTCCTGCAGCTTCAACAGACCATAGAACAGATTCTCCGGCCTCGGCGGGCAACCGGTGACATAAACATCCACCGGGACAATTCGGTCGACGCCCTGCAGGACGGAGTAGGTGTTGAACGGGCCGCCGACGCTGGAGCAGGCGCCCATCGAGATCACCCACTTCGGCTCCGGCATTTGGTCGTAAAGCCGCTTCAGTACCGGGGCCATCTTGAGAGTGACGGTACCCGCCACGATCATGAGGTCCGCCTGACGGGGCGAGCCCCGGAAGACTTCCGCTCCGAAGCGCGCCATGTCGAACCGTGCCGTCGTGGACGCGATCATCTCAATGGCGCAGCAGGCGAGTCCGAAGGAAAGCGGCCACAGCGACGACTTCCGGGCCCAATTGAACACGTAGTCGACCGACGTCGTGATGATGTTGCGATCGAACTGATTCTCCAGGAGCGACACTTCTCCTATTTTAGACGGCCCGCTCGGACGGCGGCGTATCTTCTAACTATGAGGGTCCTGCTGTTTGGCGCGACGGGATGGGCGGGCGGAGGAGTGTTGAAGGGATGCTTGGCCGACGAGCGTGTGTTGGAAGTGCGTTGCGTGGTTCGGCGCCCCATCCCGGTTCCCGACAAACGGATGCGGGTGTTTGAACATGCGGATTTTCTCGACTACCGGCCCTTGCGGGAAGCCTTTTCGGGCGTGGATTGTTGCTTGTACTGCCTGGGAGTGTCGTCGATGCAGGTGAATGCCGAGGAGTATGAGTGAATCTCCCGCGCGTTGCTGCTCGCGGCGGCGGCGTTCCTCAAGGAAACCAGTCCGGAGGCGGCATTTCACTGGATCAGCGGGGCGGGGACGAGCCCGACAAACCGGCAGCGGTGGTCGCAGGTGAAGTCTTCGACAGAAGTTGCGCTGATGGACCGCTTTGGCGGCGTAAACTGGCGGCCGGCGGCAATTGGCGGCACGCCCTCGGCGAGTTCACCGGCGCTGTACCGCTGGTTGCGTCCCATCTTTCCCCTGATTCGGCCATTCCCCCGCCTGTATATCGACGGCGCGGACCTGGGGCGGGCGATGCTGGAGGCGACACGGCTGGGCTGGCGCTCCCGGATTGTCGAGAGTGCCGAAGCCCGAAAGCTGGCAGCGCAGGCAGCTAGTTCTGCACCAGTTCCAGGAACGCCCGAGCGGCGTGGCTAAGGGCGCGACGGGCAGGGTAGGCGAGGCGGATCTTCCGCTCCACGTTTAGCTCCTTCACGGCGACCGCCCGCAGCAGCCCTTGCTCCAGTTCTGCCTCGACGCACATCTTCGGGAGGAACGCCACGCCCTCATTCCGCTGCACCATCTTGCGGATCGTTTCGACGGTGGGCATCTCGACGTCCATGTTGAGCGCGACGCGCGCGCGCTGAAACTCCCGCAGTACGGTCTCCCGATATGGCGACATGACGTTATGTGCAATGAACGTTTCCATCTCGAGTTCCGAGATCGAGACCTCGCCGCGGCTGGCAAATCGATGGTTGGGCGAGACGACGAAGGCCAGGCTGTCGGTATAGATGACGTGGGTCTCCAGCCGCTCGTCCTCCGGGTCGTAGCTGATCACACCGAGTTCCAGGTCGCCGTCCAGCAGTTGCGCGGGAATGCGGCTGGAGAGCGTCCGGCGCACTTGGACCTTTACCTTGGGGAAGGTCCGGCGATAGCGCGAGATATGCTGCAACAGATAGAGAGACGTCGACTCGTTCGCACCGATGGAGAGGCGCCCGGTGGAGTTGTCGCGCAGTTCCGCCAATGCATTGTGTAGGTCGGACTCCAGATTGGCGAAGCGGCGGGCGTACTCGACGACAATGCGCCCGGCGTCGGTGAGGAGGAGCTCTTTGGCGGAGCGATCAATCAGCTTCTCGTTCAGTTCCGCTTCCAAGCGTTGAACTGCCAGCGAAATTGCCGGCTGGGTCCGGAGCAGCTTCTCGGCGGCCCGCGAAAAACTCTTCTCGTTGGCGACAGCCAGGAAAGTTTTGAGAGAGTGAAGGAGCATATTCCTCGATCGCTATAAGCAGAGTTTATTCGATTCGGCGGCGTTATGGTTTTCCGCAACAATATAAATTTGCTAAATCTTACGGCGCAGTAGCATAATCGCAAGTACGCGAACGGCTAACCCGCCACTCGCGCCGCCCCGTCCGGGGTGACCCAGGCAAGGAAGGAACCGCTTTCCCATGGCAGAGAGCTCGCGAGTTTACATCTTTGACACCACGCTTCGGGACGGAGAACAGTCGCCCGGTTGTAGCATGACGGTTCCCGAAAAAGTCAAGATGGCGGCGAAGCTGGTGGATTTGGGTGTCGACATCCTGGAAGCCGGCTTTCCGATTGCGTCCGAGGGAGACCACGATGCGGTGGACGCCGTCTCGCGGGAGTATCCATGGGTGCAGGTGGCGGCGCTGGCGCGTTCCACCAAGATGGATGTGGAGCGGGCGGCATCGGCGCTACGTCATGCGAAGCGGCCACGGATCCATACCTTCATTGCGACCAGCGACATTCACCTGAAGTTCAAGCTGAAGAAGTCGAGGCAGCAGGTGTTGGAAGAAGCGGCGGCGGCGGTGGCACAGGCGCGGACGTATGTGGACGATGTCGAGTTTTCCGCCGAGGATGCGACGCGCACGGATTGGGACTATCTGGAAGAGGTCTGCCGGGCGGTGGTGGCAGCCGGGGCGCGGACGGTGAACCTGCCGGATACAGTGGGCTATTCGGTGCCGAGCGAGTACGGGGCGCTGATTGGCCGGATGGCGCGGGCACTGGG
>CAYNDS010000176.1:0-9438 GCA_964395885.1 uncultured Solibacteraceae bacterium | reverse complement strand
CTCCCCGAGACCGTGCAGTTGAACACCGTGCCGGAAGTGCAGCAGTTGCAGTCCGCCACCAGCTTCTTTGTGCAGGACGACTACAAGGTCTCGCCCACCCTGACCCTCAATCTCGGCATGCGCTATGAGTACACGACGCCCTACTACGGCAACGGCCGCAACGTGAACGTGAACTTCGACCCCGCCACCAGCGGCCTGCGCATCGCCAATCAGAACGGCAACGACCGCTACCTGGTCACGCCGGACCGCAACAACTTCGGGCCGCGTCTCGGCTTCGCCTGGCAGCCGATCGCCGAAAAGCTCGTCATCCGCGGCGGCTACGGCATCTTCTACAACTCCGAGGACATGTACGGCTCAGAGGCCAACCTGCCGCTGAACCCGCCGCAGCTCATCCAGGCCAACCTGATTCGCGTCGGCACCGGACCCGCACCGATTCGTCTGTCGGACCCCATCCCTGCCGGCGTGCTGTCGAACTTTGACTCGCGACTGGTCACACTCCGCACGCGCGAAACGGAACAGCGCTCCGGCCTGATCCAGCAGTGGAACATCGCCGTGCAGACGCAGCTCACGCGCGCCAGTACGTTTGAGCTCGCCTATGTCGCCAACAACGGCCGCAGCCTGTTCGGCCTCTATGAGCGCAACCAGACGAACTTCGGCGTCGACGGCACGGTGGCCGCCAATCGTCCCTTCCCGCTCTGGCAGGGCATCCAGACCGGCGCCTCCCGCGCCCGGTCCCGCTACAACTCGCTGCAGGCCAAGTACGAGCACAACTACTCCAACGGCCTCTACGTGCTGACCGCCTACACCTGGGCTTCGGCCATGGATCAGGTGGGCGCATGGGACTCCGGCGCCTCGCCGCAGTTCCGCGACAACTTCGACGCCGAGTGGGGCCGCATGTCGCAGACGCCCATTCACCGCTTCACCACCGCCGTCACGTATGAACTGCCCTTCGGCCGCGGCCGGAAGTTCGGCAACAGCTGGAATCGCGGCGCCGACTTCGTGCTCGGCGGCTGGAAGTTCTCCTCGATCGTGTCCTGGCGCTCCGGGCTGCCGATCAACGTCGGCCTGAACGCGAACGGCATCGACCCGGCTACCGGTCAGGCCTACCGCTTCCTGCTGCGCAACGGCGGCGGACTCCGCCCCAACCGCGTCGCCGAAGCCAACACCGGCGTCTCGCCCAAGGACAACCGCTTCAACTTCCTCACATCGGCCGCTTACCGCATTCAGCCGCTGAACACGCCGGGCAACGCCGCGCGCAACTCCGCCTATGGACCTCGCCAGTTCAATACGGACTTCGCGCTGCGCAAGGAGTTCCGGGTCACGGACCGTCAGGCGGCGGAGTTCCGGTGGGAAAGCTTCAACGCCTTCAACACCGTCAACTTCAACAACCCGGCCACCACGTTCGGCAACACGAACTTCGGCTGGATCACCGGCGCCGATGGCGGACGCGTCATGCAACTCGCGATCCGGTATCAGTTCTAACGGCAGTCCCGTTTCGCCGGACACCGATGTCCCGGGCCCTGGAACATTCCAGGGCCCTCTTCTTTTCTGCGACACTGCGGCATGACCGGCACCCCTCTGCTGCGCACGCTCGAAGCCCGGTTCCGCGCCCACCGAAGGCGTCATGACGGTCTCCGCTGGAGCGCGATTCAGCCCCGCCTGGAAGCCGATGCCGGAAAGCTGCGCGCGCTGGAGCGCATGGAAGAGACCGGCGGCGAGCCTGATGTAATCGGTCGCGACGCATCCACCGGCGAGTATCTTTTCTTCGATTGCGCGCCGGAATCACCGTTGGGGCGCAGAAGCCTCTGCTACGACGGTGACGCGCTGGCCTCGCGCAAGCAGAACAAGCCCGCCGGCAGCGCCGTCGACATGGCCCTCTCGATGGGCGTCACGCTGCTGACGGAGGAGCAGTACCGCGCCCTGCAGCATTTCGGCGCGTTTGATACCCGCACCTCCAGCTGGATCTGGACACCCGCTCGGATCCGCAGTCTCGGCGGAGCGCTCTTCTGCGACCGCCGCTACGAGACCGTCTTCGTCTATCACAACGGAGCCGAGTCCTACTACGCCGCCCGCGGGTTCCGCGCCGCGCTACGCGTCTGATCGACGGCGGGTCCGCCCGCGCGTTGTCGCGGTGGCTTCAGCGCGGGAGTAGCGTGCCAGTGACACCACTTCGCCCAGGATCCACACCGCCGGGGCAGCGACCTCGACCATGCCGTCCGCCACCTCGCGGAGCGTGGCGAAGACGCGCCGCTCCGAGGGTGTCGTGGCGTGCTCCAGAAAGGCGACGGGCTGCGATGCCGGACGTCCCGCCGCGATCAGTCGCTGTGCGATCTCGGCGCGATGCTTCACGCCCATCAGGATCACCAGCGTGTCGATGCGCGCGTAGGACTGCCAGTCCTGCACCATCCCGTCGCGGCCATGGCCCGTCACGACCGCAAAGGAACGCGCCACGTCCCGATACGTCAGCGGGATGCCGGCGGCTTCGGGCGCGGCCAGGGCCGAACTCACGCCCGGCACCACTTCCACCTCACACCCTGCTTCGGCCAGCTCCAGCAGTTCTTCGCCGCCCCGCGCAAACACCATCGGGTCGCCCTGCTTCAGCCGCACGACCGTGTCAACACGCCCGGCCCATTCGATCAGTTGCGGCACGATACGCGGCTGCACCTGACACTGCTGTCCTTCTTCCTTGCCGACATCGATCAGCGTCGCGCGCGGGTGAATGCAGGCCAGCACCTCAGCCGAGACCAGACGGTCGAACAGCACCACGTCCGCCGTTTGCAGAATGCGGAGCGCCTTGACGGTCAGAAGGTCCGCGTCACCCGGCCCCGCGCCCACCAGATAGACTCGGCCCATCGGTCTAGTTTCCCGCAATTCCACGCCAGGCCAGTTGCGCGCCGATGAACACCAGGAAGGCCGACAGGCCGAAGCGGAGTTGCCGCGACGGCACGCGCGTAGCCATCCACGCGCCGCACAACGCACCCGCCACGCCGCCCGTTACCAGCTTGATCACCATCGACGAGTTCACCTGTCCCAGCGCCAGGTGGATGCCGCCGCCCAAGCCCGCCACCGCCAGGCCGAACAGCAGGTCCGTGCCGACGATCCGCGCCGTTTCCAAACGTGTCATCTGCATCATCGCCACGCCGCCCAACGCGCCCGCACCCGCCGAGGAGAATCCCACTTCAATCCCAATCGGAAACGTCACCGCCGGCAGCCACTTGGACCGGTCCACTTCCGGGCGCGCCCCGCCGGACTGCAGCAGCCGCCACAGGTTTACCAGGCTCACCGTCACGACGATGCCGCCCACCACGGTCAACACGGCGCCCTGCAGATTGGCCTTCGTCATGCCTGTGATGAGCAGGGAGCCGATCACCACACCCGGCAGTCCGCCCGCCAGCAGCCGCGCCAGCACCGGCCAGTCCACCTGCCCGCGGAACATGTACACGGGCGAGGCCACCAGCTTGATCAACGTCACGTAGAGCATCGACGTGCCCACCGCCTCCGCCGCCGGCATGCCCAGCAACAGCACCAGCGCCGGAACCACCAGCGGGCCGCCGCCCATGCCGGTCATCCCCACGACCGCCGCAATCAGGAATCCGATGATGAGTTCCATTTAGTGTGCCTCCGCGTTCGCGCCGATGTGAATCCCGCATTCCAACTTGCGCCCGCCCCAGCGCCCGCTGCGCGCGTGGCCGGCTTCCGGCTTGGCCGTGCACGGAGCGCACCCGATGGACGTGTAGCCCTGGTCGTAAAGTTCCAGGTACGGGATCTCATTCACCCGCAGATAGAGCCAGATGTCGTCCCAGTTCCAGATGTAGAGCGGGCTGATCTTCTGAATGGTCTTGCCCGAGGGCAACTGCTGCCCGGCAATCGGTTGCAAGCCGGCGCGCGTGGGAGATTGCTCCCGCCGCAGTCCGGTGAACCAGACGTCGTAGCGTTCCAGCGCCGAAAACAGCGGAACGACCTTGCGCGCGTCGCAGCAGCGGTCCGGAGCCGTCTGATAGAGCAGCCCGAATTGCGACTCCTGCGCAGCCACGCTCTGCTCGGCGGCCAGGTTGATCAGGTTCAGGTTCCATTCGCGCGCCAGACGGTCGCGATAGGCGTAGGTCTCCGGGAAGTGATATCCGGTTTCGAGAAACAGCACCGGGATCTGCGGCCGGGCGCGCCGCACCAGGTCCAGCACCACCACATCCTCGGCCTGAAAGCTGCAGGTGAAGCACGCTTCGCCGGGCAAGGCCAGCGCCTGTTCGATGATCTGTTGCGCTTCGGTCATCCTAGATTCCTCCCCCTTGCGAGAACTCCTCCAGGCGGTCCGCCGTCCGGCGCAACTGCCGCGCAATCTTCAGCAGCAGCGGCTCCGTGCGATTCTCGTTCACGCCCTCGATCATCCCCGCCGCGATCGTATTGTTCGACTCGCGGTCAATCAGGACAAAGGCCCCGCTGAGCCGGTTCTCGCGATAAGCGTCAAAGTACAGCGGCCGCGTCGTCTCGATCACCACCTCGCCGATCTCGTTCATGTCGAGATTGCCCGCCAATACGATTGCCGGCGTTGTCTGTGCCATGTGCTTCAGCAGATAGGTGCGGCCGGTGCGGACGCCCGCCGGTTGCAACGCCACCGCCTGCGCCTCAATGCGCCGCGCCGTCTCCGGCGCCCGCCCATGCGTGAGCATGCCGCCCCGGCTCAGGTCGATCTCCCGGTCGAGCGTCAAGGTCACCGACATCGGCGCCACCGCTTCGCTGAGGTCGCCGTCATAGGTGACGATTCGCGAAACGCGCGCCGTGCGCCCGCTGGGCCACGCCGTCACCTCATCGCCCAGGTTCACCTTGCCGGAGGCAATCTGGCCTGCATAGCCGCGGAAGTTGGCGTCCGGACGCACCACCAACTGCACCGCGAAGCGCAGCGGCAGCCCGGCGCGATGCGTCACGGGAAGCTCTTCCAGCAGTTCCAGCAAGGACCGTCCGGTGTACCACGGCATGTTGGCGCTGCGCTCGACGACGTTGTCGCCCTCCAGTGCCGAAATCGGCACCACGTGCGCCACATCGAAGGTGTCGTGCACCCGCCGGAACGCCTCTTCGCGATACCCGGCCAGGTCCATCTTGTTCACCGCGACGATGATGTGCGGCACGCCCAGCAGCTTCGCGATGCGGGCATGACGGCGGGACTGCGCCGTCGGTCCCTGCACGGCATCCACCAGCACGATGGCGGCATCGCACGTCGATGCGCCCGTGACCATGTTGCGCGTGTACTCTTCGTGGCCGGGCGTATCGGCGATGATGAACTTCCGCCGGCGGGTGGCGAAGTAGCGGTAGGCGACGTCGATCGTGATGCCCTGCTCGCGCTCCGCGCGCAAGCCGTCGGTCAGCAGCGAGAAGTCCACCTTGCCCGCACCGGCGCGGTTCACCTTCGCCTTCTTCACCGCTTCCAGCTGATCCTCAAACACGCCGCCCGCATCGTGCAGCATGCGCCCGATCAACGTCGACTTCCCGTCATCGACACTGCCCGCCGTCGAAAAGCGCAGCAGGTCCTTCTCGCTGTCCTGTTTCAGGAAGGACTTAAGCGGCAGCAGGTCCGGTCCCGCCAGTGCGGCAGCCATTAGAAGTAGCCCTCCCGCTTCTTCAACTCCATGGAGCCGTCCTGGTCGTGGTCAATCACGCGATTCTCTCGCTCACTGCGCCGAAACTCCTTCAGTTCGTCGATGATCTTCGGCACCGTGTCCGCCTCGGAGCGGATCGCGCCGGAGCACGGCGTGCACCCCAGAGACCGCATGCGGCACTTCACCGTCTGCGGCTTCTCGCCCGGCAGCAGCTTGACGTTGGTCTCGATCGGAATCAACGTCGTGTCGCGCACCACCACCTCGCGCGGCTTGGCGAAGTAGAGCGGCACCAGCGGAATCCGGTCCTCGTGGATGTACTGCCAGATGTCAAACTCCGTCCAATTCGACAGCGGGAAAACGCGGACACTCTCGCCCGGCGCTGTGCGCGTGTTGTAGAGGTTCCAGAGTTCCGGGCGCTGATTCTTGGGGTCCCACTGTCCGTGCGGGTCGCGCAGGGAGAAGATCCGCTCCTTGGCGCGGGAGCGCTCCTCGTCGCGCCGCGCGCCGCCGAGTGCCGCGTCCACCTTGAAGTGCTTCAACCCTTCGACCAACGCGCGGGTGCGCAGGAGATGGCAGCACTGCGAAGTCCCCAGGGTGTAGGGATTGGCGCCTGCCTTCACGGCATCCTGATTGGTGTAGACAAGAAGTTCAGCGCCGATCTCGCGCGTGTAGCGGTCCCGGAACTCGATCATTTCCGGGTACTCGTAGGTGGTGTCGATGTGGATCAACGGAAACGGGATCTTGCCTGGATAGAATGCCTTCTGGCACAAACGTAAGAGGACACTTGAATCCTTGCCGATCGAATACAGCAGCGCCGGACGGCTGAACTCCGCCGCTACCTCGCGGATGATGTGGATGGACTCCGCTTCCAACGCGCGAAGATGAGTGAGACTCGCCATTCGAGAATGCCTGATTGTCTATCGGTATTACGGTGAAAGTCAAATGAGCGGCTACCGCGGACGGTTCGCCCCGTCGCCCACCGGACCTCTGCATTTCGGGTCCTTGGTGGCGGCGGTGGCGAGTTGGACCGATGCACGGTCGGCGGGCGGGGAATGGCTGGTCCGGATGGAGGATGTGGACACGCCGCGCTGCGTTGCCGGGGCGGACCGCGTAATTCTGGACCAACTGCGTGCGCACGGGCTGGAGTGGGACGGCGAGGTCCTGTATCAGAGCACGCGCGGGGAGGCGTATCAGGAGGCGCTGGACCGGCTCGCCGGCCATACCTATCTCTGTGCCTGTACGCGCCGCGAGGCAGGACAGTGCCGCTGCCGGGAGGGGCTTCCGCCGGGGCGAAAGGGGCGCGCGATCCGTGTGCGGGGGGAGGGCCTGGTCGATGACTTTGTCCTCAAGCGCGCCGATGGGCTGTGGGCGTACCAGTTGGCCGTCGTGGTGGATGACGCGGCGCAGGGCATCACGCATGTCGTCCGGGGCGCGGATTTACTCGATTCGACGCCGCGTCATCGCCATCTGCAGCGCCTGTTGGATTACGCGCATCCGGACTACTGCCACGTGCCGTTGGCGTTGGACGCGCGCGGGGAGAAGCTCAGCAAGCAGAACCACGCCCCGCCGCTGGGCGACGATGCGGCTTCGTCGCTGCGCGCGGCGCTCCGCTTTCTGGGCCATGACGTGCCGGAAGGCACGGTGGGAGAGGTCCTGCGGTGGGCGGAGCGACACTGGTCTCGTGAGCGCTTGCCCCACTTAAGATAGGGAAATGCGTTTTCTCCTGCTCTGCGCGGTGATGACCGTCACCTGGGCGCAACAGCCCGCCGCCGCCCCGGCCAAACCCGCGGAATCGGCCAAGGAACCGGACCCGGTGGTTGCTTCGCACGAGAGCAGGATCGGCACGCGCACGCTGCGCTACAAGACGGCCACCGGGCGGCTGCCGATTGCGAATCCGCAAACGGGCGCCGCGGAGGCCCACATGTTTTTCATGGCCTACACGCTGGAGCGGACCGGCCCTGCGCGGGAGCGGCCGCTGCTGTTTTCCTTCAACGGCGGACCGGGGTCGGCCAGCGTCTGGATGCACATGGGTATGATCGGGCCGAAGCGCGTGAAGCTGACCGAGAACGGGGAGTATCCGCCGCCGCCGTTCACGCTGGAGGACAACCCGTACACGTTCCTGGAGTTCGCGGACCTGGTGTTCATCGACCCGATCGGAACGGGCTACAGCCGCGCGCTGACGCCGGAATTGGGCCGGAAGTTTTTCGGTGTGCAGGGCGACATCGCCTCCGTGGGCGAGTTCATCCGGCTCTATCTCACGCGCTATGACCGGTGGAATTCGCCGCTGTATCTGATCGGAGAAAGCTACGGGACGTTCCGTGCGGCGGGGGTGGCGGGCTGGGCGATCGAGAAAGGGATCGCCTTTAACGGCGTCATCCTGATTTCGAGCATCCTGAACTACCAGACGGCACGCTTCAACAAAGGCAACGACCTTCCGTACGCCCTGTTTCTGCCGACCTATACCGCGACCGCCTGGTATCACAAGAAGCTGCCGCCGGACCTGCAGCGGGACCTGAAGAAGGCTCTCAAGGAGGCGGAAGACTATGCGGGCGGCGAGTACGCCGTCGTGCTGGCGAAAGGCGACCGGCTTTCCGATGCCGAGCGGCGCGCGGCCATCGACAAACTGGCGCGGCTGACGGGGCTGGACAAGCGCTGGCTGGAGGAGCACGACCTGCGGATCGAGATCATGCGCTTCACCAAAGAACTGCGCCGTGCCGAGGGCAAGACGGTGGGGCGCATTGACAGCCGCCTGGAAGCGAGCGAAGGCTTGAACGGAGCCGAGACGCCGCAGTTTGATCCGTCGATTGCCGCGATTCGACCGCCCTACACGGCCCTGTTTGCCGACTATGTCCGGAATTCGCTGAATTACAAGAGCGATTTGGAATACTACATTCTCGGCGGGGGAATCGGCGCGTGGGATTACGGTCCGGGCGGCACCAATGCCTACGCGGACACGAGCGACGCGCTACGGCAGGCGTTCGCCAAGAATCCCCATCAGCGGGTGTACATCGGGAGCGGGTACTTTGATCTGGCGACGCCGTATTTCGCCACCGAGTATACGTTCAGCCACATGGGATTGCCGAAGCAGTATCATGCGCAGATCCAGAAGAGTTACTTCGAGGCGGGGCACATGTTCTACAGCCACGTGCCGTCGTTGGTGAAAGTGTCGAAGGAGATCGGGGAGTTCATTCGGGGCGGGAAATAGCAGACGGGCGGCGGGAGAAGTTCGTTCTCCTCGCCCGTGGCGATGGCCGGGGATGGGCAGGCGTGGTTCGGCCGCAAGCGAAACGGGCGCGGAGAGCGCAGGCTACGGCTGCGCGCGGTGCGGGGCTTCGGTTTTCGCTGCTTCATCGGTCGTCGCTGTCTTTTTCGAATTTCTTTCGCTCCGGAGCGGCCGTTTGTTTGCTCTGCAACGGCAGGAGAGACCTGAGTAACCCTGTATCAGGCTAGGGCCGGATGCTCTGGCGCCGGCGGGCCTCCCCAGTTTCTACAGCTATCCACACGCCGGTTTTCCTAGGACCCGAGCGTTTCACAGCCATCTTGCGAATGACCGTTGGGCGACTGCCGTCCAGAGGTGTCGGCGGCAGCTCTTGGTTGGACATTCGCAGATGGCGGGACGAGGCGGGACAGCAAGAGAGAGTAAGTAGCTGAATCGGAGGGAGATTTTGTTTCTGACGAGCTGTGACCGTGCCGGAACGAGTCAGTACGACAGGCTGGCTCGCCTGACCCGGGAAGACGACGCAGACGGGCGGCGCGCAGTGGGGCCAGCAGTTCGGCTACGATGGCTTCGGCAACCTGCTGTCCAAGACAGTGGTCAAAGGCTCGGCTCCGGTAATGAACCTGATGG
>CAYNDS010000175.1:0-9481 GCA_964395885.1 uncultured Solibacteraceae bacterium | reverse complement strand
CCAAGGGCGATCCCTGGGACGCGCACGACGACATCTTCCGCCACCGCAAGAACGCGAAGGATTCCGACCAGGCGTTCGCGGCGGTGATCAAGGACCTGAAAGGCCGTGGCCTTTGGGACAAGACGCTGGTGGTCTGCGGTACTGAGTTCGGCCGTACGCCCGTGCTGGAGACCGGCGGGGGTGGTCCGGACGGCCGAATCGTCAACGGGCGCGATCACAATCCGTTTGGCTTCACGGTCTGGTTAGCCGGCGGTGCCGTGAAGAGCGGCTATGTCCACGGGTCCACTGACGACTTTGGCTTCAAAGCGGTGGACAAGCCGGTTCACGTACACGACCTCCATGCCACAATCATGCACCTGATGGGGATCGATCACACGAAGCTGACCTATCACTACTCGGGACGGGACTTCCGCCTGACGGACGTTCACGGCAACATCGTGAAGGACATCATCGCCTAGCGGGCCTTGCCGTCCGGGCTCACCATTGGCCCGTCTTCGCGCCGAACCACCACAGCACGCCAAGCGTGAAAGTGTCCTGCTTGGTTGACGTCTCACCGGGGTTCCGCAGAAGAAAAAACGGCCGATTGGAAAAGTCCCGCCGGTACTCGATTCGTGTCTCAAATCCCTCGGCCGGCCGAAAGCCGAACGTGGACGTGACATCGTTCAGGTTCTGTGTGCGTCCGCTGAAGAGTCCGGCGTGGTCGTTCAATCGGGTGTATCGCTGCCCAAAGAAGGTCCGCGGCGTCAACTGCCACCGAAGGTAGGCTGCGCCCCCGGTGACGCGCTGCGGCGGACCATTGGACTGGATACGATTGATCACAGAGACCAGTTCACCGCCCAGAGTCAGCCGATCGGTCGCGTTCCAAAAGGCATAGGTCTCCAGCACCTGGAATCGCCCCCGAGCAAACGGGCGTACCGGGAAGGTGGAGAGCCCTGGCTGTGTCGCTAGCGTCGGGATACCCGGGTTGAGCAAAGGCGCCACATCACGCTGCTCCCGCCCGTTGTAGTACTGCACGGTCCAGGTCAGGTTCTTTGTCGGCGTGATCACCGCCTGGCCGAGTTGCGACTTGAAGTCGTTAAAGTCCTCTGTCTGATTGGCCCCGTTCACCAGCCAATGCGTCAGGCTGAGCTTGGAGTTCACGGCATACGTGCTCCGGACGCCCATGTGGTAAAAGGGCAGAAAATTGAAGAAGTAGCTCCGCGAGTAGTTGATCTGGTCTTTGGTGTAGTTGCCTTCCGGACCCAGGGAACTGGCCCACTTTCCGAAGTCGACGGTCAGCCCTTTGCCCACGGGAATCACGTAGGTGCCATAGGCCTGGAACAGATGACGGTAGACCTGCGGACGCGGTTCGTTCTGCGCGCCGCCCTGCAACGTCTCGGTGGCTTCACCCGCCATCAAGTCCAGCCGGTAGCCCCAACGCCTTCCGGCAACGGGATTCGCGGCGCGTTCAACCATCAGACCAGTCTGGTTGATGCTGAAATTGTTCGCCGTCACGTCATAGGCGCGCAGCAGATTCACACGCCCGACGGGGCGATTCGTGTTCCAGGCGTAGTAGCCATCGAAGTAGAAGTTGACCGTAGTTCCCGGCGGCATGGTGGAGGGGGATTCCTCGGCTTTCGGCGCCGAAGGCATCTGCGCGGAAGCAGGGACGGGGGGAGATGCCCGCTCGGCCATCGCCCGCTCGGTTTCCGGGGCAAGCCTCTTTTCCAGCACAGTCAGCCGTTCTTCCAGGGCAGCGATGCGGTCCAGCAGTAGCTTCTCCCGCGCGGAGAGTGGCGCTTCCGCTTGAGCCGACGCCTGCATTGCGCTGGCCAGGCTCCACGCCAACAGCGCGATTGTTCCTCGAAACATGTTCCTCTTATCTTCGAATTGTTACGGGACTTGTTCAGGGAACTGTTGTCGGACTCGTTCCCGGCGAGTACCGGCCCGCTACTGAACGGTGGCCACGACCAGCGTCATATCATCATGCTGGGGTGCGCCCGCGGAGAAGCGGTCCGCCTCGCGCAACAGCGCCTCCATGATCTTTTCCGGCGGAAGCAAGGCGCACTGCACAACGGTCTGGATCAAGGCGTCCTCGCCCCATTCCTCCTCGCTGGAGTTCATTGCTTCGCTCACGCCGTCGGTGAAACCCACAAGGACGTCGCCGGGTTGCAACTCGATTGTTCCCTGCCGGTAGACCGCTTGCCGGAACAGGCCCACAACCGGGCCACCGTCCTCCAATCGGATGACTTCGCTGCCCCGCAGGATCAGCGGAGCGTTGTGCCCGGCATTCACATAGGTGAGGTGGCGCGAGTCGGCATCGTATTGGGCGTAGAAGAATGTGGCGTAGCGGTTGACGGGCGAGGCGTCAAAGATCAGCCCATTGATGTTGGCGATGATCTTGGCCAAGCTTTGCGCCCCCGCCATCACCTGCGCCCGCAGGCTGGCTTGAAGACTCGCCATCAGAAGTGAAGCGGGCACACCTTTCCCCGAAACGTCTCCAATTGCCAAACCGACGCCGCCCGGGATCTCCAGGAAATCGAAGTAGTCGCCCCCGACACTTTGCGCCGGGCGGCAATGTCCCGCATAGACCAGCCCCGCCACCTGCGGACGGGACTGCGGAAACAGGCGCTGCTGCACTTCGCGGGCGATCTCGAGTTCCCGGTTGAGCCTTTCGCGCTGCGCAACCTCCTGCGCGATGGCGGCGGCCAGCTTAGAGTTTTCCAGCGCCAGGGCAGCCTGGTCCGCCACGGTGGAGAGTAGCTGGAGGTCGGAGGAGGAGAATGGCTCCTCGTTCCGCTTTGGGCCCAGAGCCATATGGCCGACGATCCGATCCTTAGCCGACAGCGGCAGGATCAAAGCCGCGTCCAGACGATCCGGTGTCGGGGGCTGTGTGTAGCCGGTGGCATAGGCGACGGCCGGTGAAGGGCCGCCGCTCAACAGCATCGCGACATGCTCCAGGTGCAGGGTCTCCCGGACGACGTCGGCGACGCGCTTCAGCAAAGGCTCTGTTTCAACGTAGGTTCGCACGCTGTCGCTGAGTTCCGCCAAAACCCGTTCCGTTTGGATCGCCTCCCGAAAGAACCTGCGGTCGATCCAACTCTGCAATTGCTGCAAGAGCCGTCCGGACCAGACCGCGACGACCATGCTGACTGCGATCGCCTGGAACCGCGCCGGCCGGCGGGATTCCGGGTCACTCACCACCTCATAGACCCACCACATCGTCGCCATCATCAGCAGGACCCGCACCGCAATCGCGCCCCGTCGCGCCAATGCGTACTGCAGCCCCTGCCGCACCACCACCCGGACGTCCATGGCCCGATGCACCACGATGACGTAGGCCAGGGTCAGCGGAAACAGAAAGTGCAGCAGTAAGGCAGGGATGACCAGAAACGGGGGCAGCCGCCGGTAAGGATCTCCTCCCAAGATCTGACCGGCAAGGAGGATCAAAAACATCGGCATCAGGCTGACGCCCAGGCCCCAATAAATCAACTTCAGCCGGCGGCGCGCATCGGGGTCTTGCTCCCAGCCGGACCGCACTCCGAAACTCGTGAAGAAGACCGACACGCCCACGGCGTTCAACCAGAAGGACCGCGTGAACGGATTCCCGGCAAAGTCCAGCCACGGCGCGAACTGGTTGTCATTATAGAAACGGTGCGCGCCGATCGCGGCCAGGAACGCGCCGGCCAGGTAGAGCGCCGTCAGGGCCGTTCGCAGCCAAGGCACACGAGTCTCCGCCTTTAGACGCTGCGGGAAGTTCAATCCGAACAGGGCCATCGCCAGCCCCCACAGTGACGCGCCAATCGGCTCATAGACCACCGCGAACCGTCCCAACCATTCCGGCACCCGGCGCCAGAGCGGAATTCCACCCGCGCCCAGCAGCGAGAAGGTCCACAGCAGGAAGAGCAGCAACCAGGCGTTCGGATCGCGTGGGCGGATCGCAACCACACTCAGCCCCACCACCAGGCAAAGCCCAGGCGTAAGGAACTGCGTCACCAGGTCGAGCAGGAAGATGATCGCTGACCTCGGCACGGTGCGGAAGCGGACCTCTATCTCGCCCCGCAACTCCTGTCCATCCCGCTGCCACCGGATCGGGAGCCGCTGGCCGGGGTGCACGTCGGCCAGAGCGCGCTCCAGAGCAAAGCGCCCGGTCAAGCGAACGCCCCCGATCTCCAGCACCTGATCGCCGGACCGCAGTCCTGCCGCCACCGCTCCGGAATCGACTGTCCGGATCACGGTGGAGGCACGGCGCAGATCGAAGGGTGCCTCGGGGATCCCCCGATCATCCTGCCAACCCGCCACAATGCTGGTGACCACCGCGGCCTGGTACCCCAGCGTGACCACTGCAATCAGGCCGATCAGCGCATATCGAACCATGATTTCGGATGGTACACAATAAGGCTTGAAGCCCATTCTCATCGTCGGGGGCGGCATCTCTGGCCTCACCGCCGCCTTCTATCTCCAGAAGGCGGGCCTGCCCGTCACGCTGGTCGAAAAAGACGCCCGCTGGGGTGGTCTGCTTGAAACCCGCGTGGTGGACGGCTGCCGCATTGAGGCGGGACCGGATAGCTTCCTGTCGACCAAGTCCGCCGCCCGGGAACTGATTCAAGAGGTCGGGCTGGGCGATGAGATCCTCTCGTCGAATGACGACCGGCGACGCACATTCCTTTGGCGGAACGGGCGGATGATTCCGATGCCGGAAGGCCTGGTCCTAATGGCTCCCGCTGACATTCCGGCATTTGTCACCACTCCGCTGCTGTCGCTTGGCGCGAAGCTCAAGGCTGCCCGGGAACTGCGCCGCAAACCGCCGTCCCAAGCCCTGCCGGAGCGTTCCATCGCGGCATTCGTTGCCGATCACTACGGCCAGGAGGTTGTCGACTACCTTGCCGAACCGTTAATGACCGGCGTCTTTGGCGGCGATGTCGAGAAGCTGAGTGCTTCTCAGGTGTTGGCTCGCTTCGTTGACTTAGAGGCACGCTACGGCAGTGTCACGCGAGGCCTGATGGCGGAACGCGCCGAGACGCCCAAAGGCGGCAGTCTCTTTCAGTCGCTTCGGGGTGGATTCGGATCGCTTGTCGACGCCTTGGACCGTCACTTGACTCAGGTGCAGCGGATTCGCGGAGAAGTGGTCTCTTTGGAGAACAGCGGCGGCGAGTGGCGGGTTCGTCTGGCGGATGGCGAGTTGCAAGCCAGCCGCGTCATTCTTGCGGTCCGAGCCTGGCAGGCGTCCCGTATCGTTCAGTCACTCGACGGGGCGCTTTCCCAAGCTCTCGCAGCCTTCCCCTTTTCTTCCGCTGTCACCATCGGCCTCACTTATCCGCGGGAGGGATTCCCGCATCCCTTGAATGGCTTCGGTTTTCTGGTGCCCAAAGTGGAGCGGGAAAGCCTGGTGGCGTGCACGTGGGTGAGCACGAAGTTCGACCATCGCGCGCCGCCGGACCGCGTCGTCCTTCGTGGCTTTCTTGGCGGCGATGCCTGGTGTACCGCTTCCGGCGAGGCGCTGCTAGCGGCAACGCTCAAGGATTTACGCCGGCTAATGGGCATTACCGCAGAGCCCATCGGCGTCTCGATCGCCCGCTGGCCGCAGTCGATGCCGCAATACGACCTGGGGCACGCCGAGCGCGTCAGGCGTGTGTTCGACTGCGCTGCGAAGTTCTCCGGGCTGTATCTGGTGGGTAACGCGTTTGAAGGGATCGGCATTCCCGACAGCATCCGAGTCGCGCGAAACGCGGTCAACCACTTGACGAAATCCCCGATTAGTCCCAATAATTGACCTAATCGAAATTTGCGTGACTTTGCATTCATGCAAATGAAAGGTCGGTCACATGGGGTATCTCCGCGTAATTTTAATGGCGAGCTGTGCTTTTCTGCCGGTTGCCGCCCAATCCGTGTACTCAGAAATCCTCGGTTTGGTTACTGATCCTTCCGGCGCCGCAGTGCAAGGCGCGCAGGTCACCATCAAGAATCTGGAAACGGGCGCCCAATTTCCCACCACCTCGGGTGTGGATGGCGCCTTCCGGGTGCGACAGCTCAACTTGGGTTCCTATCAGATTTCGGTCGAAAAGAGCGGGTTTGCCAAGTACATTCAAGGTCCGATTGCCTGAACCTTGCGTTGCAAATCCCCGGCGTCAGCCAGCATCGGAAGGGCACTTGCGGCTGCGCAAACGCCGCTCGGCCGCTCGGCATCGCTGAACACCGGCGCGCAGGTGCTGGCCATCCCGCTCGGGTCCATCACCGGTTCGGCCAGCCAGGCGCAGACAAACTGGCAGGGAACGGCGCGCTTTGATCACCGCTTCAGCGACAAGCACCTGGTCACCGGGCGCTACATGGTGAATGACGACATCCTCAGCGGTACGGGCCAGGTGACGCCTCCCGGTTTGACCACGATCTCGCCCGCGCGGTCTCAATCGGCCACACTGAGCTGGAACTGGACACCGACCAATAACCTGTACAACGAGTTCCGGACGTCCTACCAGCGAATCAACACCCTGACGAATGCTTCGAACGATGCCTCTCAGGCAATTCCTTCCCTGGAGGTTGCCGAACTCGGCCTGGTGGGGATCAATGCCGCCGCGTCGCGCACGGCCATCGGACTCGCAGTGAACCTGCCGCAGTTCCGGCGCAACAACACCTACCAGATTCAGAACACCACCGGTTGGATCAAGGGCAATCACTCGATGAAGTTCGGCATCGACTTCCGGCGCGTGGACATTGTCAGCTTCTTTGGCCCCACCACGCGCGGTTCCTTGAACTACGACACGCTGCAGCGGCTCTTCGACGACGTTGCCACCGTCGCCACGATCAATGCCACATTGCCGGGCGGCGGAGTAATCTGGCCCTTCAAGCAATACGACTACTTTGCGTTCTGGCAGGACGAGTGGCGCATGTCGCGCAGTTTCACTCTGACCTATGGCGTGCGCTATGAGACGCCAGGACCGACACTGAACAGCCTGATCCCGATCAACAATCGCATCATTGCTGCCGCGGGCGGAAATGAGGCGTACCGGCTGGCGAACCTTCCGCCTCGGGACTGGAACAACCTGGCCCCGCGAATCGGCTTCAACTACCGGCTGCCGAAGAGCTGGCTGACCGGCGAGAACACGGTGATCCGGGGCGGTTATGCCCGCAGCTATGACCACAACTTCGTCAACCTGACGCTGAATGTTGCTTCCGCGTTTCCGTTCCTCAATTCCGTTAATTTCATTTCCGGCGGCATTGCGAACAATGCGTTTGCGCGGGTCCAGCAGGCGCGCTTCCAGGGACTGCCGGCCAATCCGGCGACAGCGAATCGAACGATTCTTTCCCCGGGGCAGCGCTCGTCGATTGCCGAGCAGTTCTCCTTCCAGATGCAACGTGAGTTGGCGCGCGACTGGGCTCTCAACGTCGGCTGGATTGCAACCAAGGGAACTGGCCTGTTCCAAACCATCGACGGCAATCCAATCGTCCCGAACTCCGGCGGCCGTCGAGTGAATCCGAACCTCGGCGTCGTTCGCGACCGGTGCAACTGCGCGTCCTCGACCTACCACTCGCTTCAGGTCTCCGTCGACAAGCGGCTCTCGCGTGACTTCGCCATGGGTGCGCACTACACGTGGTCCAGCTTCATCGATTACGCGTCGGAGTTGTTCAACCCGAATGCTCTGGCCGATGTGGCGCTTCCGCAGGACAGCTTCAACCGCGCGGCAGATCGCGGCCGGTCAACGTTCGACCGTCCGCATCGATTCACCGCCAACGGCGTCTGGGTGGTTCCGTTCTTCAAGGAGCAGAAGGGTTTCGGGGGGAAGTTGCTGGGCGGTTGGCAGATCTCGCCGTTCCTGACTTTCCAGTCCGGCGCGCCCTTCACCGTCCTGAACGGTGCGGATCCGGGCGGGCGGCTGGCTGGCATTTCCGGCTTGGTGGGCGTCGCAATCCGGCCGAATGTCAACACCAACCTCGATCTGTCCGGCATGTCCGTCGAGCAGCTGTTCGGCATGTGGCAGGCCATCCCCGTGGCCCAACGCGGCACGCAGGGCTTCTTCACGCCGGTGACGGCGGCTGCGCCGATTGGCAATGCGGGACGCGGAATCCTCCGCGCCGACGGCATCGGCAACCTCGACATCAGCTTCATGAAGAACACGAAGATCTCAGAGCGCGTGAATAGCCAGCTGCGCGCCGACTTCTTCAACGCCACCAACACGCGGAACTTCGGCATTCCCGATGCCCGCATCAACTCCGCGGCATTCCTGAACCAGTGGAATTCCGACGGTGGCCGCCGCCGGGTCCAGATCAGCCTTCGGTTTACGTTCTAATTCTCTCGGAACCTTTGTCCTTCGGCCCGCATCCCACTGGCGATGCGGGCCATCTTTTTCTCTTTGATCGGCCTTGGCCTCTTTGCGGGCGAGGCTGAGGACAAACGGCTGCGCGAAGCCGTTGTTGTGGTGAATGAGCTGATGGGGGTGGCCGACAAAGGCATCCCGCAGGAGTTACTGGATAAGTTCACCTGTGCGGTTGTCGTGCCGGGGCTCAAGAAGGGCGCTTTCATCCTCGGCGCCAAGATGGGTCGCGGGTTCATGATCTGCCGCAACGAAAACGGCATCGGATGGGGTTCCCCCGCGGGAATCCGGATTGAGGGCGGGAGCCTCGGCTTCCAGATTGGCGCCTCGGAGACCGACGTGATCATGCTGGTGAAAAGCCGCGCTGGCGCCGAGAAACTGATGGCCAGCCGGTTCACGCTGGGGGGCAACGCCAGTGTGGCCGCTGGACCCGTGGGCCGTGAGTCCAGCGCGCAGACCGATATTCAGATGCGCGCCGAAATCCTTTCGTGGTCCCGCTCCCGCGGCGTCTTCGCCGGACTTTCGCTCCAAGGCGCAACGCTTCGCGAAGACCAGGAAGTGAACCGTCAACTCTATGGCAGCGAAATGACCACAAAGGAAGTGATTCAGAAGAGCCCGGCGGTGCCGGATTCCGCCAAGCCGCTGGTCGCGGCGCTGAGCAAGTACTCGGGACGCGCCGGAAAGTAGGGCTCAGTCCCGGCGACGCTCGAAGAACTGGACCAGCAGTTGCTGGCATTCCGCCCCCAGGACGCCCTCTTCGACGGCGACGCGATGATTCAGCAGTTCCGAATCCGCGATGCGGAACTTCGAACGAACTCCGCCGAATCGGAGGTCTCGCGCTCCAAAGACCACGCGTTGCACCCGGGCATGAACGAGTGCCCCGGCGCACATGGGACAGGGCTCCAGCGTGACGTAGAGCGTGGCGCCGGTGAGCCGATAGTTCCCCAACGCGGCGGCAGCCTCACGCAGGGCTACAATCTCGGCGTGCGCGGTGGGGTCGTTCTGCGCGATGGCCGCATTCTGTCCGCGTCCCCAGATCTGTCCTTCGTGGACGACGACGGCGCCGACTGGAACCTCTCCCGCAGCCTCCGCTTGCTCGGCGAGCGCGAGAGCCTGCCGCATCCACCGTTCGTCCGCGCTTTTCGACGATTCGTCCGCCATTCGCATTCCGATGCAGCGGACGTCCCCTAAAA
>CAYNDS010000174.1:7574-9486 GCA_964395885.1 uncultured Solibacteraceae bacterium | reverse complement strand
CTGGAGATCTATCAGCAGGCGCTGGCTTCGTCGATGGCCGTCTTCAACCCCAACGGCGCGCTTTCGCCGGAGGGCGCACAAGCCGTGTGGCGTGTCCTGTCGATGTCGCTGCCCTCGTTGCGCGACGCCAAAATCGACCTCGCCGCCACGTTCACCAACGAGTTCGTCGAAGCCGACTAGCGCGCCGTCCGCAGCACGGGCTGCTCCGGAATGGCAGCGCCATCCACGCGCGGGTCCGTTCCGGCAAAGTTCACCTTGCGCTTCGTGTCGCGCACCACCGCACTGCCGAATCCCATTGGTGTCGCGTAGTTGTTCACCGTCGTGATGACGTGGCCGCGCCGCGCCAGTTCCGCCCGTGTGTAATCGGCGATGCGCCCTTCCATCTGCACGTCGCAGCCGTCAAACGTCAGCTTCGTGAAGCGCGGAGCCTCCAGCGCCTGCTGCACGTTCATGCCGAAATCGACCAGGTTGGAGACAAACTGCGCGTGTGCCTGCGGCTGATTCCAACCGCCCATGATGCCGAAGCCGATCTTCAGATCGCCCTTTTCGAGAAACGCCGGAATGATCGTATGCAGCGGCCGCTTGCGGCCTTCGAGCGTATCCGGCTTGCCCGCCTCCAGCGCGAAGTTCGCCCCGCGATTATGGAAGCTGAAGCCCGCGCCCGGCGCCACCATGCCCGTCCCGTAGCCGGCGGAGTTGGACTGAATCAGCGACACGATGTTTCCCTCGCGATCAATCGCCGAAAGATAGATCGTCTCCCGTCCATGCGCAGCCAGCTTCGCCTTCAAATCGGAGGGCAGCACCTTGCAGGCTGCCTTGTTCATCTCGATCAGCTTGGCGCGCTCTGCTGCCAATTCCTTCGACAGGAGTTCCTTCACCGGCACCGGCGTGAAGCGCGGATCTCCCACATACCGCTGCATGTCGGCATAGGCCAGCTTCTTGGCCTCGATCATCGCGTGCAGCGCCGCCGGAGAGTTGTGTCCGTAATCGCCCAGCGGGAAACGCTCCAGGATGTTCAGCATCGACAGCGCGGCGATTCCCTGCCCGTTCGGCGGCAATTCATAGAGCGTCCAGCCGCGATACGTCGACGAAATCGGCTCCACCCACTCCGGCTGAAACTCCTCGAAATCCGCAAGCGCGTGCGCCCCGCCCTGCTCCTGCAAAAACTTCACCATGCTCGCCGCCAGCGGTCCGCGATAGAAGCCGTCCCGCCCTTTGCTGGCAATCATGCGCAGTGACTCGCCCAGCGCGGGGTTCTGGAAGCGGTCTCCCGCGACGGGCTTCTCGCCCGCTGCCAGATAGGTCTGGCGGAATCCCGGCTGATTCAGCAGCGGCTTCTGCACGATCGACCGCGCGCTGACCACCGAGAGCGGAAAGCCGGACTCGGCATAGTGAATCGCGGGCGCCAGAATCTCCGAGAACGTCTTCGACCCGAAGCGCTCCCGCAGCGCGTGCCACCCCGCGACGCAGCCCGGAACCGTAATCGCGTGCACGCCCCGCGGCTCGATCTTCGCGACGCCCTTTTCCTTCAACCACGCCGGGGTCAACGCCTTCGGGGTCCAGCCGCTCGCATTCAGCCCGTAAACCTTGCCCGTCTTCGCCTCATAGACGATCGCGAACAGGTCGCCACCGATGCCGTTCACAAACGGCTGCGTCAGACCGGTCATGGCGTTGGCGGCAACGGCCGCATCGATCGCGTTGCCGCCCTGCTCCAGCACCTTT
Organism: uncultured Solibacteraceae bacterium; assembly: GCA_964395885.1. Classification (GTDB taxonomy): domain Bacteria; phylum Acidobacteriota; class Terriglobia; order Bryobacterales; family Bryobacteraceae; genus JAPKYZ01. Next base: position 7,764 of record CAYNDS010000174.1, on the reverse strand, counting down.
GCCCCGGCAAGCGAAGCCAGGTAGTTGGACGCCGCCACAATGCCGAACTCCGACACAATCAGCGGCCGAGCCTGATCATAGCCGGGCGGCGGCGGCGGGATTTGCGCACCCGGGCGCGCGGCTTCGTCTTGCGCCTGCAGAACGACACCAGCCAGTAGCACGAACACGGATCTCATGGATGAGCACAGGC
>CAYNDS010000174.1:0-7564 GCA_964395885.1 uncultured Solibacteraceae bacterium | reverse complement strand
ACGGACACACTTACTCTTCGCACGTCTCCCGAGTGCCTTCTGACCGGACGCGTCATCCCTGTGCCGGCCTTTCCGCGCTCGGACCCCGTGGCGGAACTTGGCCTGTCTTTGCCGGAGGCGCGGAAACTGGCGGCGGAATACGTGCGAACCTGACAAAGGAGGTACGGCAGTGCAGCACCCCGAGAACTCGCAGAACTTGTCTTCTCCGCCCTCCGGCGACCACGGGAACAGCAGCGCAGAGGACCTGGCGGCGGCCAAGGAGAACCTCGTCCGCTGCCTGGAGCAATTGGACGCGGCGGGGGAGGAGGGCCTCCAAGCGGAACTGGACCGAATCTACAGCGGCCCACCTCCGACGCCGACGGCGGAAGCCCCCGAGTGGACGTACGAGTACGTTCGGACAAAAGACGGGCTGGAGATGCGCGTAATGATCCCAGTGGGCAATCGCTAGGTCTTTTCGACGAGCCCGAGATTCGGCGGGCGCAGGATGCCGCCAATCGCGAGCGAGAGCAACTCCAGAAGCGCGAAGCCGGGGCGATTCTCCGGTCGCCACTGACGCCGAAGGGTGGCCGGAAGCGGCAGAAGCGTCCGGCAGGCCGCCGAGACGAAGCCCCCCGTACGTGAGACCGGCGAGCGCAAGATGCAGGCCTCGCCGTCCCTGGTCGGCACGCAGGCGAAGTTTGCCGAGAAGATCGGCGTTTGCCAAGGCCACCGAGCGCTGGATCGCCGACAACCGCCCGAGCCTGCGGCGGGTCACCTTCGCCGAGGTCCGCGCCGACGCCGCGCATTACGATCCGCGCCTGGTGCTCGAAGTGAACCGGGAGGCAGCCAAGAAGCTGGCACCGGCGGACGCGGCGTCAAACAAGTTCACCGATCCAGTGAAGCGCTTCGAGGCCGCGCAGGACTGCCCGTTCGCTCGCAGCCTGGGCGGATTCTGGCGTTTGAGCGCATCGAGGCGCAGCGGACATTCGAGAGCGGGTTCTGGCTGAACCGGCTGCAGAAAGCGCTGGGTCTGCCGTCACTGGATCAGACTCCCGGCGAAAAGCGGGAGAAGCTGACGTAGATCCTGGCCGAGGGAGAAGCCGCCGAGGAAGCGGCGGTGCGCCGGGCGCGAGGCCGGAATGGGGCGACGGGACCCGGGACGACTCCCGAGCAGCGGATCGCGCGGGCGCGCCATTTGATTCGGCGTAGGTGAGGCGTGTGAGCGAGCCGTTGTGCCCCGCAGTGTGCCCCATTTGTGCCCGGCTTCGTCGGACACTCACCGGTACAGGCCGCCTATGCGAAATCTCCGGACAGTTGCCGGCCGTGATCCGCCCAGGGGCGCAATTGGCTGAAATTTCAGGAGTTACAGCGAGATGGGATTGGAGGCGCGGGGGGGAATCGAACCCCCGAGTAAAGGTTTTGCAGACCTCTGCCTTACCACTTGGCTACCGCGCCAGCACTCTTGACAATAGCAATTTTCGATGTGGGACGCAGCCCTGTCGCGGCCGGCAGCAGGATGTGCGACGGAAACCGCCGCCCCAGATGGATTGTCTGCCGCGCCACGCGCCCCTCGCGCTCCTCGGCCACCGCGCGGCCTGTGTTCGGATTGCGGTCGTACTTCGGAAAGTTGCTGGACGAAATCTCGACCCGGATCTGGTGCCCCGCGCGAAACACGTTCGCCGTCACGCCGACATCGATCACGATTGGCACCGTCACTCCCGGTGTCATCGCCGCCGCCACCCGGTCCAACCCCTCCCGATAGCGCAGCCGCAGAATGCCGTCGCAGAGGTTACGCGCCTCACCCGTCGGCAGCACGTCCACCAGCTTCGCCGTGAAGTCCGTGTCCGGCGCCGTCGTCGAGACCCACAGGTGCGCCTTCACCGGCCCAATCACCTCGACATCGCTCTTCAGCGGCGCCGTCGTGAAGGAGATGACATCTGCACGCTCCTCGACGGGCCGCTGATCCATCGGACCCCACGCCCACACCGACGGATTGCAGCAGGTCTGCCCGCCGCGCGTCGGCACCGGTCGGGCCGGGTCATAGAGGAACTCCAGCGTTTCATCACGCGCGTGCATCTGCGTCGACAGCCCGCGGGAGCCCTGCAGAAAGTACCGTACCGCCGTCATCCGCTTCGGCGGCCAGTCCCATTCGTCCTGCCACCGGTTGGCGCCCATCACGAACAGCCGGAACGGCGCGTCGTCCTCGCTTCCCGCCTTCCCGTTCAGCCACCGGTCGAACCATTCCAGTTGCTCCCGCCGCACCGGAAAGCCCGCCTCCGGACCATAGTCGACACCCGGAAACGGCACCGCCATGTTGTGCGCCCACGGCCCCACCGCGATTCGCCATGCCGCCGCACGATCGCCCGCCGACAGCTTTCGCAGCGCCGCAATCGTCTCCAGGTCGCTCTCGACATTCGGGTCATACCAGCCGCCCACCGCATAGGCGGGCACCCGCAGCCGCGACAGTTGCGTCCGCACGCTGGAGGCCTGCCAGTAGGCGTCATACACCGGATGATCCAGCGCCGCCTGCAGCAGTCGCACCGTCTGCCCCGCCGCGCGCTGATCGATCGTCCGCAGCGGCATGTGCCACGTCCAGCTTTCAAACGGCGGCACCAGGAACCGCGGAGCCTTCAGGTTCTCCGCAATCCACAACACACGATGGCCAAGCCGGAACGCGCCGCCTCGCGAATAGAAGCGGTCGAAATACTCGTCAATTCCCGCATGCACCGGAAAGATCGCCCGCAGCGCCGGATGTTGCGTCAAAGCCGCCTTCCACTGCGCCATGCCCAGGTAGGACCCGCCGATCATTCCCACGCGCCCGTTGGACCACGCCTGCCGCGCAATCCAGCTCAGCGTGTCCTCCGCATCCGGGGTCTCCTGCGTCAGCGGTGTGAAGATGCCGTCGGAATCGTACATGCCGCGCACGTCCTGCAGCACCACCGCGTAGCCGCGCTCGACAAACCCGCGATACGCCGGAGGCAGTACCGTCCCCTTGCCATACGGCGTGCGCGCCAGCAGCGTCGGAAACCGCCCGTTGGCCGCTGGCAGAAAGACGTTCGTCGCCAGCCGCACGTTGTCCCGCATCGGCACACGCGATTCCAGCTTCACCTCCGCGCGCAGGCAGCATGCCACCATCACCATCGCCACCGTACGGAGCAGCGTCCACAGCGTTTCCGCAACGCGCGACGGATCATGCTCCCGCGCGATGTGCTCCCGCGCCGCATCCCCCATCGCCGTACGGTCTCGCGGTGAGCAGAGCAGCCACTGCATCATCGCCGCCAGCATCGGACGCTCCGCCACGCCCGCGTCCACCCGCGCGCAGGCACTCTCCGGAACGCCCGCCACCTCCTCGCCGTCAGTGACAATCGTCGGCACGCCCAGCCCCATCGTCTGCATCGTGATGCCCGACGTCTCGCCTGCCACCGGCCACTTCAGGTTCACGCAGACCTTCACCGACCCTGCCCGCGCCGCGAACTCGCGCCGCCCGCAATGCGGCAGATGCGTCACGCGGCTGTCGGCCAGCAGCGGCGCCATCGAACGCTCATAGTCCGCCGAGACAAAGTCTCCCGAAAGCAGCAGCCGCGCCTGCGGCATCGTCGCCAGCGCCTCCCGCACCGCACCCAGACGTTTGGACTCCCGGAAGTAGCCGAACACGCCGAAATCGAACTCCGGCGCCGCCGACCGGCTCGCCGCCTGCGCCAGGTGCGGCACCACCTCCACGCGCACGCCCGGCGCATGCTCCTTCACCCGCCGTGCCGCGCCCGCGTTGTGCACCACAATCATCCGCTGCCCTTCGCAGAGCCGCCGCAGCATCGGATAGTCGAACAGCCGCACGTCGCCAAACGCCCGCCGGTCATAAAACTCGCCTGCCAGCCCCGCGCTCCACTCCCCGTAGTTGTGAATGAATTCGGCCACGTAGGCCGCGCGATCCATCTCGCTCAGCAGCAGATGATGCAGCACCGCGTCGTGCAGCAGCACCACGCCCGCATGGCGCAGCGCCCGCTGATAGTCCGCCCAGTGCAGGCGGTTGTTCCCGATCTGGTACAGCGTCAGGTCGCCGCTCTCACCCCAGCGCACCTCTCCGCCTGGCGAGAGTGCCGCCGCCAGCGCCTCGGCATACTCGGCAACCCCGGAACGCGCCGGCACGCGCGGTGCAAAGTAGCCCAGTCTCATGGCCGCTGGCGCCGGCCAAACAGCGCCGTGCCCACGCGGATGTGCGTCGCCCCTTCTTCGATTGCCGCTTCAAAGTCGTTCGACATGCCCATCGACAGCGCCCGCAGGCCATGCCGCTCGCCCAACTCCCGCAGTTGTCGAAAGTACGGTCGAGTCGCTTCCGGGTCATCGGACCACGGCGGAATCGTCATCAGCCCCAATAGCCGCAGGTTCGTCATGCCGGCGATCGCCTCCCGCAGCGCTCCGATCTCGCCCGGTTCCACGCCATGCTTGGACTCCTCTGCGCCCAGCTTCACTTCGATCATCACGTCCAGAGGACGTTGCATCACGTCCAGAGGACGCTGTTGTTCGTTCAGCCGCCGCGCCAGCCGCTCGCCATCCACCGTTTGAATTGTTTCAAACAATTCCGCCGCTTTCCGTGCCTTGTTCGATTGCAAGTGCCCGATCAGGTGATAGCGCGCACCGTGCAGCCGTGTCAGCAACGGACGCTTCGCCTCGAACTCCTGCACGTAGTTCTCGCCAAATTCGCGGCAACCCGCCTCGTACGCTTCCTCCAACGCCGCCGCCGGAAAGGTCTTCGACACGGCGATCAGCGTCACGCTCTCGCGCGATCTTCCGGCTCGGGCACAGGCATTGTGGATGCGTGTCTCGATGGCTTCCAATCGCTCTCGGAACACCTCTCGATCTTATACTGGTGACACATGTCGGCCCCGGCTGCCGAAGCCTTGGACGTCGTCCGGCGCTTCCTTGCCAAGGCTCGCCTGCCCGCGCTGCTCGAAGCCGGCGAACCCGAAATCCCCCTCACGGAAGGGTGCTACTCGCTCGACCCTTCGCCTTCCGGGCTCCGCCTCCACGTCTGGACCGTCAGCCGCAGCTATAGCCGCCGCATCACCGCCGTCGCGCGGCAATCCCCGGGACGCCTCGAACTCCGCTTTCATCGCCTCGGCCGACCCGACGGCACGCTCACGCTCGTCGACACCGCCCACGGCGGCATGGCCGAAGTGCGCCGCCGCAACCGCCGTCAGGAAGCGCGGGAAGCGTTCCGGTTCGCCCTCGCCCGCCAGTTTCCCGACTGGAAGCTCGCCGAACTGTCCACCGCCCCGGATCTGGAACACTCGCTCTCACCCAGCTATCCGCGTGCGCTTCTCACGCGTGGCGAGAGCGCCCTGGCCGCCATTGCCGCACCCGACGGCGCGCTGGACCCGGATGGCGCCCTGCCCTTCGGGCTCATCTGGCTGGACTACCTTCGCCGCCGGGATCGTCGCCGCGCCATCGCCACACTCGCCGTCTTCCTGCCGGAAGAGCACGGCGTCAACACCGCCCTGCGCGCGCGCCTCCTGCACCGCGCGCGCGTCGATGTCGCGCTCTATCTCACCCACCCCGATGCCGGCGAAACCCGCGTCGACCCCGCGGATTGGGGCAATCTCGTCACCCGCCTCGATCCCCCGCCCGCCGCGCGACCGGCAACGGCACCCGGTCCGGAAGCGCAACTGGAGTCCGCCATTCTCGCCGACGTGCGCACACTCGATGCCGCGCTCCTCCCCCAACCCGTTTATCGCCAGGCGCCCGCCATCGCGCACATCGACCGGGGCATTCTGGACCTGCTCGCCGCCGACCGCGACGGCCGCCTCGCCGTCATTGAGCTCAAGGTCACGCAGGATGTGCAACTGCCCTTGCAGGCGCTCGACTACTGGATGCGCGTGGCCTGGCACCTGGAACGCGGAGACTTTTCCCGTCACGGTTACTTTCCCGGCGTTGCGCTCCGGTCCGCGCCGCCGCTGCTGTATCTGGCGGCACCCGCGCTGGAGTTTCATCCCACCACCGCCACGCTCGTGTCGTTTCTGTCACCTTCCATCCCGATCACCTGCCTGGGCCTCGGTGCAAACTGGAAGGAGGCGGTGAAAGTCATTCACCGTCAGGACCGGCATGAACATCATTCGGCAACTGCGTGACGCGGCCAGCAAACTGAACCCGGCGGAGGTCCGCGCCGCCGCCGACAAGCCCTTCGTTCTTCGCCTGCGCGCCTCCTCCGAGCGTGGCTACGACGAGCTGTTCCGTTTCCTGCTCCCCGAGACGCTCTCGCTCGAACGCCGCCGCCGCGCCGCCGCTGCCATCTATCTCGAAGGCGAACCCAACCCGCCCTCGCAGATCGACTTCTCTTTTGTCGAGCACGGCCTGCCCGCCATGCCGAACGAGTTCGTCTATCTGCCTGGGCGTGAGAAGGCGCTCGTCAAAGAGGTGCTCGACCGCCATGAGCCGTTCGGTCTCGCCCTCGCCCGGCAGTTCCCCGCCTTCCGCGAAGAGGTCTCGCGCCGCACCATTCAGACCATCTCGACGGAGAACGCACTCTTCTCGGCGGCGACATCTCTGCCGAACATCGCCCCCTACATCGGCCTGGTCTGGTCGCCCGGTGAGTTCGCCTCCGACACCGTCTTCCTCACGCTCAACCAGATGCGGATGATCTTTCTGCTCGGCGCCGCCAGTGATCGTGCCGTCGGCTACAGTGAGCAGAAATCGGAAATCGCCTCCATCGTCACCGGCGCCTTCGGCTGGCGTGCCGTGGCGCGGGAACTGGTGGGCAAGATTCCCGCCGGCGGCGGCATCATTCCGAAGGCCGCCATCGCCTATGCCGGCACTTGGGTCGTCGGCGCCTCCGTGGAGCGCCTTTACCGCATCGGCTACGGCTACACCCGCGCCGAACGCTCCCAGGCCTATCAGGAAGCCTTCGAGCGCGGCAAACAGGTCGCCTCGGAGTTCCTCACCCGATTCCAGCAGCGCGCCAGACGGTAACGTCCCGTCCGGAATCCGATCTGCCCTCTTCACTTGCGCTTAGCGCACGCGCGCCCGCTGCCCGCTTCCCCGCCGTGCCATCGTCGGGCGAGCCACGGCTTCTGGCCGTGAGAACCAGAGCTTTGGACAGAATGTCTCACTTCGGCCCGTTTTCGCCAAAAAAACGGAACCCTGCAGAGTCGCGGCCATAGATCGCGATAATGTCAGGTATGCTTCTGCCGTTGCTTGCCTTGCTGGCGCAGGGTCCGGTCATTGAGGGTAATCCTCGCGCGTCCGTGCGGGTCGTCATTTATGAGGACCTGCAGTGCGCCGATTGTGCCGTCTTTCGCGCCATGATGGACGACTACCTTCTGCCCCGCTATGGCAGCCGCGTCGCCTTCGAGCATCGCGACTTCCCGCTTCCCAAGCACAAGTGGGCCCGGCAAGCCGCCATCGCCGCCCGTTTCTTTGAGAAGCGCCGTCCGGAAGCCGGTGGCGCCTGGCGCCGCTTCATCTTTGAGCGTCTGAAGAAGACCGACGAGACCGTCTTCCCGGAGCGGGTCCGGGAGTTTGCGCGGCAGGAAGGCTTCGACGCCACCGAAGAGAGCTTCGATGAACTGATTGCCGCCAACCTGAAGGGCGC
>CAYNDS010000173.1:0-9640 GCA_964395885.1 uncultured Solibacteraceae bacterium | reverse complement strand
AAAGGCGGGCACGGTGATCCGTGGATCGCCGCGGCGGAAGTCGAAGTCGACGACGGCGGCCAGCACGCGGTCGGAGGTGACCTCGACAAAGCGGATCTCGGCATCGGGGTCCGCCGCGCGCGCGCCGGTCACGTCCCGAAGGCTGACGATCACTTCGCCCGTGTTGCCCGGAGATACACTATACCTTTCCATGCAGAAGAAGCTACAAAGCTACACGATTACGCAAGGACGCGACCGCGCCCCCGCCCGGGCCATGTTGAAGGCCGTGGGCTTCACCGACGAGGATCTGCGCAAGCCGATCATCGGCATCGCCAATACGTGGATTGAGACGATGCCGTGCAACCTGAATCTGCGCGCGCTGGCCGAAGACGTGAAGCGCGGCATTCGCGAGGCAGGCGGCACGCCGATGGAGTTCAACACCGTCGCGATTTCCGACGGCGTCACCATGGGCACCGAAGGCATGAAGGCGTCGCTGGTTTCGCGCGACCTGATTGCGGACTCCATTGAGCTGTGCGGCCGGGGCTACATGTTCGACGGCATCATTACGCTGGTGGCCTGCGACAAGACGATCCCCGGGGCGGCGATGGCGCTGCTGCGGTTGAACGTGCCGGGCCTCGTGCTCTACGGCGGCTCCATTCTGCCGGGAGAGCACAACGGCAAGGCGCTGACGATTCAGGACGTCTTTGAAGCGGTCGGCGCGCACGCGGCGGGCAAGATTTCCGATGCCGAGTTCCTGGCCATTGAGGACAAGGCCTGCCCGGGGGCGGGAGCCTGCGGCGGGCAATTCACCGCCAACACGCTGGCGACGGTGATGGAGACGATCGGGCTTTCGCCGTTCGGCACGGCCAGCGCGCCGCAGGTGGACAGGCGGAAGCAGGACATCGCGGCGTACTGCGGACGAGTGATCGTGGAGGCCGTGAAGAAGGACCTGAAGCCGCGTGATATCTGCACCAAGGCGGCGTTCGAGAATGCCGTCGCGTCGGTGGCGGCGTCGGGCGGGTCCACCAACGCGGTGCTGCACCTGCTGGCCATGGCGCGGGAGGCGGGCGTCGATCTCGTCATCGACGATTTCCAGCGCATCTCGGAGAAGACGCCGCTGCTGAGCAGCCTGAAGCCGGCGGGCGAGTTCGTCGCGTTGGACCTGGACAAGGCCGGCGGCATTCCGGTCATCTCGCAGCGGCTGCTGGAAGGCGGATGGGCCGACGGGTCCACCATCACGATCACCGGCAAGACGTTTGCCGAGGAAGTGGCGCAGGTGCGCGAAACGCCGGGCCAGGTGGTGGTACGGCCGATCTCCAACCCGATCAAGAAGTCGGGTGGACTGGTGATCCTGAAGGGCACGCTGGCACCGGACGGCGCGGTCATCAAGGTCACCGGCATCGAGAAGAAGCAGCATCGCGGACCGGCGCGCGTTTTCGAGCATGAGGAAGAGGCCATGCAGGCGGTGACGCAGGGCAAGATTCAGCCCGGCGATGTGGTGGTGATCCGGTATGAGGGGCCGAAGGGTGGCCCGGGCATGCGCGAGATGCTGGGCGTCACCGGCGCGATCATGGGTGCGGGCCTGGGCGAGACCGTCGCGCTGCTGACCGATGGACGCTTCAGCGGCGCCACGCGCGGCTTCTGCATTGGACACGTCTCGCCGGAAGCGGTGGACGGCGGTCCGATCGCGTTTGTCGAAGAGGGCGATTCGATTCTGCTCGACATCGAGAACCGCGTGATGAATCTGGAAGTGGACGAAGCGACGCTGGCGGCGCGGCGCGCCAAGTGGACCAAGCCCGCGCCGAAGTACAAGACCGGCGTGTTCTACAAGTACTACCTGAGCGTCGGCTCCGCCGCGCAGGGTGCCGTCACGAGCGGCGCATAAGGCGGAATGCCGCTGGAGACACTGGGCCGCGCGGTCACGTTTGTCACCTTCGTGGCAGGCGTGGCGTGCGGCCTGTTTTGTCTGCTCTTTCCGGAACGGGTGGCGCCATTGCTGGAGAACTGGCGCGGCGGTCCGCTGCCGGCGGCGCGCGTGGTGGTGCGGTTGGGCGGCGCGGTGGTGCTGGTGGCTTCCGTGCTGAATGCGGCGCTGGCGATGCTCTGGCTGTAGCGCTACACTACCGGGAAGCCGTGTTTGCCGAAGCGTGCTCCGTTGGCCGCGTCCACATTCCGGAGAACGCTTCTTTTGATCCTTCTTCTGACGGCGCTGCTGCAGGCGCAATCGATTGCCGGTGCCACGCTGGATGTCGCACCGGGGGCGCTGCGCTTCAAGTGGAATCACGGTTCCATCTGTTCGGCTCGTAACCGGGACCCGCGCATTCAGGTGGTGGCCTACAACGACGACACCATCGTGATGCGGCAGAACATTGCCGTGCACTGGGAGGCGCCGTTCACGTATCTGCTGGCCGGCGAGGACCGCGTGCTGCTCATCGACACGGGCGCGACGGCGGAGGCGAAGTATTATCCGCTGCGCGCCACCGTCGACGGACTCGTCCGCCGCTGGGCCAGCCTGCGCGGCAAGGCGGACCTGCCGCTGATCGTCGCGCTGACGTCGGCCGAGGACGTGGCACAGAACCAGGGGCTGGCACAGTTTCGCGGGCGGCCGAATACGACCATTCAGCCCGCGGGCGACACCATTGACTTGGGCGGGCGCGTGGTCACCGTGCTGAAGACGCCGGGCACGCATCGCGACGGGCTGACCTTCTACGACCGCAAGAACGGCTTTCTCCACACGGGCGACCTGCTGTATCCGGGCCGCATCCTGATTGCGAACGACCGCGACTACATCGCCTCGCTCGAACGGCTGAAGGCGTTCGCCGAAGCGCATCCGGTGAAGTGGCTGATGGGTGGCCACATCGAAATGAGCACGGTGCCCGGCTTTCATTACGTTTCGCGGATGACGTTCAAGCCGAACGAGCATCTGCTGCAGTTGGAGCCGGAGGCCATCGGCGAGGCACTGCGGCATGCTCGGCAGGTGGAAGGCAAACCGGCGGTGGTCATCCGTGCCGAGTTCCAGTTGCTGAACCGCGTCGGACCGGACGAGCGCGGCGAGTGGCCTGCGGATCTGCCGCCTGCCCCGCCCGCGTTTTCGGTTTTTCAACTTCGCTGAGGAAGAGAGCGCCCATGGAGATCCTGTTCGCCCTGACCCTGCTGGCGGCTGCCCCGCCCCGCATTGACTTCAGCAGCCGTGTGCCGGCCGCCGGCACGTTTCCGAAGAAATGGATCCACGGCTCGCCGTCTGCCATGGACAACACGGACCCGCCGGTGCAAGTGCACTGGTACAACGCGCACACGGTGATCCTGCGCGAGAACAAGGCCTACAACTACGAAGGCGCGTTCCTCTATCTGTACTTCGGCAACGACCGGGCCATCCTGCTGGATCAGGGTTCGACGTCGTCACCGACGGAGTGGCCGCTGCGTCCGGTGATCGATCGATTGATCTCGGAGTGGTGCCGGAAGAACAAACGCCCGAACGATCTGGAACTGGTCATCGCCTTCAGCCATCTGCATGGCGACCATTTTGCGGCGCGGAATCAGTTTCTGGACCGTCCGAAGACGCGCCTGATGGGACTGACGCACGAAGAGATGGTGGGCTTCTGGGGCATGAAGCGCTATCCGGAAGAGCGCATCGAGTTCGACCTGGGCGGCCGCAAGCTGCTGATCTGGGGCAACCCGGGCCACATCGATTCCGAGTTTGCCTACTACGACACCTACACGCAGATCCTGTTCACCGGCGACATGTTCTATCGCGGACGCTGCTACATCGGCAACCTGAAGGTGTGGATGCGCAGCATGGCGCGGCTGATGGAGTTCGTGGCGCAGTATCCGGTGGCGCACATCGTCGGCTGCCACATCGAGATTTCGACCAAAGGCGAGGACTACCCGCGCGGCACGACGTATCAGCCCGATGAGCCGCCGCTGCAGATGCCGGTGGAGATGCTGCGGCGGACATACGAGTTTGCGCGGACGAAGGTGAGAGGCCCGGGCATCTACTTCACGGGCGACGTCTATCTGTGCGTCGAAACCCGGGGGCTGCGGACGATCGACAAGAACCCGTACGCGTATTGAGACACTGAAGGTTGCTCACTGATTTAGTGCAGATCCGGCGGCTGGGCGAGTTGGCCAAGCCCGCGAATGAGAAGCTGCGGCAGCAGATGCGGCGGCACAACTTCCATGAGCGGCGCTTCCGCAAGATTGCCGAAGAGATCGAGGACGCGATCGACTGCCGCGCGTGCGCGAACTGCTGCCGGCGCTCGACCGTGCGGCTGTCCGAACGCGACATCGCCCGCCTGTCCAAGGCGCTGCGATTGAAGCCGGAGCGTGTGCTGGCCGACTACGCGCAGGTCAGCGAAGAAGAAGGCTACATTCTGAAGCGCGATGAAGAACGCGGCTGCGTGTTTCTCGACGGCAACGACTGCCTGATTTATGAGGACCGTCCCGACATCTGCCGCGACTATCCGCACCTGGTGCACGGTCCGCAATCGCTGGTGGCGCGCATGTGGCACATGCCGGAGCGGGCGGCCATCTGCCCCATCGTGTATCACACGCTGGAAGCCTGGCGCGGCGAGATGGCGTAGCCGCCAACGCTTCTGAGCACCGGCGCAGGGCGAAGCTTCGAATACACGGCGCCCCCCGGCGTGCTTCTCACGGATTGCGGTGGAAGCTGCCACTGCCAGGGCAGACACTCTCTCTAGCGGAGGCGTCCGGCGCGGCGCAGTTCCCCGAGCGCTTTGGCGAGCGGCAGCGCCTTGACGGTGCGCCCGTTTGACGTCACGTCGACCGCGAAGAACAACGAGTTGTAGATGGCCTCTTCGACGGCATCGATGGCGGCGGCAAACAGCGGCGACATGTCGTCGTTGGGACGATCGCCACGGCGGGTAGAGAAGGCGATGGCGTAGTCGCCGGAGCCGTTGGAGCCGGACGAGCCTGTCCGTCCGAGGGCCAGCATCGCGCGGGAAGCGAGACGAAGCAGGTTGCGATGCTCGAGCGGCGCATCGGTGGCGAGGACGATGATGACGGAGCCGTCCCCGACGGTGTCAAGCGAGTCCATCGGGACGCCGTGGATGCGCAGGTTGCCGCCATAGTTGGTCTGGACCAGCGCGCCGATGGTGACGCCGGCGACGACGCGGGAGGCAGTGCCGATGCCGCCCTTGTAGCCGAAGCAGATCGTACCGGCACCCGCACCGACGGCGCCTTGCGCGAACGTATCGGAGGCGGAGCGGATGGCGGCGAAGACCTCGTCACGGCCGGCGGCACGGGCGCGGATATCGTTCAGTTGCCCGTCATTGGTTTCGGCGACGAGGGGGTTGATGGAGCGGACATCTTCGTTGCCGGGGAGCGACAGCATGTGGTCGAGCAGCGCGTCGGCCACGCGCGGAACGTTCAGGGTGGAGGTCAGGAGGATGGGCGTCTCGATCGTGCCGAGCTCATTCACCTGCGTCGAACCCATCAGCTTGCCGAAGCCGTTGCCGACAAAGACGGCGCCGGGCACCTTGTCGCGAAAGAGGTTGCCGGAATGGGGCAGGATGGCGGTGACGCCAGTGTGGATGTTGGGCGGGCGGACGATCGTGGCGTGTCCGACGCGAACACCGGAAACGTCGGCAATGGAGTGCTTCGGGCCGGACGGGTAAGGGCCGATGAGCAGCCCGAGGTCTCGGGCATCGCGAACGGATTGCGGGTATGCTGGCAAGCTGAGGGCAGGAATCAGGCGAAGCAGGCGGCGGCGATTCACGCCCCTACAGTCTACTGCCGATAAGCAAAGACGATGGGGAAACACATCTGCCCGAACTGCGGCAGCCGAGATACACGCCGGTCCCATTCGCGCGATTTTCGCGATGCGTGGTGGAAGGCGACGGGGCGCGTCGCGTATCGCTGCCGGAACTGCGACCGGCGGTTTGGAGCGGCGGAACTTGCCGGTCCGATGACGCGACCGGAGACGAAACCGATGCAGGAGGCCCCGGCGGAGACGCCGGTCGAAGAGCCCGCCGCGCAGGGCCGGACCGAGGTGGTGGTGCGCACGTCTGCCGATGAGCCGGTAGCGGGCATCCTGATGCGCGCCGAAACGCACGAGGACTTGACCGTGATGCTGTCCTCGCTGCACCGGGCGATCGAGGAAGAGAAGACGCGCCAAAAGACGACGCCGGATCCAGTAGCCTAAGCGGTTGGCGAAGCTTTCGAAATCCCTCATTGAGGATCTGCCCTGGTTTGAGCCGAAAGACCGGGATGAGTGGCGGGAGTGGTTGCGCCGCAATCACAAAACGGCGGCAGGCGTGTGGCTGGTCTATCGAAAGAAGAATTCCGGCGGGGGCCGCTCTCTCACCTACAGCGAGGCCGTGGACGAAGTGCTGTGCTTCGGCTGGATTGACAGCGTGGTGCGCACGCTGGATGAGACGCGCTACCGGCAGCTGATTACGCCGCGCAAGCCGAAGAGCGTCTGGTCCGCATTGAACAAGCGCAAGATCGAGGCGCTGATCGCCGAGGGGCGGATGACGCCGGCGGGGATGGCCAAGATCGAAGCGGCAAAGGCGGATGGCTCCTGGATGGCGTTGGACGCGGTGGAGGCGCTGGAAGTGCCGCCTGACTTAGAACAAGCCTTCGCACAGGACGAGGCGGTACGCGCCGGGTTTGTGGGCTATCCGAAGTCGGTGCGGAAGCAACTGTTGGGCTGGTTGAGCAGCGCCAAGCGTGCCGAGACTCGCGCGACGAGACTCGCGCGCATCGTGGCGATGTGCCGGACGGGGGAACGCCCGCGGATCTAGCAGAGTGTGGCGCTCACTCCTAGGCGGCGACGGGTTGCGGGCGGCGGCTGGCGAGTTTCTCGCGGGCGGCGGCGATGAGCTTGTAGCGCTCCGTTTCTGTTTTGTGGGCCAGGATGCGGTAGGCCTGCTCGATTGCCTGGCGGAGCGTGTCGGTGTCGGCAGCGGGAAGCGCATCGATGGCACGGTCCAGCGCGACGGCGGCGTGATAGCCGATGAAGGGCCGTTCGACGGCGAGGCGCGCCACCAGCCAGCCGAGCGAACCGGCTTGCGGCCGCAGTTGCAGAATCGCGATCGCGGCGAGGCGCGCGCCGGGAGTCGCGGCGGACTGAAACTGTTCCAGCCACGGGGCGGCAGCCAGGGCCGTGGCGCGCATCTTGGCGGCGACGGACTCCATGGCCTGGGTCCGGGCAAAGCCGCCCTCCATTGAGGCGCGCGTCGACTCGTATTCGCGGGCGAGCGCGAGCATACGCTCCCGGGCGTCGAAGGGTTCGCGGCTGTTGGCGATGGATTCCAGGCGGGCGGCGGCCAGCATCTCGACGGGCAGGACGGCGGCGCCTTGGCGCACGGGCTCATCTTCCTCGCCGAGGTCCGGGGTGAGGGCGCTTTGGGCGGCGAGCGCGGCACGATCCAGCGCGCCTTCGGCTTCGGCGGAGAGTTCCCGGAGCACGCCATCAAAGACGCGCGTGAGATACGCCTGGGTGAGAATGTAGCCCATCAGGAAGCCGGCGACGAGTCCGGCAATGATGATCGTTACGGCGAGGCTGTGATGCGAGGAGCCGGGTTCAGCGTTTCCGAAGTAGCCGCCGAGGCGAGCGAAGTACTCGGGAACGTCCTGCAGGTTGGCCAGCGACAGGGCGACGATCGACTTGGTGATCCAGTCGGAGACTTCGATCAGGTTCTGATTGAAGCCGAGTCGGCGTCCCTGGGGTTCCGGGTCATTGGCGGGCGCCGTGCGGGGCAGCGCGAAGACGAAGCCGAGGGCGGCGCCGAGCAGAAAGAACGCCAGCGCGAGCAGGAGGCTCATGCCGATGAGCGGCACCAGTTGCGAGCCGTCGCGCCAGTGTGCCGCGATGACGAAGCCCGCGCCGAGAACGAGGGCGATCTGGAAGAAGCGTCCAATCGGACGAAGGCGCTCATCGACAAAGAGCGGCGAAGGGGCGCGACGGCGCGCGGGCTGCGTCAGGGCAGCCCAAATCGTATTCCACATGAGGAGACCTTTCAGCGCGGTTGCAGGTGCTGGAGCAGCCGTTCGGCTTCCTGCTGAAGCCGGGAGCCGGTTTCGCTAAACAGGACCGCTTTGCGGGCGGGTTCCAGCGCGGCGGCGGGTTGGCCCAGAAGGGTGAAGGAGACGGCGCGTCCGAGCAGGGCTTCGGGGGCGGACGGGTCGATCTCGACCGCATGAGTGAACAGGTCGAGCGCGCGCTGCGAGTGTCCGGTGCGCAGGCAGGTGACGCCGAGGCGGATGTGGCCTTCGAAGTACTCGGGATCGACGGCGAGGCTGAGTTCGAGCAGCTCTTCGGCTTTGGCGAGATCTCCGCGGCGCGCCTCCTTTTCCGCGGCGCGATGGTAGCGCACGGCCTGCTTGGGGGGCTCATGCTGCAGGCGTCGGAGCGAAATGCGCCCGGCGGGATGCGCCGCGTCGGTCTCGGCAGGGATGCGAAGCGAGAGCGGCGGTGCAAGGCGACGGACGTCGACGGACTGCTGGACGACGACGGCTCCGCGGACGGTGACGACGCGGGCGATGAAGCTGCCCTCGGCAAGATTCGAGAACTCAAAGCCGCCGGAGGGCGTGACGGTGGCGCGTGCCGGCATGCCGCCGCCAGAGGATGGCAGCAGTTCGACGGTGAGGTCTTGGAGGCGGGCCGGAGAGGGTGAAACCAGCTCTCCGCGCAGCGTGACAGTCTGCGGCTGGGCGGCCAAGGTCATCGAGAAAAGAGAAATCAGGCAAAGCAAAGATCGCAAAGGCGACAAGAGACACCTCTCCCGTTGGGGGTTTCGGTTTCGGTCAGCCGCGCGGAGGAACGGGAGGCGCGGAGGAATCGGCCACCGGCGGGGTGGCGGGCGACGAGGGCACTCGACGAACGGGAGGCGATGCCCGCCTTCCCGTTAATTCAGTTGTACCCTACGCGGCGATGAAAACGGCCATCAAAAAGCGTGATCGAGCCTATTGGCATTGCGGCTGGTCATGCCACGGGGCCGCTGCCAATCGACTGATAAACTTAGGACTTGGAGGTTCCGTGCAGGCTTCTCCCAAGCCCCTCGAAAGAAGAAAAACAACCGTTGTGAACGTCGGCGGCGTGAAGGTGGGCTACGGCCATCCGATTGTCGTGCAGTCGATGACGAACACCGACACGGCGGACGTGAATGCGACCGTCGAGCAGACGCTGGCGCTGGCCAATGCAGGTTCAGAGAAGGTCCGCGTGACGGTGAATACGGACGATGCGGCGAAGGCGGTGCCGCGCATCGTCGACCTGTTGCGCTTCAAGGGCTGCAATGTGCCGATCATCGGGGACTTCCACTACAACGGGCATCTGCTGCTGAAGAAGTATCCGGCGTGCGCGCGGGCGCTGGCGAAGTACCGCATCAATCCGGGCAATGTCGATATCGGGCGGTCCGGCGATGACAACTTCCGGACGATGATCGAGATCGCGTGCGAGTATCAGAAGCCGGTGCGGATCGGGGTGAACTGGGGTTCACTGGACGGACGGCTGCTGACGCGGCTGATGGACGAGAACGCGGTTTCGCCGGAGCCGTTGGACGCTCGCGATGTGACGCTGAACGCGATTGTGGAGAGCGCGCTGCAGTCGGCGGAAGCGGCAGAACGCTTCGGGCTGGGTCACGACATGATCATCCTGTCGGCGAAGGTGTCGGGCGTGCAGGATCTGATCAAGGTGTATCGG
>CAYNDS010000172.1:0-9703 GCA_964395885.1 uncultured Solibacteraceae bacterium | reverse complement strand
GCCCAGAGCCTCTTCCGAGGACCCAATGGACCTCAACGTGCCTTACGGCGCGGCCCCGGCTTGGGCCGACTCGCCCACCGGCTCGTGAACGCGCCGCGCATCTTGGCAACGTGACGCCCGCCTGCTTGCTTCTTGCTCCGGTTCATCGCACCCGGCAATCGCTTACGACCTGCAGGAAGATGCCGCGCGTGGAAACGGGACGTCCGTTTGCGTCCCGACCGTCCAGCCGACGAAGCTTCCAGCAGCGACCGTGCTCGAGGTTCTCAATGAAGCTGTACCGAGTTCCGGCGCGGGCATGTGCCTCAACCGGACTCGTGCCGTCCTCCCGCCGCAACCAGATGGCCTTCAGATGTCCCTTGCGCCCGTAGGATGGCTTGACGAATCCACCAGCGATCAACCGCTTGGCGGCTTCGGCGGTACGGAATCCAAGCGACCGTCCATCCGGCGCATAGTAGGGGATCTTCTGGTCAGGCTTCATCGAGGCACACTTCGGGTACGACAGCACAGGGAAGGAGATTGGCGAGAGTCCCGTCTCTCGTGATTACTTGTTGGGAGTCCTACGGAGGGTGCGCCTTGCGCTCGCCTGAGCGAACTGAGACCTTCGATGTAAATATACGCGAGGAACGCGAAAAGGGTAAAGGCGGAACGTTTCTTTTCTCAGGTCGTGCTGCGGCCGATCACAAGGTCGAGCTGCGCACTTTCGGCAAACGCTAGGAAATCCCGGTCCCGCGTCAGCAGCGGGATACCCCGGTCCAGGCAGCACTGGGCGATCAGAGCGTCTCCCAGCCGCGCTTTGCGTTTTTTGGCGAGCGCCTTCGCTCGCAACATCCCGGCGCGCTCCCAGTAGCCATCCTGGATTTCTACCAGCGGAATCTCCGACAAGTACTGGGCGACATCCTCAGGTAGCTTCGGATCACTCAGCAGTTCCGTCAAGACCGCCGGCACCATGACGACCTGGCGATCCTCCAGAGCCTTGTCAAGCAATTCCACGTCGTTGCCCGTCTCACCCTGCAGGAAGGAGATCCACGAACTCGTGTCGGCGGCGATCATCGGTCGGCCTTGAGGTCAGCGAGTGTACGCGAGAAGCGAACCTTGCCCCTCATTTGCCGCAAACGGGCGTAGGCGTTGGATGCCGCGACGAGTTGCAGACCCATTCTGACGGTCTGAGTAATTCCTGTGCCGCTCGCTTGCTGAGCCTTATCGAGCAAATGAGCGGGTACCTCGATCGTGATCTTGCGTGCCGCTTCCATGACCTCAAGTTACCATACGCGATACCAGTATCGAGTATGGTCTCTACCCGCGATTGCCTCACGGTCAGATCTTCTTGATCCAAGGTTGCTCCACATCCGGGTTGTAGAAGCGCGTGCGCGTTTCCCTCGGCGGCGAACCGATCAGCTCGATGGACTGTCGGGTGACCTCCCCGATCCGCTGATCCACGCCGATGCAACAGACGAGCCCATAGTCCGCCCGGATCGGATGGCGGTCGTAGCCCTGGCAAGCGTACAGCCGACTTTCGGACCAGCCAAGCGCGAGAGCCTGGTCGCGAATCTCATCAACCAAAGCCCGGGCACGCGCCAGGCGTTCGGACTCCGCTCGGCGTTGGACCGGAACCGCCGGCGTCTTGATCGGCTCCCATTCCTCGGGCAGCGGCGGGCGGTATCCGTCGAGATCGAGCCCGCGGACTGCCTCAAGTAGCGTCTCCACTCCGAAGATTGCGACTGCCTGCTCCTGCATGGCGTTGAACCGCGCGCGGACTTCCTCGAAGGCCTCCTTCGAAATTCGGCCGGCGTCGACGGCATCCTTGACGGCATGCATGCGGAGCTTCAGCCAGGCGAAGTATTCCGGATCGACCCGCCGGTAGCAGCGGTCGTTGATCTGGCAGTCCCGCGCGATGAAGTTCGGATCCTTTGGCCGCCAGAGCACCAGATCGGTCGATACCCACAGGTCCGCCTGCTCCGGGCGATTTGCGGGGACTCGCGGGGACTCTGCGGGGACTAATTTGGACGAGTCCCCGCACCTTAACTGGTTCTGTGTCAAAGGCATAGCGGGATTTGCGGGGACTTGCGGGGACTTTTCACCCTGCGGCCCATATACGCGTGCGCGCGGAACACGCGGAACTCATGATGTGATGGCTGGAATTCTCGTACGCGTAAGGGATGGAAAGAGTCCCCGCAAGTCCCCGCAAAAAGCTGTAACGTGTTCCTGCCCAAGGGCTTAACCTGCGGGGACTCCGTTTTTGAGTCCCCGCAAAAGTGCGGGGACCTGCGGGGACTAGTACTACGCATCGGCCACCACCTTCCACCGCGCGACCTTGCCGTGCGCGTCCGCGCTGGCACGCTCGACACGCATCTGGCGCTTCCCGAATCGCCGCCCACGGCGCGAGTTGAAAGCGACGCCGAGCCGCTGTTTGAACTGGCCCTCGCGATCCATCCATCGGGTAAGGTCAGTGGGCAGCGCGTTCCGCAGTTCCTCGGCGCGATCTGTGAGGACAGACTGCCGGATCAGTTCTTCGTATGACTTCTCATTCAGCCGCTCCCAAAACTCGGCGATGGTGAACGGAACGCCCTGAAACGTGTCCTCCACTGCTTCGAGGAACGTCTCCCAATCGGAACGCTCAATGTCGGACTGTTCGAAAAGCTTCTCGCTGTTGGCGAGGAATCCGTCCACGCCCGCATATTGCAGGATGCCGGAAACGACCTCCGTCCACCGCTCGAAGCTGCCGACGGGTGGTACGGTTGACCGGGGCTGGCCCGCGGCGAACCACGCCCGCGCCAGCGTCAGAAGTGCGATCAAGAGTTCCCTGCGATGCTCGACCAGGTACTCCTTCAGCCGATCATGCTTGAACCCCGTGCGCCGGAACGGATCGGAACAACCGGCGTCCATGCGAATCCAGTAACAGCGCCGCGCCATATCGCCACCAAGCTGCAAGTTGTTGCCGGTCGCGATCCACGAGCACCGCACGGGCACCGATACGGTCTGAGACTTGCCGAGCACGCGGTCGCGATGCATCTCGCCGGTGATCACTTTGGCGAGGTCTCCAGAGTCCAAAGTGGTCGTGACGTTGTCGATCACTACCAGCGGAGGCGCCTCGATCAGGATGCTCGTCAGTTGCTTCCGCCACTCGTCCGGGTCGGTGGGCGCGGACATCAGTTCCGCCGCACGTCCGGTGAGAATGATTGCGATCACTTCGGCCAGCAACGTCTTCCCCGTACCCTGGGTGGTTGCGTCGAACAGCGCCACGGGCACAGGTCCGCTGATGATGTGTCGGCAGACGGACGTGACGATGGCGCCGATGGCGTTCGCGTAGCTGGCTTGGTCGACGAACGGGAAGTCTCCGATCGCGTCGCGGATGACTTCCAGTGCTACTTCGATGTGATCGCGGCATGGCTCGTCTGGCACGTCGATGTTCTCAAGGCCGGAAGACGGTACCAGGTACAGGCGGCTGGCGGCATCGTAACCAGGCTGAGCGAGCACCGTTCCATCCGACCGCAGGGTCGGCGCTTCGACGACAGCTTCCAGAACGGGAAAGCCCCAGGTAGCAGGATTGCGGGCTTGGATGTTCCTCGCCACGTCCATTGGTGGTGGCACTTCCTTGCGAATGCCTCGGGCCGAAAGCTCATAGAAATCGGCCGCCTGCGTGAGGCAATGGCGCAGCTTCGTTTCATCCAGGTCCGCGATGAATGGGCGGCCAAGTTCCGTTGCCTCGATGCAGGCAATTCGGCAGGCCCGGACGAAGAGGTGGGGCGGCGAGTTCGATGCGGTCAGCGCCTCAAAACTGTCCTGGCAGACGTTCCGGAATGGGCGGTCATTCACCTGAATTTGTGGGATCGTGGAGCCCTCGGCGCCAGCACTGCCTGCGGCATCGGCTGCGGGCGCCCCGTCACCGGCAGCCTCCTGGCCGGCGATCACTGGAGCATCGCGTATTGCCTGTTCGATCGCCTCGCGCGTGGCACCGCCTGCGACCCAATCCGATGCATCCTTGCCGACCGGGACTGCCACGATCCGCAGTTCCTTCACGCGGTGCCGGATCGCCTGCCTGACAATCTCGGCGTGCTTCTGGCCGGGCGGGTCGTTATCGGGGAGGATCACGACACGCTTGCCCTCAAGGCTCTCCGTGTAGTTCTTCAGCCATTTGCCCGCGTGGTTGCAGGCTCCGCCCGGATTGCACGTGGCGACGAAGCCGAGCCGCTCGAGGTTCTCGACGTCCTTTTCACCTTCGACGATCAAGACCTGGTCGGCGGCCTTCACCTTGGGCAGACGGTACAGCACCCGGCTTATGCCCTTGATGTTGTACTCCCACGAAATCCCGGCGCTCGTGCCATCCATCTTGACGACGCGTCGCCTTTGCCGGAAGGTCTTCGGCTCGTAGCGCACCACTTGGAACAGAAACTCGCCATTCGCATCGGTGTAGTCGTAGGTCGCAACCTCCGTCAGCTTCGCGGGCCCGCCGACGGGTCGCCCCACGATGGCGTTGATCTCCTGGCGGCATTCCTTCCAAGGCCGTCTGGTCAGTTCCTGTTCCAACTGCAGAATGCTCCATCCGCGGCCACACTGCGAGTGGCAATAAGCGAGGCCGCTTTCCGGGTTGACCGAGAAATTGGCGTCATCGCCCTGATGAACCGGGCAGGGTCCTCGCCACTCGGGCCCAGTCTGCTTGAGATCCGGCAGCCGGGTCCGGTAGTAACTGGCGACCTCAGAAGGAGCGAACTCCGCAGCTTTCACTCAGGCCTCCGCGCGCCGTGGAGCAGGAAGGAGAGGAAGGTATTCCGCTTATCGACCTGCTGCTTCTTCGCGCAGTTCTCAATACCCCAGTGGTCGCCGAGGATGATGACCGACTTCTGCGCGCGCGTCACCGCCGTATAGAGCAGGTTCCGGTGATGCATGAACGAGTGCGACTTGTGGGTGATGACGATGGCGCACGGGAACTCGGAGCCCTGCATCTTATGGATCGAGGTCGCATACGCCAGCTGCAGGTTGTACTCCTTCGCGCTGTCTCTCGGGATCTCGACGACATGCCCTTCGAAGTCGACCGAGAGGCCACGCTTCGGATCGTTGTCGATGACAAAACCGAGGGCTCCATTCATCACACCCAGTTCATAGTCATTCTTCGTCTGGATGACTTTGTCGCCCGGTAGAAACTCCGGCCGCCGACCTGGCTCCACGTCCGGGGTCTCGAATCCAAACAGCTTCTTCTGAATCAGGCGTTGGAGCGTGATGTTCAGCTCGACGGTCCCCAACGGGCCCTTATGGGTGGGCGTCAGGACCTGCACGTCCTGCAGCAAGTTGAAACCCAGGCGCTCGTCGAGCACCTCATTGAACAGCTTTTCCAGAAAGAAGCGGACGTGCTCGCGATCGGTGAAGTTGTTGACCACGTACCAGGGGCGGTAGCCGCCGACCTTGAGGTCGCATGTGGGCCGAACTTCACCGCCAAGGATCGCTGTCGAGTTCTCCTTGAGAACGCCAGCCTGGCGGATGATCTTGGTGAGGACCGTGGTCGGGATCGCACCGGACTGCACGAGATCGCGGAGCACATTGCCCGGGCCGACCGGCGGCAACTGGTTGTGGTCACCGACCAGCAGAACCGCAGTCTGAGACAGATCGATCGCCCGGAAAAGCTGGTACATCAACGGGACATCGACCATCGAAACTTCGTCGACGACTAGGAAGTCGACTTCAAGCTTGTCTTCGTCGCCTTTCGAGAAGGTGTGCCCATTGAAGCCGAGCAGGCGGTGCACCGTCTTCGCTTTGCGCTTGACCGATTGCTCCAGCCGCTTTGCCGCCTTGCCGGTTGGCGCGGCCAGTTCGTAGCTGAGACCCAGATCCTCGCAGGCGGCGATCAGCGACTCGATGGTGAATGTCTTGCCGCTTCCGGCGCCTCCAGTCATGAGCGAGATCGAGTACTGGAATGCGTTCCGGGCTGCAGCACGCTGATCTTCGTTGAGCGGCTCGGCGAAGTAGCGCTCCTTCGGAAGCAAGCCAGTCCCGTTCGGGTTCACACTCCACGCCTTCAGGAAGATTCCCGCCAGGTACTCCTCCATCTTGTGGATCTCCGGATCGGCGACTACCAGGCGCTCATAAGGGCAGCAGACCAAACGCTTCGCGCCGATCAATTCCTCCAACTCGTGCTCGATGAGTTCCCGGCTGTCCAGGTTGTCGAGAACGAGTAGCGCGTTCGCTCTGTCGAGCAGATCTTCGTATTCGACCCAGCAGTGCCCATCGTCGAGGGCGGCCTGGATGGTGTAGCGGAGCCCCGCCTGTAGCCGCGAAGGAAGTTCCTTGGGAGTTCCCAGGCGGCGGGCGATCTTGTCCACGCGCTTGAAGCCAAAGCCGGGAACCTCGCTGATGAGGATGTACGGATCAGCCTGCAGCATCGGCACCACGTGGTTGCCGAACTTCTCCACCAGAGTCGTGACCTGGAAGTGAGTCAGGCCATATGCGGCAAGATAGGTCAGCGCGGCATTCACACCGCTGGCCTCAATCCAAATCCGCTGGAGATTGTGGATCGCTTCCATCGGAACCTTGGCCACCGCGGCCACGGCTCTTGGGTCATGGCGAATGACGCTGTCGAAGTCCCGGCCAAACGCATCCGCGATCAGCTTCGACTTCGCCGGCCCGATTCCCGAAATGGCGGGGTGGTTGGCGAGGTAGTTCGCGAGTCCCGCCGGATCCAGTTCGACTTGGGCATCCAGCCAGTCGACCGCAAACTGCCATCCATACTTCGGGTGGTCCTCCCAGTGGCCACGAAGGGAGACGGGATCATTCTCCCGAACGAACACCTTGCCAGCGAACCGGACCGACTCGCCCTCATCCGTCCGCAGGCGCCCCGCCGAGAAGTTTGCGCCGGCGTGGAAGATCGCCTGTACGACACCTCGAAGGCTGGCTGCTTGTTGAGTTACGGCTGACCTTGCCAATCACTCCTCCTTTGTGCCGCGCGCAGCAGGTATCCCTCGACGAACCTGCAGGCGATCTGCCTTGTGGAACAGAAGAAGACGGGGATACCGAAATCGACCGAGATCGCGAGAGCACTGCCGAGCACGGAATGCGGATGTGCGTCGCCGCGATACCGCCCGGCAAGCACATCTGCCAAATCCGCCTCGACAACCACGCATGCCCGTTCGTATCGCTCGAGGCGCCGCAGCTCCCGATGAAACCGCCCGCGCGCCCGGATCACAGTGCCGACGAAATCATCGAGTGTCTTCCGCTCCACCGCGATCGTCTGTTCCGATCCGGCGATCGAGTAGTCCCCAGCCGGCAAAGCGCGGCGAACCTGCGTCACCAGCTGGGGGTTGAATCCATACGGCTCCTGCTCACGCGTGTCGACAACGATCGTCACCGGCGACGGGCTAGAACGGAACGAGGGCATCTCCCGCCTCCCGCTGATAGCGATTCGCGCCGCCCGCGGTCTCGATCCGGCGGTTGAAGTAGATGTTCTCGTTGTCACCCTTGGTCTTCTTGGTCACTTCCAACTTCACGTCCAGGAGCTTGTCGAGATGCTTTGGCAGTTCCGACAGCCGCTCCAGATCGAGCCCGCACAGGTGCAGGTCCGTCTTCACGTACTTCAGGGTGTTTTGCGCGAATACGCTGTTGCGCCAAAGAAACCGGTTGATGAATCGCGGTGCCAGGATACGCAGCGTCCACTTCAGCATCGGGTTGCCCGTCGAGGACTGGGTCAACTCCACCTTTTCCACCGCGACCTGGTACTTGCCGTCCGGGACGCTTTCGAAATCTCCGCGCTCCTCAGTCGCTTCATTCTGAAAGTCATCATCGAACTGCGCCAAATCGATCGATTGCTTACCCATGTGGTGTTCTCCTTGTTCGTTGGAATCTGACTACTTGCCTGCCGCGGCCGGAGCGGGTTTGCCCGCGGACTGCGGCTTGGTGACTGACTTCGCAGCGGTCGCCGCGTTGAATGCTTCGAGGAAGCTGGGGAAGTCGAGGTCGAGCGTCTCCGGCAGGCGCCCGGTTCGGTCGCCGGCTTCGTAGTAGAGGCTCGGCTTGGTACGGATCACGCGGCGCACCCGAGGTTCGCCGTCGCCGCCGGTCTGCACCTCGAGGTCGCAGAACAGCACCATGTCGGCCATGCCCAACACGATTTTGCGGGCCTTGTCCGGCAGGGTCGGCACCACGCGCGTGTACTTGCCCGTGCGCGAATCCATCTCCATCTCCTTGGCGTGCGAGATCAGAAAAAGCCCGCAGGGCAGGAACGCGAGCTTCGTCAGCACCCGCTGGAACTCGTTGTTCACGATCGCGTAGCCCTTGCCGTAGGCCAGATCGGACTCGTGCTCGACCTTGAACTTGCGGAGGATGTAGTCGACGCAGAACTTGTAGGCGTTGTCGATCGTGTCGATCACCACGGTCTTGAACGGGTGATTGCCTTCGCTGATCTCGGCGCAGGCGTTGAGCAGATCGTCCCAGCTCAGGATCGGAACCTGGTAAACGTCCAGAGCATTCAATCCCGGCTCGGTAGCCAGGAAGAGGGCGCCCTCCGCTTGGGAGCAGAGCGTCGTCTTGCCGATCTTGGTCTGGCCGTAGACGAGCACCGTCAGGTCGGCCAGGCTGTTCTTGGGTGCGGTTTTCGTGGTCGGTAGTAGAGGCATCAGTGTCCTTTCAGAAAGCTGGTTCGTTGGCCGCCGCGCGGAGTTCCTCGTGTGGCGGCGTGATGGTGTAGAGGTTGTCGATCACGTTCGGATTGCCGTTCGAGCGGCAGATCGGGAAGTAGGCGCAGGGCCGGTTGTGGTGGAAGCAGAACGCGGTGTTCTGGTAGAACACCTTGCGCCGGCGGGCATCGAGAAAGGCCTGAGTGAGTTCCCAAAGTTCCGCCTGTAGTACCTCGAAGCGTTCTCGTGAGAGGTAGAGCATCTCGCGGTGGAACATCGCCGGGTCGGCGTACTTCTCGATGAGCCTGGCCTGGAACCCCTCGTCCGACTCTGGGAGCTTACGCTTCGCTGTTGTGGTGCCGGTCTTCGATTTCGCGATCAGATCCGCGCGCCGCGCCTGGTATTCTTCCTCTGTTTCTCCCTTGCCTTGCTGGAGGCGCGCCTTCCCCAGGACGTTGTAGATTACGCCCGTGATCGGAATCCCCAGCGACTGCTCGACGTAGTGGGAGTAGATGGCGATCTGAAAGTCGGTCCAGAGGCGCTCGAGGTAGTCGGCATCGATGGTCGCGGCGGTCTTGTGTTCGAGAATGTAGTAGTCACGACCGATTCGTACGATGCCGTCCACCTTGCCGGCGAGCACGAAGCTGCGGGACGACGCGCCGGTGGCAGGATTGACGATCGGCCCCTCGAAGGTCTTCTCCAGAGCGACCACCGTGAAGTTCTCGGTTGGGTAGCGCCCGGCGTAGCCGGTCATCATTGCGCGAGCAAGATGCCAGTCTCGCCGAACACCTTCGTCACTGGCGCGCATGGCGCAGGCGCGGTCGATCAGTTCAAGGACCGCCGTCAGATCCCGAGTGCCGTGCCAGGTCTGCAAGGCGTCGTGGATGAGCGATCCGAAGCTGAGGTTCGGATCCTTTTCACGCGGAGTGAGTCCCAACTCGTATCGGTACTCGCATGCCTTCCGGCAGTTCCGGAATAGCGACCACATGGAGTAGGTTGAAACCTTCGGGTGGATCGTCACAGCGAACCTCCCGCCGCGAAATACTGGGGGCCGATGCCCGCGGACTCCAAGGCAGCGCGGATCTGCCGCTTTCGAAGATGGATGA
>CAYNDS010000171.1:5914-9783 GCA_964395885.1 uncultured Solibacteraceae bacterium | reverse complement strand
GCGAGCAGACGCTCCGGCGCGTCGGCCTCCACTTTTCCGGTGACCGGCTTGCCGAAGCGCTCCGACAGCCATTGGGTCCACTGGTCGATCTTCTGCCTGGTGGCGGGTATGCGGTTGGCGTAGAGCGGGTCGCGGTCCCGGAGCATGGTGGCCAACTCCGCCGGGAGTTCTTCCAGCTTGAACGGGTACAGGGGGGCGGCTTCGACAATCTGCCAGACGGCTTCGTAGCTGCGGCCATCGGAGGCGGTGAAGTACCGGTAGCCGACGCTGTCGAAGGCGCCGGTGGCGAGCAGGCGCTCCCGCGCGGCCTCAAACCGTTCCTTGTTGGCGGGCTCTCCCGGCTTCAAGCCGGAGGCGGCGACGATGGCCGAGGCGGAGTAGTTGGCATTGCCTTCCACGGCGAGCGAGGCGATGGGCCATTCGCGAATCTCCGGAACGATGTTCGGGTCGGGCTTGGCGGGGGCGGGCTTTGCCGGGCGCGCGGGGCGCTTCCTTGCCGCGGGGGCGGACGGCTTGGGGGGTGGGGTCTGGGCGAAGGTCAACGGAAGAGTGACCGCGCAGGCCAATGCCAGAGCGGGTGCGATGCGTGTCTTCCTGATGCGATGCAGTGAGCCGTTCAGCGTTTTCGCTCCTTGGCTTCGGACGTTTTCCGGCGGCCGGACGTTTCCGCCGCTTCCGGCATTCTGGAGCGTACACTATGGGGTTGGAACATTTAAAGGCTCTCATTCGCGAAGTGCCGGACTTTCCGAAGCCCGGCATCAATTTCTACGACATCACGACGCTGCTGAAGCACCCGAAGGGGCTGGCCGACACACTGGACTCGCTGAAGTCGCACTATGTGGCGCAGCCGATTCACAAGGTGATCGGAATTGAAGCGCGCGGCTTCTTCTTCGCGCCGGCTGTGGCCTACGCGCTGGGGGCGGGCTTCGTGCCGGTGCGCAAGCCGAAGAAGCTGCCGTCGGTGACGGAGTCGGTCGAGTACGCGCTCGAGTACGGCACGGACAAGCTGGAGATCCACAAGGACGCGATTGAGCCGGGCGAGTCCGTGCTGATTGTCGACGATGTGCTGGCGACGGGGGGCACGGCGGCGGCGGTGGCGAGCCTGGTGGAGCGGCTGGGCGGCAAACTGGTCGGGCTGGCCTTTGTGATCGAGCTCGACTTCCTGAATGGCCGGAGCAAGCTGAAGGGCCACGACGTCTTCAGCCTGCTGCACTACTAGATGGTTCGCATTTCGGCCTACGCGAAGCTGAATCTCGCGCTGGCGGTGCTCGGCAAGCGCTCGAACGGCTATCACGAGATCCGCAGTGTGTTCCAGACGATTTCGCTGGCGGACCGTCTGACGATCTCCTTTGCCCGTGGGCGGCGGACCTCGATTGCGGTGACGGCCTCGGTGGAGATTCCGGGGGAGAACATCTGCACGAAAACCGCGCGCGCCGCGCTGGAGGCGATGCGGGTGAGCGGCGCGGTGTCGATTCATATCGACAAGCGCATCCCGATGGGAGGAGGGCTGGGCGGCGGCTCGACCGACGCGGCGGCGGTGCTGCTGGCGCTGCCGGGGCTGGCGGGCAAGCGCGTGGAACGGGGCAAGCTGCTGGAACTGGCGGCGGGGATTGGATCCGATGTCCCGTTCTTTCTGGAGGGCGGCTGCGCGCTGGTGGCCGGGCGCGGCGAGCAGCTGTATCCGTTGCCGGATCCGGTTCCGGCCGAGGGCGTGCTGATCGACCCGAAGCTGCATGTCTCGACGCCGGAGGCCTATCGTGCGCTGGCGCGCGGGGCGGCGACGGACGCGACGGCGGAGAACTTCCCGCTGCTGGACAACGTTTCGCGCATGAGTTGGGCGATTGCAGCGCGGCGCCCAGTGGCCGAGTGGGGGCGCGAGTGTGCCAATGATTTCGAAAGCGCTGTGTTTGCGCGGCATCCGCAACTGGAGCAGCACCGCCGAGCGCTGGCGCGCCTGGGCGCCGTGGCGGCTCGGATGACGGGCAGCGGGGCGGCTCTGTACGGACTGTTTCCGACGCGGGAAGCCGCTGACCGCGCGGCGGAGCGCTGGCCGGGCAAGGATGGCTCCGCGGCGCATCGCTTTCGTCTCATCAGCCGCGCGCGATACCGGGCGGCGGTGTCGATTTGCTACGCTTCCGGTACCGCCCGATGACCACCTCCGTCAAAGCTGACTACGCGCTGGCGGCGCTGTTGGACCTGGCCATGCATCCGGGCCAGGGACCGATCAAGATCGCCGATGTCGCCAAGCGGCAGCAGATCCCGCAGAAGTTTCTGGAACTGATTCTGGCGTCGCTCAAGCAGGGCGGGTTTGTCGACAGCAAGCGCGGCGCTGAGGGCGGGTATCTGCTTTCGCGGCCGGCTTCCGGCATTGTGGTGGGCGACGTGCTGCGGCATGTCGAGGGACGGCGCGCGCCGCGGCGGCGGGCCAAGGAGTCGCCGTTTGCCGGGCTTTGGAAGCGGGTGGATGAGGCGGTTTCCGCGGTGGTCGATCAGACGACGCTGGAGGATGTCGCGCGCGACTGGCAGCTGCGACAGGCCAACTACGTTCCGAATTGGGAGATCTAAGGCGATGGTGTACGAGGACAATTCCCTATCGATCGGGCAGACGCCGCTGGTGCGGCTGAATCGGGTGACGGCGGGCGCCGGGGCAACGGTGCTGGCCAAGATTGAAGGGCGCAACCCTGCGTATTCGGTGAAGTGCCGCATAGGCGCGTCGATGATCTGGGACGCGGAAGCGCGGGGAGTGCTGAAAGCGGGCAAGGAGTTGATCGAGCCGACGAGCGGCAACACCGGCATTGCGCTGGCGTTTGTCGCGGCGGCGCGCGGCTATCCGCTGACGCTGACCATGCCGGAGACGATGTCGATCGAGCGCCGCAAGGTGTTGAAGGTACTGGGCGCGAAGCTGGTGCTGACGCCGGGCCCGGGTGGCATGCGCGGGGCAATTGAGGAGGCCGAGCGCATTCGCGATTCCGACCCCGATCGCTACGTGTTGCTGCAGCAGTTTCAGAATCCCGCGAATCCCGAGATCCACTACAAGACGACCGGTCCGGAGATCTGGGAGCAGACCGACGGGCGCATCGATGTGCTGGTGTCGGGAGTGGGCACCGGGGGCACGATCTCCGGCGTGTCGCGCTTTATCAAGCACGCCAAGAAGAAACCGATCACGTCGATCGCGGTGGAGCCGGTGCATTCGCCGGTGATCCGGCAGACGCTGGCGGGAGAGCCGGTACAGCCGGGTCCGCACAAAATTCAGGGTATCGGGGCGGGCTTCATTCCGGGGACCTTGGATTTGTCGATGGTCGATCGGGTGGAGCAGGTGACGAACGAGGAGTCGATCGCGATGGCGCGGCGCCTGGCACGGGAGGAGGGCATCCTGTGCGGGATCTCCTGCGGTGCAGCGGCGGCGGCGGCGATTCGGGTGGCGCAGGAACCCGAGATGGCAGGCAAGACGATCGTGGTGGTGCTGCCGGATTCCGCGGAGCGCTACCTGACGACGGCGCTGTTTGAAGGCATGTTCGACGAAGCGGGTGTGTAGAAAACAGGCGAAGGGGGCGAGGCAGGCTCCGGGGGTGTTTGGGGGTTGGAGTGTCTGCCTCGCTAACGGGGATTGCCTGAAGAGGCGCAGAAGTTTGTTGACGGGTTACACTTGGCAGCAAAGAATTTGCTGCTAGACTCAAATACTTTGGGAGGCGGAATGACCCCTGATCAGGTCGAAGGTAAGGTAAAGCAGATTATCGTCGAGCAACTCGGCGTGGACGAGGGCCAGGTCGACAAGACGGCTTCGTTCGTAGACGATCTCGGTGCGGACTCGCTCGACATCGTCGAGTTGGTGATGGCGTTTGAAGAGGCGTTCGGCATGGAAGTGCCGG
>CAYNDS010000171.1:0-5904 GCA_964395885.1 uncultured Solibacteraceae bacterium | reverse complement strand
GACGCGGAGAAGATGAAGACCGTCGGCGACGCGATTCAGTACATCGCCGATCATCAGAAGAAGTAGACCGGAACCGGCGCTCCGCCCGGGTGCGCCGAATCTTTTTCCCCAGCGAAACTCTCGAATTAGAGGAATGGTGCGTAGACGAGTCGTCGTAACCGGCGTCGGGATCGTATCCTGTGTCGGCCACACCGCCGAGGAGACTTGGCAGGCCCTGTTGAAGGGGCAGTCCGGCATTGGGCGGATCACGCAGTTTGATCCTGGCCCGTTTGACTGCCAGATTGCGGGCGAGGTGAAGAACTTCGACCCCGGCCGGTGGGTGGAAAAGAAAGAAATCAAGAAGCTGGCGCGGTTCATGACGTTTGCCATCGCGGCATCGGATGAAGCGCTGTCGAGTTCGGGCTTGAAGATCACGCCGGAGAACGCCGAGCGCGTGGGCGTGTACATCGGAAGCGGCATCGGCGGCTTCGAGGTGATCGAGCGGGAACACGACAAGTATCTGAAGGGCGGCCCGGGGCGCATTTCGCCGTTCTTCATTCCGGCGACGATCGTGAATCTGGCCTCCGGGCATGTGTCGATCCGGACGGGAGCCAAGGGGCCGAACTCGGCGACGGCGACAGCCTGCACGACCTCGGCACACTCGATTGGCGACAGTTTCCGGCTGATCCAGTGGGGCTATGCCGATGCGATGATCTGCGGCGGCGCGGAAGCGGCCATCACGCCGATGAGCGTCGGTGGTTTCGCCGCGATGAAGGCGCTTTCGACGCGCAACGATTCTCCGGAGACGGCGTGCCGTCCGTGGGACCGTGGCCGCGACGGGTTTGTGATCGGCGAGGGTGCGGGAATTCTGCTGCTCGAAGAGTACGAGTCGGCGAAGAAGCGTGGTGCGCCGATTTTGGCCGAGATCGTCGGATATGGCATGTCGGGCGACGCGTTCCACTACACGGCGCCTTCCGAAGACGGCGACGGGCCGCGGCGCGTCATGAAGAACGCGATGGAAGACGCCGGGGTGTCGCCGGAGCAGGTGCAGTATCTGAATGCGCACGCCACCTCGACACCGGTTGGGGATCGCATTGAAACGATTGCGATGAAGGCGGCCTTTGGGGATCACGCGCGCAAGCTGGCCATCAGTTCGACGAAGTCGATGACGGGGCACTTGCTGGGTGGCGCGGGCGGCCTGGAAGCGGGCGTAACGGTGCTGGCCCTGCGCGACCAGATCGCGCCGCCGACGATCAATCTGCATGATCCGGAGCCGGAATGCGATCTCGACTACATCCCGAATGAGGCGCGGCCGATGAGGCTACAGTACGCGCTCAGCAATTCGTTCGGCTTCGGCGGAACGAACGGCAGTCTCCTGTTTCGGGCAATCTAGCCCGGCCCCGGGGGAGAGAAGCCGTATCTTGAGACGAATCGATGCGGCTGACGGCCCTGAGCTACGCGACCCCCTCTCTGGTGTGCGCTCTGGCGAGCGCCTATGTCGCGTGGCGTCTGGCGCGACGGGCCACTCACACGATTGCGTGGGCGGTGGCGTGGCTCTGTGTGAGCTCGGCCGTGTGGAATCTGGGCATGGCAATGGAGCGCCTGTCCGGGAGCGAGTGGGCTCATCAGATCGCTGTTGCGATCAGCGCGATCGGGGGCGGGCCGTCTTCGGCGCTGGTACTCATCATCGTTCTGCTCCAGTTCCGGTATGTGGAGCGGATTCCACTCTGGCTCCGGCTGCTGTTGTGGAGCCACGCGGCCGCCTTTGCGTTGGCGGGCGGCACGAACCCGTGGTGGGGGCTCTATCGGGAGACGTTCCGGTTTCACGGGGACGCGGTTCCGCCGTATTCGTCGGGAGAACTCACGCGGTGGGGCCTGATGCTGCTGCGGACCAATGCCCTGCTGTTGGCGGCATCGGCAGTGCTGCTGGCGCGTGCCGCACTGTCGGGCAGCCGTTTGCGCCGCCAACAGGCGATGGGTTTATTGGGGGCCCTTTTGCTGTCCGGCGTCCCGTTCCTGTTGGACGCCTTTGCCCTCGTACCGGTGAACTATCCGATCTTCTGGACGGGCATTACGTTTTCGGTCACGACGTTGTTGATCGCCTTCGTTCTCGTGCGATTTCCGTCGCTGGTCGTCTGCTCGTCGGGACGCGCCGGTGTTCTCGAGGCGGTTCCGGATCCCTGGATCGTTCTCGATAGTGCCGGGAACGTGCTCGACGGCAATGGGGCGGCAGAGCGCCTGTTCCGGACCGAGCAGTGGAGAGGGCGGAACCTGACGGAACTGCTCCCGGGCGTCCGCGGCCTGCCGAAGAGCTTTCCCTGCTGTGGACCGGGACCGGCGGAACTGAGCTGGAGCAGCCGGCTGTTTGCGGTCACCTGCGTTGCGATCAGCCCGGGACGGTCGTCAGACGGGTTTGCGCTCGTGCTGCGGGATATCACCGAGGGGCGGCGGAACCTGGAGGCCTTGACGGCTGCCCGAGAACGAGCCGAAGCGGCCGCGCGGGCCAAGGGCGACTTCCTGGCAACGATGAGTCATGAGATCCGGACGCCTCTCAACGGCGTTCTCGGCATGGCGTACCTGCTCGAATCGGGCTCGCTCGATGCGCGGCAGCAGAGTCAGCTGGCAACGCTGCGGGCCTCCGCGGAGGGGTTGTCGCAACTGCTGAACGACATCCTGGACCTGAGCAAGCTGGAGGCGGGGAAGCTGGAGATCGCCTGGCAGCCGTTTCGTCCCGCGATGACGGCGCGCGCCGTGGCGGATCTTCTGGAGCCGCAGGCGCGGGCCAAGGGCATCGCGCTGCAGTCGATCTGGGCCGATGGAACCACCGGCTGGTTCCTGGGCGACGAAGTCCGGCTGCGGCAGATTCTGTTGAATCTGGTGGGCAACGCGGTGAAGTTCACCGAACGGGGCAGCGTGACGATCCGGCTGGGGCGCCGGGACGGGGGGCTGCGGATCTCGGTGGAAGACACGGGCATCGGGATTGCCGCGGAGGCGCAGGCGAAGCTGTTTGAGCGCTTTGAACAGGCCGACTCGTCGACGACGCGCCGGTTCGGCGGGACGGGGCTGGGTCTTTCGATCTGCCGCTCGCTCGTCGAGTTGATGCGGGGCGAAATCGGCGTCGAGAGCGAGCCCGGGCGGGGATCCAGGTTCTGGGTGGAACTGCCGCTGCCGGGTGCCGAGGCGCCGTCGCCGGCCCACACCGCTTCTCTGGAGGCCGCCGCCGCCGCCGTCCGATTTGCGGGCAGCCGCATTCTGGTGGTAGAAGACAATGTCGTGAATCAGACCGTCGCGCGGCAGATGCTGGAGCGGATGGGGTGCGAGGTGACGCTGGCGGCCGATGGCAAGGCGGGGGTCGAGGCGGCCCGCAACGGACGCTTCGATCTGATCCTGGTGGACTGCTTCATGCCGGTCATGGACGGTTTTGAAGCCGCGCGCACGATCCGGGAGAGCGAAATGGGCCGGACGCCGATCGTCGCGCTGACGGCGGCGGTGGACGAAGAGTCGCGCGGCCGCGTTCTGGCGGCGGGCATGGATGGTCTGTTGGCGAAGCCGCTGCATCCGCGCCGGCTGGTGGAAACGCTGCAACGCTGGCTGCCGGGGCGCACGGCGGAGGCGTCCGTTTCGCGATGAGCGACCCGTCGGCCTATGATCCGTTTGCGCTGATCTATCACCGGCACTGGGCGCGCCGCTTCCATCCGCTGGCGCTGGCGGTGGTGGAACGCTGGCTGCTCCCGCGCCTTGCCCGTCGCGCGGCGATTCTCGATCTCTGCTGCGGCACGGGCGAGATGGCCGGCGCGCTTGCCGAACAGGGCTATCGGGTGACCGGCATCGACGGCTCGGAGGCCATGCTGGGCTGGGCACGCCGGATCGCCCCGGGGGCGACGTTTCGGCAGGCGGACGCGCGGCAGTTCACGCTTGCCCGCCCGGTGGATGCGGCACTGAGTCTCTTTGACAGCCTGAACCACATCGTCGAACCGGAGGGTCTGGCGGCCGCCTTCCGCTGTGTGCGGGCCGCGCTGAAGCCGGGAGCTCCGTTCCTGTTTGACATGAATACGGAGGCCGCTTACGGCGATGCCTGGGATGACTCCGTCGCGACCGTGGAGGCGGACCACGCCTTCTTCCTGCGGGGCGGCTTCGACGCGCGAACGCGCCTGGGCGAAACGCGGGTGACCGCCTTCTTTGCCGAAGGTGAGCTGTGGCGGCGGCGGGATTTCTCGATCTGGCAGCGGTGCTACTCGGCCGGCGAGATCGAGGCCGCGCTGCGCGAAGCCGGTTTCGACGATGTCACCGCCATTGCGGGCACGGAACTCGGCGAAAGCCTTCCGGTGGACGAGCCGGAACTGGCCAATGGACGAATCTTCTGGCTGGTGAGCTAGGCTGCCGCGCGCTGGCGCTTGCGCGTTCCGCCGGAGTCGTTCGGCCAAGTGGCCGCGATGTAGATCAACAGGGCGTAGATCGAAACATCGAGAAGCAGTTCCACCGTCCCCTGAGTTTCGGTGAAGCGAACACCTGGGGCAAGACCCTCTAGTTCCAGTACCCCGATACCCATCCCAACGCCCCGGCAACCACAGACCCGAGAACGGGGAAGGCGGCCAGCGCGGCCAGGCTGCGCCGTGCCGAGAGTGGTCCGGTGAAGAGAATCGCGCCTTGCACGGCGGCAATCAGAACGACGAGTCCGTTGAAGAACCAGGGTGGCTGCAGGCAAAGCGGACAATGGCGGCCGTGTGGCTGATGGATATTGCAGTGCATCGCCGCGCCGTCCCACAGGGAGCGGCAGCCGCACTGGAAGATCAGGTCACACAGGTTGAGAAACAGCGTCCAGGTCAGCGTCGCGCAAGCGATCCAGATCACGGCGCGAAGCGCGAGTTTTGGCATGGGCGAGGCTCCGGACGACGTTGGCCATCAACTGCTGGCCGCAGTCGCCTTCAAGAGTGAGAATCGACTCGGGGTGAAACTGAACGGCTTCAATCGGCAGATGACGGTGGCGGACGCCCATGATGACGCCGTCGGCTGAGCGCGCCGTTACTTCGAGTTCCGGCGGCAGTGCTTCCGGCAGGGCGAAGAGCGAATGATAGCGGCCGACGCGGAACTCCGGCGGAAGGCCCGCAAACACTCCGCGGCCATCGTGCGTGACGCGAGACGGCTTGCCGTGCATCGGGTAGTCGAGCACGCCGAGCGTTCCGCCGAAGGCCTCCACGACGCCCTGAAGGCCGAGGCAGACGCCGAACACCGGAATGCCGGCCTCCGCCGCCTGACGCACGACGTCGGGAACGCCAAAGTCGGAGGGACGGCCCGGACCGGGCGAGATCAGGACGAGATCGGGGTCGACTTGGCGCAGCAGTTCCGGCGGGAAACCGGAGCGGTAGGTGACCACTTCCGCTCCCGTCTGGCGCGCGTAGTTGGCCAGCGTATGGATGAAGCAGTCTTCGTTGTCGACCAGCAGCAGTTTGCGTCCCGCGCCGGGCTGGGAAGACGCGGCAATTTCGGCGGGGACGGCCTTCGGCTGGATGGCGCGGAAGAAGCCGGTGGCCTTCATGCGCGTCTCATTCTCCTCGGCAGCCGGAACGGAGTCATACAGGATGGTCGCGCCGGTGGGATAGCGCGCGACGCCGTCGCGGAGATGCACGGTGCGGATGAGGATGCCGGTGTTCATGTCGCCGTTCATCGAGATCAGTCCGATGGCGCCGCCGTACCAGCCGCGGGCAGATTTTTCGAGGTCCTCAATCGCCTGTGCGGCCCATTTCTTCGGGGCGCCGATGACGGTCACCGCCCACATGTGCGACAGGAAGGCGTCGAGGGAATCGAAGCCCTCATCGAGCGTGCCTTCGACGTGATCGACCGTATGGAAGACGCCGGCGTAGCTTTCAATGAGCCGCCGCCCGAGCACCTTCACCGACCCGGGACGGCACACGCGCGATTTGTCGT
>CAYNDS010000170.1:0-9958 GCA_964395885.1 uncultured Solibacteraceae bacterium | reverse complement strand
CAATGGCGTGCACACGCGGACTTACTGCTGTCTCTGTCGCGGATGACGTTTCCGCACGAGATGGCGCGGCTGATGCTGGCCGAACAGATCTATCGCGCCTTCGCCATCCTCCGCAATCACCCCTACGTGCGCTGACATGCGAAACTTGAGTATTCAATGAGTTGGTGGAAACGCGACCGGCCGGCGATTGCGCCGACGCCGGAACAAGACCGCACGGTTCGCACCGAAGGCCTCTGGGTGAAGTGCGAGGGTTGCCGTCAGGTCATCTTCCGGCAGGACCTGGACAAGAACCAGAAGGTCTGTCCGAAGTGCGGCTTTCACTTCCGCATCGACGCACGGGAGCGGCTGGAGTCGCTTTTCGACGGCCCCTGGGAGCAGTTCGACGCCAACCTGATCTCGACGGATCCGCTGGCGTTTACCGACTCCAAGCCCTACGGACAGCGCCTGACGGCCATGCGGCAGGCCACCGGGCTGAATGACGCCATCCTCAGCGGACGCGGCCCCGTGGGCAAGTACCGCATGAACGCCTGCGTGATGGAGTTGCGCTTCGTCGGCGGCAGCATGGGCACGGTGATCGGCGAGGTGATCACGCGGGCGATCGAACGTTCGCTTGCGAGCCGGGACCCGCTTTTGATCGTGTCAGCCTCGGGTGGTGCGCGCATGCAGGAAGGCGCGGTCAGCCTGATGCAGATGGCGAAGATCTCTGCCGCGCTGATGAAGCTGGACGAAGCTCGCGTGCCCTACGTCAGCCTGATGACGGACCCGACAACAGGGGGCGTCACGGCCAGCTACGCCATGCTGGGCGATCTCAATATTGCCGAACCCGGAGCATTGATCGGCTTTGCGGGGCCTCGCGTGATCGAGCAGACAATCCGCCAGAAGTTGCCTGAAGGATTTCAGCGCGCCGAGTTCCTGCTGCAGCACGGCTTCCTCGATGCGGTTGTCCCTCGCCCGGAGTTGCGCAGCTATCTGATCCGCGCTTTCGATTTCTTCCTACCATGATGCGATCCCTTCTGTTCGTCGTTGCTGCCGGCGCGTTTGCCGCGGATTTTGACGTGATCATCCGCAGCGCCAAGGTGGTGGACGGCACCGGCAACCCTTGGTTCCGTGCCGATGTCGGCGTGAAGGACGGCCGCATTGCAGCAATCGGGCGGCTGACCACCAAGACAGCCGATCGC
Organism: uncultured Solibacteraceae bacterium; assembly: GCA_964395885.1. GTDB lineage: Bacteria > Acidobacteriota > Terriglobia > Bryobacterales > Bryobacteraceae > JAPKYZ01. The sequence goes on along the minus strand of CAYNDS010000170.1, from coordinate 8,780 downwards.
GAGATTGAGGCGCAAGGACGTGTGCTGGCGCCGGGATTCATCGATGTGCATACCCACATCGAAGGCGGCATCGACAAAGTTCCGCGCGCGGACAACTACCTGCTGGACGGTGTGACAACGCTGGTCACCGGTAACTGCGGCGGGTCGATGCTCGATCTCGCCGGGTGGTTCAAGCAACTGGAGCAGACCGGCATCGGAGCGAACGTCGCCTCGCTGATCGGCCACAACACCGTTCGCGCCGAAGTAATGGGCACCGCGATGCGCAAAGCGACCGACGAGGAAATCCGCCGTATGTCGGAGCTGGTCGAACGCGGCATGCGCGACGGGGCCGTCGGCTTTTCCACCGGCCTGATCTACATCCCGGGCACCTACTCCGAGACCAAGGAAGTGGTGGAGCTTTCCAAAGCGGCGGGCAAGTTCGGCGGTGTCTACGCCAGCCACATGCGCGACGAAGGCCGGAAGATTCTCGATGCAATCGAGGAAGCAGTGAAGGCGGGCAGGGACTCCGGCCTTCGCATTCAGCTTTCTCACTTCAAGATCGACACGCCGAAGATCTGGGGCTACTCCGAACAGTCGCTCGCGCTCGTTGAGCGCTACCGGCGCGAGGGAATCGACGTCGTGGTCGACCAGTATCCGTACGACCGGTCCAGCACCAATCTCGGGATCACGATGCCGAGTTGGGCGCTTGCCGACGGACAGGAGAAGATCAAGGAGAGGCTGACCGACGCTGAGATCCGGGCCAAGATCAAGATCGAGATGAAGGCCATGCTCGAAAGCCTGGGCCATCCCAACTACTCGTACGCGACGGTGGCAGGCTACAAGCCCAATCCGGAATACGAAGGTAAGAACATTCACGAGATTACGCTGGCGCGGAAGGCGGATGCCACGCTGGACGATGAAATCGACACGATCTTCGAGATCATGCTCGCCGGCAATGCGCAGATGGTCTTCCATTCCATGGGCGAGACCGACGTGGACCGCATCATGAAGTATCCGAACACGGCTGTTGCCTCCGACGGGGGCGTCCGTGAGTTTGGCGTGGGCATGCCGCATCCGCGCAGTTTCGGTACCAATGCGCGCGTGCTGGCCGAGTATGTCCGGCGCCGCAAGGTTCTGACGCTGGAAGACGCGATCCGCCGCATGACTTCCCTGCCCGCGCGGACATTTGCCTTTCGAGACCGTGGCGTGATTCGCGAGGGCGCCGCGGCCGACCTGCTGCTGTTTGATCCGGAACGCGTCCAGGACAAGTCCACCTACCAGAATCCCCATCAGTACACGGAGGGTTTCGACTACGTGCTGGTGAACGGCGTCCTGATGGTCGACGGCGGAAGGCTGACGGAGGCGCGCGGCGGACGCGTTTTGCGTCATCAACCGGAGTAGCCGATGATTCGACTGGCGCGCGCGGGCAAGCGCTTCGGCCCGAAGCTGTTGTTCGAGGACGCCGATTGGCTGATCAATCCCAAGGACCGGGTGGCGCTGGTAGGCGCCAACGGCACCGGGAAATCCACGCTGCTGAAGATCCTTGCCGGCATGGACCAGCTCGACATGGGCGAGGTCCAGGTGGCCAAGGGCACCACGCTTGGCTATCTGCCTCAGGATGGCCTGCACATGACCGGGCGCACAGTCTTCGAAGAGTGCCTGAGCGTCTTTTCCAACCTCCACGACATGGAGCGCGAAATGGAGACGCTGGCTCACTCCCTGGCCGACCTTGACCCGATGAGCGACGAGTACATGGCCGCCGCCGACCGTCTCCATTCGCTTGACAGCGAGTTCAAGAATCGCGACGGCTACACCACAGAAGCGCAGGTAGGCACCATTCTCGACGGGTTGGCCTTCCCCAAGGACGACTGGCATCGCCGCACGGAGGAGTTCTCCGGCGGATGGCAAATGCGCGTGGCGCTGGCGAAACTCCTGCTGGCCAAGCCACAAGTGCTGTTACTGGACGAGCCGACCAACCACCTCGATCTGGAAGCGCGCAACTGGCTGGAGGACTACCTCAAGAACTACCCGAACGCCTTCGTCCTGATCTCGCACGACCGCTACTTCCTCGACGTCACGGTCGATCGCACCGCCGAGATCTGGAACAAGAAGATCACCATCTACAAGGCGAACTACTCCGGATACCTGGCGCAAAAGACAGAGCGCCTGACCCAGTTGCAGGCCGCCCAGCGGAACCAGCAGGAGCGCATTGAACAACTGGAAGCCTTCATCAGCCGTTTCCGCTACCAGGCCACCAAGGCCAAGCAGGTGCAGAGCCGGATCAAGGAACTGGAGAAGATCGAGCGCATCGAACTGCCACCGGAAGAGAAGACGATCCACTTCACGTTTCCGCAGCCTAAGGCGAGTGGCCGCATCGTTGCTGAGTTCGTGGACGTCGCCAAGCACTATGGCGAAAAGCGTGTCTTTGATGGCGCGCGATTCGTGATCGAGCGCGGAGACCGGATTGCCCTGGTGGGCCACAACGGAGCAGGCAAATCGACGTTGATCAAGTTGCTGGCCGGTGCCGAACCGCCCACCAACGGCGAATACAAGCTGGGCCACAACGCTGAGCCCGATTACTTCGCGCAGGACCAGTACAAGGCGCTCGATGCTGACGCCCGCATTCTGGACGACATCCGCGACGTCGGGCCGCGCCGCACCGAGACTGAACTCCGCAACATCCTCGGCTCGTTCCTGTTCAGCGAGGAAGACGTCTACAAGAAGATCGGTGTGCTCTCCGGCGGCGAGCGCAATCGCTATGCCTTGGCGCGCATGCTGCTGAACCCGTCGAATTTTCTGCTGCTTGACGAGCCGACCAACCACCTCGACATGCGCGCCAAGGACGTGCTGCTGGAGGCACTGCAGAACTACAACGGCACGCTGGTCTTCGTTTCGCACGATCGCTACTTCATCGACAACCTGGCCACGCGCGTCTTCGAAGTCGGCGGAGGCAAGGTCGAGATCTACCCGGGCAACTACGAAGACTACCTGTGGCGCAAGGCAAACGAAGCGGCAGGCCTGAACGCGAACGGCACGCCGATTCTAAAGCCGATTGCGGTCCCCGGCCCGGCGAAGCCGAAGCGCAAGGTGAACCCGATCAAACTGAAGGAACTGCAGGATCGCGTATCGACGATCGAAGCCGAAATCGCCGCACTCGAAGCGGAGTGCGTCGCGATCTCCGAACGCCTCGGCACGGCCGGAGCCGACGCGCAACAGTTGGCACAAGACCTCGGTGCCAAACGGACCCGTATCGGCGAGTTGGAAGCGCAGTGGGAGCAGGTCTCGTCTGAGTTGGAAGACGTGGCTTGACGAGACATACTCTTCGTGAACTTTTGGCTTGCTTTCTCTGCAGGCGAGGCGTAAGCTTGCCGCGGAGGTACACAATGAGACTTCTTCTGATCTTGGGAAGCATGGTCTCTCTAGCAGCGCAAGAGACTTCGGTGTCTTTGCGACTGGCGACCGGCCAAACAACTGCGCCGGTAACCGTGGTTTCGGTCACTGCATCACAGGATTTTCTGGTCGACAAGGTAGTCGTTCAGAATGCGGGTGATCGGGACGTACTAGCTGTGGCAATAGGCGCGGCGGTCTTGCCGTCCAGCGGACAGCGCCGAAGCCTGGGGCTTATTGTTGGTGATCCCGTAAGGCGTCCGCTCGCGAAAGGTGCAGCTAGTGAACTCTACACGCATCTTGTGGCGTACCACGATGTAAAGTCCACGTTGGCCCAGCGGAGCGCGTCACGGGAGAAGGAGGTGCTCCTTGAAGTTGGTGTTACGCGGGTCCTTTTCAGTGATGGCACAATTTGGAGCCAAGACTTAAAGGACAACATCTTCCCCCCTCCCTCCGGCACTCAGCAGTGACCGTTTGATCGCTAAGCAACCCGGCAAGGTGTGCGAGCCGGTTGCTCAACTTCAACTCGCCAACTTCTCTCCTCAGCAAGGCGGCTATTTCCGGTGCAAGGACGCAATTGGAAGCTGCATACGGTGCGAGAATGGAAGCAATACCTGCACAGTCGCTCTCTGCGTAATTCGACAAGGTACTTGTGTCGAATGTCCGCAGCAAAGTTGCGACTACGTTCCTCCCACCCCATGATCGAGTTTAAAGCTGCTGGCGGGCCAGCCCGCTGGCAGCTATGTTCGGCTTGCCGCGTCGGACGCCGGCTGAATCACCGTCGCGTTCGACCGCGCTGCCGGCAGTGACGTGAACAGCACGAACGTCGACTTCGCCGCCGGATCGTGCCACGCGAGCGTGCCCGTCGAGCCCGAGTGCCCAAACGTCTCCGCCGAGCAGCCCGCGCCCAGCTTCGCCGCATCGCGCACCCAACCCAGGCCCCAAGGCTCGTTCAGCCCTGGCGTCTGGACCCGCAGCATCTCCGCCGTCGTGCCCGCCTTCCATGGCCCCCGTCCCCTTGCCACCGCCTCCAGGAGTCGCGCCACGTCGGCCACCGTTGAATGCGCGCCACCCCACGGCGCCCCGAGGTCGCGCCAGTACGGACTGTTCCAGTCGTAGTCGGTCACTTCATCTACTTGGACACGCGCGCAATCGCGAGTGTTCCGGCCCCCCAGTCCGAGTGACGTCGCCCGCATGCCGAGCGGCCCGAACAACTCCGCCGCCAGAAACTCGCGAAGCGGCTTCGTGGTGATCTTCTCGACGATTGATGCCGCCAGCAGGATGCCCATGCTCTGGTAGCTGACCCGCTCGCCCGGCGCGAACAGGAGCGGCGTGGTCAAGGTCAGCCGCACGAACTCACTCAGCGGAGCGTGCTTTTGCCGGAGCGCCACGTTCTCGGGAAGCATGTCCGGCAGTCCGGAAGTATGCGTCAACAAGTGCTGGATAGTGCAGCGGTCACGTTCTCCACCGGCAAAGCCGGGCAGGAACTTGCGAACGGGATCCGTCAGGCGTAGCTCGCCGCGGTCCCGCAAGAGCAGAACCGCCGAGCACGTCATCGGCTTGGTAATGGACGCGATCAGAAACGGCGTGTTGGCCTTCGCTTTGCCGAAGCCGCGCTCCAGCGTGCCGTCCGGACCGCGTACGAGAAGGGCAGCGGACTCCACGGATCCGGACGTGATGTGCTGATCAACGATCGCGGCAGCCGCCTCCGCGTTGCCCTTGCGCCAGGCCAGCGCGACGCCGCCCAGCAGTTCCCGCCGCGTCACTTCGCGTCCAGCCTCCGCAGAGCCTCGACGACGACCCGGCCTACCACCGTGAAGCTTTGGGCGCTCAGTTTGTCGAGCGTGTCCTGCTCTGTGTGCCACCACCGGTTCAACGGCCCGTACTCGAAGTCGATCAGGTCAATCGCATTCACGCCCATGCGCCGGAAGGGCATATGATCGTCTTCCATCGCCGTCTGCGCGTCTTCAAAGTGCTGCTTGACGCCGAGGTCGGCGGCGACGCGCCAGATCAGGTTTACCAGTTCCGGGGAGGAGTTCACATCGCGCAATAGATTCAGGTCCCGGTCACCGATCATGTCCACGTTGATCAGCGCGTCAATCCGAGCCAGGAAGCCGGTGGAGGCCCATTTTGTCGCCTGGTGACGGCTTCCATAAAGGGAGTCTGTCGCGTTCCACTGAGCGAACGCCTCCTCACCGTCGAAAAACACAATCCAGAGATCCCGCTTGCGAGGCGTCCGTGCGGCGACGCGTGCCAGTTCGAGAAGGAAGCCGGTGGAGGATCCACCGTCGTTGGCCCCCACGAAGTTGCGGCCCGGCATGGGTTTTGTGTCGTAGTGCCCGGAAACCACCAGCGCTCTCGCCCCTGGTGCCGTACCCTTCAGCCGGCACAGGAGATTCTTCATTCCCACCGGTCCGGCCGGGGTGTTCGCCGTGAAGGCTTCCAGTTCCACTTGGCATCCAGCAGCCTTGAGTTGTGTGGTGATGTAGCCCTGTAATTGGGCCAAAGACGACGAACCGGGCGGCCGCGCTCCAAACGCAACCGCCCGTTGAGTGTGTCTCAGGGCCGACGAGCCGTCAAAGGCGAGTACGGCCAACAGGAAGAGAGAACCTACAACGCCTCCGGGAAGCGGAGCGCGCTCTTCGCCAAAGCCGTGCTGAGCACCGAGATTGCGTCGAGGTCAGACAGAGCACGGGCTGCGGAGACCTCAGCGATCATCATCTGCCGGGCTCGCTCCAACATCTTCTTTTCACGGAAACTTAACGGCTTTTCGTGCTGCAGAATCACGAGGCTCTTGAAGACCTGAGCGATCTCCAGGAGGCTTCCGTTCTGCATCTTGTCAGAGTTCTCCTTGAAGCGCGCCTTCCAGTCGGCACTGCACTTGCAGTTACCGCAGGCGAGGTACTCCAGGATTTTGGCAACATCACTTGGCTTCGTGACCTTCCGCAACCCCAGGTGCTGGACGTGGGAGAACGGCACCGTGACCGTCATGCTGGAATAGGCGATCCGAAGCAAATAATAGTGTTCGGGTTGACTCCCGAACGACCGGGCTCCGATGTTCTCGACCGTGGCGACCCCTTGGTTGGGGTAGACCACCTTCTCGCCGACTTGGAAGGTCATGCGCGGACCTCTTACACTTTGTTGAAGTTTACACAGCCAGGGGAAACGAGTTCCGCAGTCGAATATGCCTGCGTTTCCATTATTTGTCAACAGAAAAATGTCGCCACGATGAACAAAACAGAAGTACATCCAGCCGTACGACAGAATTGTAATCAAAGGCACAAGCTGGATTTATTAGGTCCCTTTCCGGGTCCGGCCCGGCGCCATTCACCTGTGTCAGGTGGCACGCAACCGCCTACGCGAGCAGTCGCCGGATGTAGGCCAGATTCCGCCGCATGTCCCCGGCAATGTCCTTCGCCGGAGAGTCGGTTTCGAGGTTCACAAAACCGGAGAACGACGCCTGCCGAATCAGCCCCATCACCTTTGCCATGTCGATTGAGCCTTCCCCGAGGTAATGGGGATTGTCCTTGATGTGGATCTGGCAGACGCGATCCTTCATGGCGTACCATTCCGCAATCGGGTCGAAGCCGGCCACCTTGAGATTTCCGCAGTCATAGTACACCTGGACCGCTTTCGAACGGCTCCGATCGGCAATGCGAAGATTGCCCTTCGCGTTCAGGGTGGTCTCGAGCGCGAGGACGACTCCAGCTTCCTCGGCAACGGGAGCGATGTTTCGAAGGATGTCGCCCACGTAGTCCATCTCGGCTTCCGTTTCGAGCTTCCCCTTCCCGAAAAAGGGCAGCAGGACCTGACCAGCCTTCAACCGCGCGGTCACCGGAATGCTATCGGCAACCCATTTCTCGCCCAACTTGTCCAACTTCAGATAGTTCACGTGAAGGATGTCGAGGCATGTGCCTGCCAGGGCGATGCGATGCTGCTTTGCTGCCGCCAGGTAGCGGTCCTGAACGTCGCGCGCCGAAAGGGGAAGGCTGCCGTCGACGGGCTTGCGGCCGAGCGAGATCTCGACGCCTTCGAAACCGAGCGAGGCAGCCATCGACACGGCTTCCAACTGCGACGACTGGCGCAGGTTCCAATCCGTCACGCCCAAGCGGAACGGGACCGCAGCGGCGGCAGGCAGCGCGGGCCCGGCTGCCAGCAAAGCAAGGAGTTCTCGTCGCGTCACGCCGCCCAGTGTAACGCTGAATCCGAGCCAGAGGAGCGGGCTAGAAGAAGAGGGGCTTGCCGGCAAGCGCCTGCAGGTTCAGCAGAACAAACACGCCAAAGTACGCGACAGCCACGACGCCCAAGGCCAGTTCCGGACGCGCGACGCCGGTTTGGTCGATGCACCATCCGGCAAGCGGCAGCACCTGCAGTCCATGGATGCCGACGAAGTGCGCGATCCGGAGGTCACCGGCCGTGGTCGACCAGTTCAGGAATGGCAGTCCCGGCCCGCCGTCGGGGACTCCAACAGTGTGGGACATCCGCCCCAGCATGAACCCTGCCTGCAAACTGCCGGCGAGAAACAGCAGCAGCCCCAGACGGATGCCCCAGGCATACCCAGGCGTCAGCCAGGCTCGCGGCGCAAACGACCAGAGGGCAATGCCGGCAACGGCCAGCGTATTGATCAGGATCAGCACGCCCATCGCGCTGAAGACGGCCAGGTTCAACGGATCGCCGACATTGAAGTGAGAGCGTACCCCGCGCGCGCCTTGCACGACGATCAGGAGAACCTCCAGAGTCATCACCACGGCCAGAGCGGTCCCGGTGCTGCGCATCGCGGGACCTGGCTTCAGATCCTTCAGCAGCCAGGCCAGTGTCCCGAGATAGATCGCGTTGGAGGCGACGAACTTTGCAGGCTTGATCCAGGTGTTGATGCCCAGCACCTGCCTGCCATCCAGCCAAATGGCAGCAAACAGGAACAACAAAGCGACCACATGAGCAACGCTGACCCAGGTCAGCACAGGGGAAGACAGTTTCAAGCCGGCCCAGAAGACGGCAAGGTTCATGCCTCCAGATCCTTCGGCGCCATCCAGAAGCGGATCGCCCAGTATGACGCAAAGCCAAGCGGTCCCATCATGAGCGTAAGCAGTAGGCAGGGCAACATCATCCAATGGGGGATTCCGCGTTTCTGCGAGTCGCGCAACGCCCAGGCCCCGATGAAGAGGTCGAAGCAGAGGAAGTGAACCCAGCCCGCCAGCATCACCCAGGGATTCTGAAACAACGTTGCCAGGTTGGCGAGCGTCCGAAAGTCTCCCGTGGCGGAGGCGAAGTTCCGGACAAACAGGAAAAGGTAGAGCATCGCGAGCAGCAACGGCCAAATCACGCCGGCCAGCAGTTGCGTTCGGCGCCAGCGCGGCGCGGCGGCCATCAGAAACCAACCCGGCAGCACGGCGATATTCGCCAGAGCGTAGAGA
>CAYNDS010000169.1:0-10056 GCA_964395885.1 uncultured Solibacteraceae bacterium | reverse complement strand
TTGCCGATGTCGTGGACGTCGCCCTTGACTGTCGCAAGCAGCATCTTGCCGCGCGTGGCGGTGTCGGCCTTCTCCATGTACTGTTCCAGGTGGCTGACGGCGGCCTTCATCGCTTCGGCCGATTGCAGCACTTCGGCAACGATCAGTTCGTTGTTGTTGAACAGGCGGCCCACCTCATCCATGCCCTTCATGAGCGGGCCGTTGATGATGTCGAGCGGGGCGGCACCTTCGGCTCGCTTCCGTTCCAGGTCGGCGACGAGGCCGTCCTTGGAGCCTTCGATGATGTAGTTGGCGAGACGGTCATCGAGAGGGAGGTCGTCTTTCTTCGGCTTGGCCTTGGCGGTGCGGCCGCGGAAGTGCTCGGCGATGGCGGCGATGTGGAACTGATTGACGGCTGCCTTTTGCTCGCGCGACTGCTGCCGCCAGTCTTCCGGCACGTTGCGGAGCAGGGCGGCGGCCGGATGGTCGTCACTGACCGATTCCGGCGGTGAGTTGAAGAGCAGATGTTCGGCGAGGCGGCGCTCTTCGATCGGAATGGAGGCGAAGCGCTCCAGCTTTTCGGTGTTGACGATGGCGAGATCGAGGCCGGCCTTGGTGCAGTAGTAGAGGAAGACGGAATTGACGACTTCGCGGGCGGCGGCGGGCAGTCCGAAGGAGATGTTGGAGATGCCGAGGACCGTCTTGACGTGCGGGATCTGTTCCTTGATCAGGCGGATGGCTTCGATGGTTTCGACGGCGCCGCCGATGTAGTTTTCGTCACCGGTGGCGCAGGGGAAGACCAGGGGGTCGATGATGATGTCTTCCGGCGGGAGGCCGAACTTCTCGGTCGCAACGGCGACGCTGCGCTGGGCCACGGCGAGCTTGCGCTCTCGCGTGAAGGCCTGGGCCTGCACGGGGTCCTCGTCGATGGTGCCGATGATGACGGCGGCGCCATAGGACTTCACCAGCGGGCAGATGAGTTCGAACTTCTCTTCACCGTCCTCCAGGTTGATGGAGTTGATGATGGCCTTGCCCTGGGAGTAGGTGAGCGACAGTTCGACGGTCTTCGGGTCCGTGGTGTCGATCATGAGAGGAGCCTTGATCTTGCGGATCAGCTTCTCGTAGAAGGGCGGGATGTCGGCGGCCTCGTCGCGGTCGGAGGATTGGAGGCAGACATCGATGATGTGGGCGCCGCCGCGGACCTGGCGGCGCGCAATCTCGGTGGCTTCTTCCCACTTTTCCTGGGCGATCAAGTCCTTAAAGAGGCGGGAGCCGATGACGTTGGTGCGTTCGCCGACGAGCAGCGGGCGGGTGGAATCGTCGGCCTCGACGAGTTCGATGCCGGAGAAATACGTGCGGTGACGCGAGGAGCCGACAGTGCGCGGGGCCCGGCCGTCGACCATCTTGGCGATGGCCTGGATGTGGGGCGGGGTGGTGCCGCAGCAGCCGCCGATGATGTTGAGCCAGCCGTGGTCAACGAACTTGGCAAGCTGGGCGGCGAGGGTTTGGGGCGTTTCGCCGTAGGTGCCGTCTTCGCGGGGCAGTCCGGCATTGGGGTAGCAGGAGATGCGCGTGGTGGCGGCCATCTCATGGAGCGTGCGGATGTGGTCCGTCATGAACTCCGGACCGGTGGCGCAGTTCAGGCCGATGGACAACAGGTCCATGTGGGAGACGGAGGCGTAGAGGGCATCGGCGGTCTGCCCGGCGAGCATGGTGCCCATGGGCTCAATGGTGCCGGAGACCATGACGGGGATGCGGTAGCCGAGTTCGCGGCCGAGTTGCTGAATGGCGAGGAGGCCGGCCTTGACGTTGCGGGTGTCCTGGCAGGTTTCGAGCAGCAGGATGTCGGCGCCGCCGTCGATGAGGCCCTTGGCCTGGAGATAGTAACCCTGGCGGAGATAGTCGAACGTGACGCCGCCGGTGACGGTGATGGCCTTGGTGGTGGGGCCCATGGATCCGGCGACGAAGCGGACGCGGCCGTCGACGGCTTCAAACTCAGCGGCGGCCTCGCGGGCCAGGCGGACGGCGAGGGAGTTGACTTCGTGGATGCGGTCTTCGAGGTCGAACTCAGCGAGCGTGACGAGGTGGCCGCCAAAGGTATTGGTTTCGACAATGTCGGAGCCGGCGCGGTAGTAGGCGCGGTGGACGTCGCGAATCCAGTCCGGACGGGTGAACAGCAGGTTCTCCGAGCAGTTTTCGAACTTCGGGCCTCCCCAATCCTCGATGGTCGGATTGCGCTGTTGGAGCATGGTGCCCATTGCCCCATCGAGCACGAGGATGCGGGTGGAAAGGGCGTCGTAAAGCGCCTGACGGCGTTCCGTGGCTGATAGCATGAAGTTTTGCGGGGACCTAGTCTCAGTTTAGCGGTTCTGGCTGCATGCTCCTCACTGCCGGCGGCGGAGCTGACGGGTTCGATTCGCCAGGCGTTCGCCGAGTATGCCGCGCGGGTGGAGCCTTCCGTGCGGACGAGTGTGGAAGCTGGCCGGTTGTGGGCGGACGAAGATCCGGAGCGATTGGCGGCGGCGCGGCGGGGCGAAGTTCCGGCGCAGCGCCGGGAGACGCCCACGGTGGACGGCGGACGAATCGAGCACTGGGTGGGGACGGTGTTTCTGCCCGGCGTGACGTTGGCGCAGGTGCTCCGCGTGGATCAGGCCTACGACGATCATTCGCGGCTGTACGAGGGCGTGGACGCGTCGCGTCTGCTGCGCCGTGACGGCGATACCTTCGACATCTATCTGCGGCTGCGGAAAAAGACGGTGATCACGGCGGTGATCGACACGAAGCACCGCGTCGAGTACGTCCGGTTCGATGGGGGGCGCGTCTACAGCCGGTCGGAGTCGACGGAGGTTCGCGAGGTGCGCGACGCGGGCACTCCGAAGGAAACGGTGCTGGAGCCGGGCGCCGGTTACGGCTTTCTGTGGGCGATGAATTCGTACTGGCGGCTGGTGGAGCGGGACGGCGGCGTGTATGCGGAGTGCGAATCGGTGACGCTGTCGCGGCAGTTGCCGTCGGCGTTGAACGCACTGTTTGCGCCGGTGATCAAAAGTTTGGCCGCCGGGGCGATTCGATCGACGCTGGAAGCGAAGCGCAAATCGATCACCCGCGGCGGCCTGGAAGGTCGCTAGGAGCAGGCGCCGTTAGGGGCGCAGATCCTGCTCCTGGTGGAAGGTGGTCCACTCCTCGGTCCAATCGACATCGCCGAAGGCGCCGATGTAGTTGGCCCACTGATCAAGGAAGCCGTCATCGGGCGGGGCAATCCAGTTGGCGCGGTAGACGGGTGAGCCGAGCATGGGGCGGAAGTCCGGGTCGGAGCGCTCCAGCGGGCGGCGCAGCATCGGGTTGGCGATCACGAAGTTGGGGAAGCGGCCGTTCTCGACGGGGGTGCGGAATTCCGGCACCACCTGATCGGTGAGGGTGTTGGCGCGCGGCGTGCCGGTGGCGACGTTGCGGCCGTTGTCCCAGCTGAGGACGCCGTTGATGGCGAGGTCGCCGCTGGTGATGTTCGGGGTCATGCTGTCGAAGTTGGCTCCGCCGAGGGTGCGGCTGATCCAGTTGAAGCAGAGAAGGTTGGCGTAGACGCCGCCGGCGCCGCGACGGAGGAAGATGCAGGGCGAGTCGGCTTCGTCAAAGCCGCGGTTGCCGCCGCCGACGAAGGTGGCGTTGTAGACGAAGGGCTTGCCGAGGGGCCGGGCGTCGAACTGGCGCTCATAGTTGTCCATTTCGATGGCGCGGTTGGAGAGGTCGTCGTTGCCGACGGCGAGCACGTGCTGAATGCGTCCGCGCCAGCCAATCTGACCGTCGATATAGTCGTCGGCGCCGTAGGTGCCCACCAGGTACTTGGCGTCGTTGGAGCCGCCGAACCATTCGAAGCTGTCGTCGAGGCCGTAGTGAGCCTGCAGATACTCGCCGCGGGTGGCGACGCCGCAAGCGCCCCAGGTGAAGCTGTTGGTCTCTTCATTCGGGCGGAGCAGGGAACCGGCGAACTCGACGCGGACGTAGCGAAGGCTGCCGCAGTCATGGTTATCGTCGGTGCCGCCGTAGCGGGTCTCCGGCAGGTCCGGCAGACCTTCGATCTGCAGGCTGCCGCCCGGATCGTTGACGCGAGCGCGGCCGAGCATGATCAGGCCGCCCCAATCGCCGCGCTGGCGGGAGCCGACCGGCTGGCTGCTGGTCATGATGATGGGGCGCGTGCGGGTGCCATTGGCGACGAGGCGACCTTCGGTGGACACGAGCAGGGCCGAGGGCGGCTGCGAGCCAGGCTGGCCGATGATGAATGTGCCGGGCTCAATCGTCACGGTCGCCTGCTGGCGGACGGTGACGATGCCGCGCAAACGGTACGCTCGGTCATTCGTCAACGTGCGGTTGGCGGTGATGTTGCCCGTGAGATCTTCAAACGCGCGCACGACGCCGAACTTCCAGTAGGCGGACTTTACGACCCGAGTGCCGGTGTAGTCGCGCAGCTGCACCACGATGGTGTGCATGCCGAACTCTTCCGGAATCGCGACGGTGGAGGAGACCAGGGTACCGCCGGCGCCGACGATGATCTGCTTGTTCGCTTCCGGGATGCGGGTGATGCGAAAGCCGGCCTCAATGGTGTTGCCGAAGATGTCGCTCGGAGTCTGCGGGCTGTTCTGCACGCCGGGCAGAAAGAAGCGCTGGCCGGTCTGGTTGTTCTGCCGGAAAGCGACGATGGTGTAGGGGTAGAAGTCGTTGTTGGCCTTCACCGTCCAACGCACGGTGAGGGGCTCTCCCGGCTGGTAGACGACCTTATCGGTCCAGACCCACATCGCGGCGGAGGTGGCGAACTGGGTGACGCCCTCCATCTGCCGGGCGGCGTCGGAGGCGCTGATTGCCGGCGCGTCGGCCAATCCGTCGGCCCAGCTGAGGGTGGCGATCAGGGCCACCGCGGCCGGCTTGAAGTATTTGCTTGCCATTTGAAGCGTCCTTTCTGATTCGTTCGACTTAGAAGAAGGAGTAACTGGTCCCGATGGTGTACGTTCTTCCAATCTGGAAGCTGCGCACCGAGAAATTCGCCTGCGTATATCGATATCGGTTGTCCGTAAGGTTTTCGGCATTGAAGCGGAGCGTCCACTTGCCGTCCTCACGAAGGTTGAACTGATAAACGAAATCGAGGAACGTGTTGCGTTCCTGGTAGACGTCCGGCAGGCGGAAGGTGCCGACGTCAGTAATTCGGCGGGAGACGGAGTTGACGTAGAAGCGGGCTTGTGACCGCAACTTCGGCTTCACCCACTCGGTGATGATGTTGTAGATGAATCGGGACTGACCCATCAGAGGCCGCTGGCGCGTGGTCAACTGCACGAAGCGGTCGGTGGGGATGATGACGTTGGAATCGACAAAGGTGAAGTTCACCTGTGTCGCGAAGTCCGACAGGCGTTTGGAGGCGAAGCCGAGATTCTTGCGGAGCTCCAGCTCGACGCCTTGATTGCGCGCCTTGTCGACATTGATGAAGCTTTGCCGTAACTCGGAGGCGGTGGGTAAGTAGACCTGCTCGATGGGGTTCTGAAATTGCTTGAAGAAGTAACTGGCGGCGATAACCTGGTTGCCGCCGAGGAACCACTCCCAGCGGGCGTCGAAGTTATCGATCACGGCACGCTGCAGGTTGGGGTTTCCGACAGTCGAGAAGCCGCCGACGACGTTGGTGAATTCGAAGGGCGAGAGTTCACGGAAATCGGGACGGTTGACCGTGCGGCCATAGCCGAAGCGGAGGTTCTGCCTCGCGGTGCGGGCGTAGATGAGGTTGACGGAGGGCAACAGGTCGCGATTGACGAGATTGGCGAGGGAGGGGACGCCGCCCGGCACCAGAGGGTCGAGAGTACGGACGAAGATGTTGGCATCCTCGACCCGGAGACCGCTGACCAAGCGCCACTTGGGCCCGAGCGAAATGTCGGCCATGGCATAGCCGCCGTAGATGTCCATCTCGGCCGTGTATTTGTCAGTGCCGCGCGTGATCTCGCGGAGAACAAAGCCGTCCGGGCGAATGTTGTTGGTCCCGAGCACGACATTGGTCGGTTGGGTGAAGTCGATCGTGCCGGCGCGGACAGGGAAGTAGCGGAAGCGGCGCCCGTCGAAATCTCGCCGCCGCACGGTGCCGCGGAAGCCGACCTTAAACAGGCCGCTGAGGGAACCCTTGAAGAAGGGCTTCGACCAGTCGCCCTGCGGTTCATAGATGCGGTCGACGAGGTTGTTGAAGAAGCGAAAGCCGGATTCCGGCAGGTTGACGTAGGTGAACGGGTCACGGGAGCCGGTTTCGCGGCCGCGAATGGTTTCGCGCAGGTCCGGCTCATTGCGGCGCGAATCGGAAAACGTGAACTGCCAGTGGAAGACGCTGTTGCCGAGCTTCGCCACGGCATGGTCGCCTTCGATGCCGGTGGAGACAATCTGGCGCTCGACGAAGCGCAGGCGCGTGGACTCGATGTCGGTGTTGATGCCGCCGTTCAGTCCGCGGAAGACGCGGGCTTCCTTGTCGCTGTCGCGGGTGAGCGTGTTGCGCCAGATCAGCTTGTTCGACGCATTCAAGCGGTAGGCCGCATTCAGGACGCCGCCGAGACGCGTGGCCTCGGTGTCGGCGTCGAACTGCGGATAGTTGGAGAAGATGCCCGCCTGGCCGCCGCCGACGTTCGAGAGGAAGGCGCGCTGTTCCCCGTACCGCTGCGGATGGTTGGTGAAGGTGATGGCGCCGACAAGGCCGAACTTACCGAAGGAGTTGCCGCCGCTGATGGAGTAGGTCTGGGCGGGGCGCATCGAGGAGACCGGCGCGATTTCATAGTTCACCGGGAAGGCGCGCCCGAACTCCTGAAACTGCTGGTCCGTGAAGTTGCCGACGAACAGACGGCGGTCGTCCGGAATGAGCGACGGCAGACTGAACGTGCCGTCGTTGAAGCCGAGCGAATCCCGGCTGCCGCCGCGGAAACTGTCGAAGCGGTTGAACGTGGTGCGGGAGTTGAAGCCGTAGCTGACGCTGACGTTCAGCGACTTCTGGGTGGGGAACTCGACGGTCTGCAGTTGGACGAGACCGCCGGAGAACTCGCCCGGCAGGTCCGGGCTGTAGGTCTTCAGCACCTTGATGTTGTCGATGAGCGAGGAGGGGAACAGGTCGAGCGGCACCACGCGGCGCTCCGGCTCGGTGGTCGGGATCATGGCGTTGTTCAGCATGGTGGCCGAATAGCGCTCGCCGAGACCGCGAACGAAGACGAAGCCGTTGTCCACAACGGACACGCCGGTGACCTTTTCGAGCGCGCCGGCGGCATCGGAGGCGGTGGAGTTCTTCATGTCCTCGTTGGAAATCGAGTCACTGACGGTGGTCGCGAGTTTGCGCTCGGTGAGGATCGACTCCGCATTGGATGCGACGGCGCCTACTTTTTCGATCACTTCGACGGTCGTAACGGCGCCCTTCTGCTGCATAACGGTGGACGCTTCGGTCACCTGTCCGGCGGTGACGGCGACATCCTCGACGGTGGTCTCGATGTGGTTTGGGCCGCTGAAGCGCAGCTTGTACTTGCCGGGAGTGAGCGACAGCGTGAATTTGCCCGCCGTGTCGGTGACCATGCGGGAATCCGACATGCCGTCGATTTCCACCTGGATCAGCGGGAGCGGACGCCCGTTGACGGCATCGAACACCGTTCCGGAGACGGTTCCGGTACCGCCGGTCGGAGTCTGGGCGGCCAAGGATAGAGCAAGCGCGAGTGCGCCGAAAAGCTTTGTCATTTTGGGTAAGGCCTACTGCTGAACGCGGAGAGTCACCGGGTTGCTGGCGATGCCGTTCACCGTGAGGAACAGCGGCACCGTACCGGAGACGATGGGTTGGTTGGGAACGCGGATGTTCACCTGGCAGATGCCGGGGAACTGTCCGCTGGCTGCCGCGCCGACGACTTCGGCTTCATGAACCGAGACAAACGCGCGGACGCGGGCGGCGACATTCGCAGTCGCGGTGGGGGGTGCGCCGTCGGGCGAGGCCGGGGACGTGGCGCCGCATCCGGTGGCGAACACGAGGACGATTCCTCCACGCGCAATCGGCGTGGTCAGGTTCAGGCTGCCGTCGGCGTTGACGATCAAGCCGGGGCGAGCGGCATCCTGGTTGATGGTGGCCAGCGCAGGTCCAACGTCATAGACGTTGATCGGTCCGCGCGCGATCACGGTGCCGCCACTCAGGACCTCCACGGTTTGCGCGCCGGTGGGCGTGCCGACAGGCACCACGAAGTTGATCTGACCGGAGGAGACGAAGTACAGCGGCGCGTCCGTGCCGGCAACGCGAACCACAATGCCGGCCAGCGTCCGAGGCATCGGGTTCAGCTGATTACCGGGAACCGCGGTGAGGGTGACATTGCCAAAGGTGCCATAGGCCGAAGCCAAGGAACCCGGAGCGACCGGTGCGAGCGCGTTGTAGCCCGCGTAATTCGCAATCGTTACGCGCGACGGAGTCTGCGCGAAGGCAACCGCGCAGAGCGCGAGAAATCCGGCAACGAGTCTCTTCATTGAGCGTACCGGAAGTTACCCTAACTTGCCGGCGTTAACACGGGATAAGCTTTCAGTGTCAATCAAGTGACAAATCCATGATCCCGGTCTGACTTACGCCGCCCCTGCAGTCTGTGTCACTGACTCATTGAAACTGTATCCAAAGCCGCGTACCGAGCGAATAAAAGATGGATTGGTCGGGTCGGACTCGATCTTCTGCCGGAGGCGGAGAATATAGACGTCGACGGTCCGATCGGTTACCGCACGATCGTGACCCCAGACGGCGTCGAGCAGTTGCTCCCGGCTGAAGACGATGCCGGGGCGCGACATCAGGAACTCGAGAAGACGGAACTCGGTGGCGGTGAGCGCGAGTTCGGACTCGGTGAGCCGCACGCGGCAGCTGGTGCGGTCAAGCTCCAGCGGACCGGACTTCAGCACGCGGCTGGGAGCTGCCTGTCCGCGGAAGTGGATCTTGATGCGGGCAATCAGTTCCCGGACGAAGAACGGCTTGACGATGTAGTCATTGGCGCCGAGTTCGAGCCCGACGATACGATCGGTTTCCGAGGCGCGGGCGGTGAGAAAAATCACCGGAATGTGCGAGAGTTCCGGATGTTGACGGATGCCCTTGCAGATGTCGAGCCCGTCCGAATCGGGCAACATGATGTCGAGCAGGATGAGGTCCGGACGCTCGCGCCGGCACAGGTCAATCGCGCCCTTGCCTGTCTGTGAGCCCACCATCTGGAAGCCTTCCTTTTCGAGGTTGTACTTCAGCAGGGCGTACAGATCGGAATCATCTTCGATCAGAACGATCTTTTTCATTCATCCAAACGATACCGAGTCCGCATTTCGATTCAATTACGATATCGTTAATTCCGATTGAACCATACCGTGCTCCTGCAGACCGATGTCGCGGGAGGGCAGGGTGAAGCAGAAGGTGCTGCCGCGCCCCAGATCGCTGGAGACCCGCACTTCGCCGCCTTGGGCGCGCGTGAGGTGCTTGACGATGGCCAAGCCGAGTCCCGTGCCGCCCATTTCGCGGCTGCGGGCTTTGTCGACGCGGTAGAAGCGTTCGAAGAGGCGGGGCAGGTCTGCTTCGGGAATGCCGATTCCCGAGTCTCGGACGCAGATTTCGACCATGGCCATTCCGGAGCCCTCGGTGGAGGTTTCCTTTGCGGTGAGCATGACCAGCCCACCGGCGGGCGTGTACTTGATGGCGTTGTCGATGAGGTTGCTGAGAATCTGGTGGACGGCTTCCGAGTCGCAGAAAACTTCGACATCGTCCGCCGCCGGGTCGAGCTCGATGGTGACGTTTTTGCGGTCGGCCAGGGGTTGGAGGGTGTCGACCGAGTTCCGGAGCAGGCTGTTGACGTAGTAGGACGCGAACTGGAAGCGGGTGATGCCTTGCTCAATGCGGGACAGCGTGAGCAGGTCCGCCGTGAGCCCGGCAAGGCGCTCCGCATTCTGCCGGATGATGGTGAGGAACCGGATGCTGTGCTGCGGGTCGTGGATGGCGCCGTCGAGCAGCGTCTCGGCATAGCCCTGAATCGAGGCGAGCGGGGTGCGCAGTTCGTGGGAGACGTTGATGACGAAGTCTTTCCGGATGCG
>CAYNDS010000168.1:4456-10089 GCA_964395885.1 uncultured Solibacteraceae bacterium | reverse complement strand
CGTCACGCAGCATGTACGGTAGGATCTCGAGAACGTGATGGAGTTCCAACTCGTCGACCTTCTCCAGAATTCGGTCTAAGGTGTGACGAGCTTCTAGAGCGGCAACGAAGTCAAACTGCTCCGCGAGGTTGTTCAACGTCTCGTCGAACAACTCCACATCGCGCAGCTTGCGAGCACGGCGTCCGCCTGCGCGCAGCGTGATGGCCAGGTCGTGCGCGTGAGCGATGATGCGCTGGTCCGGTGCCTCGCCGACGTTCGGCCCGAATCGTCGCGACAGTGAGTGCACAGCGCGCTCTGTGATCTCTGACACACGGAAGCGGTCGGACAGGTGTCTCTCGGCGATCCGGACCAGCCGTTCTGCCGCGGGGACGACACCGAGTTCGATCCACTCGGCATGCACCGGTGTCCCGTTGAGGTCAGTATCCGCGACGCAGATCGGCGTGACGCTGGGATGCGTGACCTCGGAATAGTCGGCAGGAACCACAAAAACTGCCATAGACTCCCCAACCGAAGAATCGCTGCTCCTCGTCCCAGGCACTTGGCGGAGTGACCTACCGGATGTGGAGAGATTGGTCTTCGATGCTCAGAATTAGCACGGAATTCGCGGGGAGTTCAAGGGAGAATAGTCCTCTTCATCACACTGACGAGCAGCGGCTGAGATTGGAGGCCAAGCTCCGCCGGGAACTCGGAGAGACCGTCCTCAGCTACCTCGCTCAGGATTCGACCGAGGATATTGTCCTCAACCCCGATTCGTCTCTGTGGGTCAAGCAGCGCGGCTCTGAGTTTCTTCCGGTCGGCTGCATGCCTCGCTCTCAGGCAGCGAATGTGCTGGCAACGGTCGCGGCCAGCAAAGGCGTAGTCGTGAACGCGGACCGGCCCATTCTGGAGGCGGAACTTCCCCTCGATGGCAGCCGATTCGAGGGTGTGATCGCGCCGGTGGTCCGGTCACCAATCTTCGCGATCCGGCTCCGGCCCCGCAGGGTCTTCACCCTTGATGAGTACGAGATCGCTGGCATCCTGACCCAGCGAACCGATCCCCGGAATGGTGCTCGGCGGGCCGATACCTTCGCTGCCACGGTCGCGGGCATGTCCCACGCGGAGATCATCCGCGCCGCTGTCGCAGCGAGAAAGAACATCTTGGTTGTTGGGTCTACCGGCTCTGGAAAGACCACCTTCGTGAACGCGCTGCTGGACGTGATCGCGAACGTATCGCCACAGGACCGGGTGATCACCATCGAGGACACGACCGAGCTGCAGTGCGCGGTTGGCAACTCGGTGGACCTTCTCGCGATTGGCGAGGTCTCGATGCTCGACTGCCTACGCGCCTGCATGCGGCTGAAGCCGAATCGCATTGTTGTCGGGGAGGTGAGGGGCGCTGAGGCGCACACGCTGCTGAAGGCGTGGAACACCGGGCATCCCGGCGGCGTCGCGACGATTCATGCCAACGACGCGCTGAGCGGGCTGTTACGGCTCGAAAGCCTTGTCGCGGAGGCAACAGCCGCACCGCAGCAATCGTTGATCGCAGAGGCCGTGGATCTGGTGGTGTTTGTGGATCAAGAGCCCAGCATTTCGGCTGGGCGGAAGGTCCGCGAGGTAGTGCTTGTGACGGGGTACCGGGATGGCCGATACCAGGTCGAGTACGTGTAGGTCGAGGAGAACGAAGGAGGTTGAGCAATGACAAGAATCGCGGCCCCGCGCGCGGGTCTGTGGGGAAAGAAGTTTGAGAAGCAGGCGACCATCCTGCTGGCGTTGGCGTTCCTGCTTGCCGTGCGGCTCCACGCGGCCACGTCCGGAACACTGCCCTGGGAGCGTCCGATGCAGCTCATCGCGACGTCGCTGACCGGGCCCGTCGCTTATGCGATTGGTTTGATCGGCATTGCGATTGCCGGCGGCGCGATGCTGTGGGGCGGCGAACTGACGGAGTTCGGGCGTCGCGCCTGCATGATCGGCCTGGTCGTGTCGGTGCTGGTGTTCGCCGCGCCGATGCTGGCCAGCGCCTTCGGTGTGACGGCAGCGGTGATCTAGGTGGCGGACACGGCTGACAAGCCTCGTGAAGTGGCGATCTACCAATCGGCCAATCGCCCGAACCAGCTGCTCGGCGCCGACCGGGAGCTGGTTCTGGTGATGGTCATGGTTGCTACCGGCTTGGCCTTCAGCCTCGCGTCCTGGTGGGGCATTCTGCTCGCGGTGGTTCTTTGGGTCGGATCGGTGGGCGCCCTGCAACGCATGGGCAAAGCCGATCCGATCCTGCGTCAGGTATATCTGCGGCACGTTCGCTACGCGGAGTTCTATCCGGCCAAGAGTGGCCTGCATAGTCCGTCGTGGGAGACGCCGCCGCACTGGAGGTAGTCCAATGCAGGTGACCGAGCATCGCACGCGCGCCCGCGGCTTGGCGGATCTGCTCTTGCCGTTCGCGCTGATTGAAGACGGAATTCTGCTCCAGCAGGACGGCTCGTTGCTAGCGGCCTGGTCCTACCGCGGACCGGACATGCACTCGGCCACGCACGAGGAGATGGCCGCTCTCACGGCTCGCCTGAACTCTGCGATTCGCCTGGGAAGTGGGTGGATGCTGCACTCGGACTTGATCCGTTCGCGCGCACCCGGCTATCCGGAGCAGGGTCACTTCCCGCATGTCGTGACGCGCGTCATCGACGACGAGCGACGGCAACAGTTCATGGAGGAAGGCGCTCATTATGAGAGCGAATACTTCCTGGCGCTGACGTACTTGCCTCCCATTGAGGCGGAGGAACAGGTGACCGGCTGGATGTTTGAGGGTCGACGAGCATCACAGGCGGGCGTGGTGCAGCGAGTCCTGGAACGATTCAAGGCTCGCCTGGAGGCATTTGAGAACGTCTTCGGATCACTCTTCCGCGTTGAGCGCTTGCGGCGATGCGACTTTACGGATGAACTGGGGTTCCCTCGCGCGACCGACTCGCTCCTGGCGTACCTTCGCCGCTGCATCTCCGGAGGTGACCATCCTTTCGCGTTACCAGATATTCCCGTCTACCTAAACGAGGTCCTGGCGACCGATGACTTCTGCGCGGGGATTGAGCCCCGCATCGGCAGGTCCCACATTCGCGTAATCGCGATCGACGGGTTCCCCAAAGCGAGCTTTCCGGGCGTACTGGCGGAGATCGATTCGCTTCCCATGGAGTATCGCTGGAGCACCCGAGCGATGCTGCTCGACCCCGAAGAGGCCCGGCCCATGCTCGACAAGACGCGCCGCAAGTGGCGATCGCGAGTGCGCGGCTTTAAGGATCAGATCCTCCGGACTCAGAACGGGGCGGTGAACCTCTACGCGCAGGCAATGGCCGAAGATGCCGAACAGGCGATGGCCGCCGCTTCGTCTGGCGATGTTCAGTTTGCGCAGTACTCGAGCAACATCGTTTGCCTGGACGATGATCTGGACCGCCTGCAGGAGAACATCCGCACGGTGATGAAGCGAATCCATAACCTCGGCTTCCAATGCCGCCTGGAGACGGTGAACGCGGTGGAGGCCTGGCGCGGCACGTTGCCAGGCGACGGCTATCGGAACGTTCGTCGCGTGCTGCTGCACACGTTGAACTTGGCCGATCTGCTGCCGATCACCTCCGTGTGGGCGGGCCTTCGGGAGAACCCGTCGCGGTTGATGCCGAAGGGGAGTCCGCCTCTCCTGTTCGCGGCGACGGCCGGCGCAACGCCTTTCCGGTTCAACCTTCATGTCTCGGATCTCGGCCACACGCTGATGTGCGGACCGTCAGGAGCCGGGAAGTCTACTGCTCTCGGTCTGATCGCGGCGCAGTGGTTCCGCTATCCGCAGGCGCAGGTGTTTGCGTTCGACAAAGGCTACTCGCTGTGGATGTTGACCCGGGCCGCGGGAGGCGAGTTCTACGACTTGGCGGGTGAGAAGACGGACCTTGCGTTCTGCCCGTTGCGAGAGATCGACAGTGATGCGGATCTGACCTGGGCTGCGTCGTGGCTGGAGGATCTGTGCCGGCTGAACGGCCTGGTCTTCACCCCGAAGCATCGGAATGCCATCACGGATGCTCTGACGCAGTTGCGGTTCTCTCCGTCGCGCACCCTGACGGAGTTGAGCGCGAACGTACAGGACCTGGAAGTGCGGGAGGCGCTCCAGTTCTACACGCTCTCCGGGCCCTTAGGACAACTCCTCGACGCTGAGCACGACGTTCTCGGTGAGGGTCGGTTCGTCACATTCGAAACAGAGAACCTGCTCCAGCTCGACGACAAGGCCGTCATCCCGGTTCTGCTCTACCTGTTCCGCCGGATTGAGAAGCGGCTGGACGGGTCGCCGACGCTGGTCTCGCTGGATGAGGCCTGGGCCTACCTTCGGAACGAAGTTTTTCGAGACCGGCTGCGGGATTGGCTCAAGACTTTGCGCCGGATGAACGGGCTGGTCCTGATGGCGACGCAGAACCTCAGTGACATCTGCAACTCCGACATCAGCGATGTCGTCCTGGAGATGTGCCCGACGAAGATTCTGCTGCCGAATGGCGAAGCAAAGAATCCCGCGTCGAGGGTCTTTTATGAGCGCCTCGGGTTGAACGACCGCGAGCTGGACATTCTGCAGACGAGCATCCCCAAGCAGCACTACTACGTGATCTCGCCGCTTGGCCGACGTCTCGTCTCGCTTGGAATCCACAACGTCGCCCTCTCCTTTGTCGGCGTCAATGGCCGACAGGAGCGGCAGCAGGTGGAGGAACTGATCGAGGAGAACGGCGGTTGCTGGCAAAGCGATTGGCTCCGGCGACGGGCGCGGCTCCTAAAGGACCAGACTCTCACCTGCTGGGCCGACTACTACGACCAGATCGACTACGAGTTCAAGTGGAGGCAACCATGCGCCGACGTGTGATCGCGGTCACGGTTCTTGCAGTCTCGTTCGCGCAAGCGCCACAGCCGGCACGGGCAGGCGCATTCGCGACCGAGTGGACCCAGCTTCTCAATCACGGTCAGCTCCTGATGAGCTACATCCAGCAGGGGCAACAACTTCTTGAGGCTGTGCGTCAAACGACGGACATGCTGCGAAATACGAAGACGCTAACCACCCAGGTGTTCGGTCCGATCATGGCGGACATCGACGCACTCGCGTCCGTCGTGCAGGGCGGGCGATCGCTGGCCTACTCGCTGGCGAACCTGGACACGATGTTCAAGGGCCGCTTCCCGGGCTACGGCTACACCGGCACCGGGTACTTCACGCAGTATCGGTCTTGGTCACAGACCTCGCTGGACACGACGCTCGGCGCACTTCGGGCAGCTGGCCTGCAGGGCGACCAACTGAAGAGTGAACAGGCGGTCCTTGCGTCGTTGCGCACGATGGCGCAATCCAGCGCTGGGCGGCTGGAGGCATTGCAAGTCGTCGGTCAGATTGCCGAACAGCAGGTGCAGCAGCTCATGAAGCTGCGAGAGCTGATGATGGCCGACATGTCCAGCAAGCAGAGCTACCAGGCAGCCATCGTCCAGAAGCAGGCGGCCAGTGAAGCGGCCACAGAGCGCTTCTTCAACTGGACGCCCGCCGTGTCGGATGGCAAGAAGTTCCAGTCCGGATGGAAGTGAGGCAGAACAATGAGGCTGTGTTTTGTTCTAGCGATATTGGGTCTGGCGTCGGGATGCGCACTTGTCAGTGAGCCGCCTAGCGC
>CAYNDS010000168.1:0-4446 GCA_964395885.1 uncultured Solibacteraceae bacterium | reverse complement strand
GTTCCTGAAGCATCGGGACTGCGCTGCCAAGGTGGACGCTGCCTGTAAGACCGTCCGGATATCTGCGACGGCACAGTGGTCGGAGTCCACGGAAGGGAAGGTCTGCCGCGCCGCCCGGAGCGTCGCGCAGTGGACTCCGTCCTCTGGCGGGGATCACAAGACCTTCGAGTCCGGCTGGAAATAGGTCGAAGCTCAGCAATGACGCGATATCAACAGGTGACGTGCGCCTTCGCGCGGCTCGTTTGCAAACAACGGCCCAGATTGCTTTTTGCGGCTGTTCTGCTGTGCGCCCTTGCGCCACTCGCAGACGCGCAGACTAGGGCACCGAGCGCCATTCTCGAGCAGTATCGAAGCCAACGCACCACCTGGTTCACCGTCGTCTGGCCCTATGCCAACACCCTCTTCGGACTGCTGGCTACGATCGAGTTCGCCTGGAGCGCCGCCTTGATGCTGCTGGAGAAGACAGACCTCCAATCCTGGACGGCTGCCCTCATCCGCAAGGTGATGTGGATCGGCGCCTTCTATGCGCTCCTGATCTACGGTCGCTGGTGGATTCCGGCCATCACCGACAGCTTCGAACTAATCGGACAGCGTGCCTCGGGTGCAGGACCGATGTCCCCAAGCGACGTCTTTATGCGCGGGATCGACATTGCCGGCGCGCTGATGGCTACGTCCAGCACTGCGGCGTTCTTCACCAACCTGGGCACGTCTCTGGCGATGATCATCACCGGCATCCTCACCGCGCTTGCCTTCATCGCGATCACGATTCAGTTCGTCGTAGCGATGGTGGAGAGCTACATCATCGTTGCGGCCGCATTCGTCTTCGTCGGCTTCGGCGGTTCCCGCTGGACGGCTCCTTACGTGGAACGCTACATCGGTCTTGGCGTCGCCACCGGTGTGAAGATCATGTTGCTCTACCTGCTGATCGGGGTCGGCATGGACCTGTCCGTGGATTGGATGACGGACGCGCGCAACATCGCCGCCAGCGTCAGCCCCGCAATGTCCGCCCTGGAAATCATGGGCGCGGCACTGATCTTCATGATGCTGTGCTGGCAGATTCCGAAGCTTTTCTCCGCCGTGCTCGGTGGATCGCCCGCGCTCTCCGGTGGAGACCTGGTCTCGAATGCGGCGTTCGCCATGGGCGGGACGGTAGCTGCGGGCTCGCTCGCCGTGGGAGCACTGCAATCGTTGCGGGGCGCGGCAACAGGCCTGCTCGCGAGTGCGCCGTCGAGCGGAGAAGAGTCTGGACCCGGTGGTCCGCCACCGCCACCACCTCCTCCGCCACCGTCCAGCGGGCCGATGCCGCCGCGGCTTCCATTCCTGGATGGAACAAACGGCTTGGCGAAGATGCAGCAGCGAGTGGCATCCCGAGTCCCCTCCGACGCGGCGCCACAGACACCACCCCCGAGGATGAACCTCGGCCATCACGACTAGGAGCAATCTCATGACCTCAGCCCTCAACCTCACGGCAGCGCGCACCCGCGATGAACGCGAGCCGGCGAAAGCTCAGCCATCCACATCGGCCTACAACCCCTACATCGCGGCCCGCCGCGAGTGGGACGAACGCTATGGCAGCCTGATCACGCGCGAGCGGAACTGGCGTCGCATGGCGTTTCTGAGCGGTCTCGTGGCTCTGGTTGCAGTCGGTGGTGTGATTCGGCTCTCGATGCGATCTCATGTCGTGCCGTTTGTGGTGGCGGTCGATTCCCTGGGAAAGACAATCGCCGCGGGACCGGCTGAGGAAACCACACCGCAGGACGATCGTCTGAAGCGGGCCACGGTGTTCACGTGGGTGGATGACTTGCGCACCGTGACGACAGATGGGGTCGCGCAGCGCAAGGCAATCGATCGCGTATACGCCCACATCGCCAGCGGTGCCCACGCACAAGCCTTTGTCAGTGAGTTCTATCGAAACGACCCGCCGCAGAAGCGCGCGGCCACCGAGACAGTCAGCGTGGAAGTACGCTCCGTCCTGCCCACGAGCGAGCGCAGCTACGAAGTGGAGTGGACCGAGACGTCGCGCGACCTCTACGGCGCGGTGAAGACGCAGGAGCGCTGGAAAGCATCGTTGATTGTCGCGATT
This sequence comes from uncultured Solibacteraceae bacterium, assembly GCA_964395885.1. Taxonomy (GTDB): domain Bacteria; phylum Acidobacteriota; class Terriglobia; order Bryobacterales; family Bryobacteraceae; genus JAPKYZ01. The sequence continues at coordinate 2,363 of CAYNDS010000168.1, read as the reverse complement.
AACCCGCCCAGGGATGAACGCCAGGCGCGGGTCAACCCGCTTGGGATGTATGTCACCAACCTGAGCTGGGGCAAGGTTCTGTAGGCAAGGAGGGAAGGAATGTTCAAGACTGCGATGTGTTGGATCGCGCTCGGTGGAATGGGTGTGGCGCAGTCACATTCGCCACCGGTAGAAGCCAAGCGGCTGCCGCCGGAGAAGGCGAAGGTTCTGCTCGATCAGTACAACTTCGGGGCGCAGATCGACGCGCTGCAGCCAGCAGTAGCGCAGCCCCAGCCCGCAAAACCGGTTTTCGCCGCGCCTCCTGTGCCGGCGAGCTCCGCGCTGCCACCCGGATATCAGCCGCGGACCGATGTCGCGCTGACCGCGACGGCCCAAGCTGCTGTCCAGCTAAGCGAGCAGTGGCGGTCCGGCCAAAACCAGCCCGCCGTGGGACGAGACGGCCGGGTGCTGTATTCCTTCGGTGCGGGACTGCCCACGATGGTGTGCGCGCCGCTCCGCGTCTGCATGATCGAACTGCAAGCCGGCGAGAAGCTGGTGGGGGAACCGCAGATCGGTGACTCTGTCCGCTGGAACCTCTCGCCTGCGATGTACGGCCAAGGCGGCGGCGTCACTTCGGTGATCGTGCTGAAGCCACAAGCGCCCGGCCTGGACACGAATCTGCTGATCACCACCGACCGGCGAGCCTACTATCTTCGGCTGCTCTCAAAGCCCGAGGACTACGTCGCCCGCCTCGCCTTCGCCTACCCGAATGACGAAGAGAACGAGCGCAAGTGGCAGCAGCACTTGGCTGATCAGAAAGACAAGGAGCGCAAAGCGTCCACCATCGCCGAACTGCCGGCGAACGCTGCCGAGTCTCTGAACTTCAGCTACCGCGTCAACGGCGACGAAGCGCTGCGGCCCGTTCGCGTGTTCGACGACGGTCGCAAGACCTACATCCAGATCACCCAGGCTGTGCGCAACCGCGAGGCTCCGGTGCTGGTGGTGGTTGGACCGGGCAAGAAGCAAGAGATGGTCAACTACCGCGTGAAGGACGACATGTACATCGTGGATCGGCTATTCGAGAAGGCGCACCTGGTGCTCGGCAACGGCAAGAAGGCTCGCCGCGTGGAGATCGACCGTGAACGCAAAGGATGAGCGGCCCGCCGCTACCGAGATCGAGTCGCCGAGCGGGCTGGACATGGACCCGCGACCACCGCGCACTGGCCGCATCAGTAAACGCGTCAGCTACCTGATCGCGGGACTGGCCGTGTTCCTGGGGCTTTGCTTTGCCTACGGCGGATGGCTTCGCAACCAGCGTGCTGTCCAGACGCTGAACGAATCGAGCTTCCCGCAGAACGTTTCGCCGGCAACCGCAGCGGGAGGAGAGATCACACGCGCGGTTCCAGCCGGCAATCTGCCGAACCCGCAGGTGCAGCGCAGCGGAGAAGAGGGAGTGCTGCAGCCGCCGGCAACAAAGGACATGCCTCCGCCATCGGAAGATCCCCGCCTGGCCGGGCCACCCGTGATTGTGCGCCAACCCGCCGCTTCCACTGCACCACCTCTACCAGCGTCGCCACCGCCTGCCGCTGCACCCCCGGAGCCAACGCCCGAGGAGCGCCGGCTCATCACCGCATTCGAGCGCGAACAGCAGGCGATCCTTGCTCCCACCAGTTCGCGATCGGCGGCCATGGCCAGTAGCGAATCCTGGGCCGCCGGGCCGAACCGTTCGCCCACGGAACAAGCCGGTCAGATCGCAACGATGCTGCAGACCCTCGCCCGGCAATCGGGCGCCTCCAATCAGAGCGCGGACGCGGCGCTGCGGAGCTTGCTGCAACGCCCCCGTACAGGTCCGGAGGAGGCTGAGGGCGACAGCAACCTGCAGGAGCGCAAGGAGGCCTTTCTGGCCAAGGCCCGTGCAGAGCCCTCGAGCGACTACCTGAAGACCACCCGAACTGCGCCGCTGTCGCTCTACGAGATCAAGGCCGGATGGGAGATCCCTGCGGTGATGGAGCAGGGTCTCAACTCAGACCTGCCTGGCGAGATCAAGGCGCTGGTGTCCTCTGACGTCTTCGACACGGCGACGGGCCGGTACCTACTGATCCCGCAAGGCTCGCGCCTGGTGGGTACGTACAACTCGCGAATCGGCTACGGCCAGGACGGAGTGCAGGTGATCTGGGATCGCGCGATCTTCCCCGACGGCTCGTCGCTGAACCTGGCGGGCATGGTCGGACAGGACGCGCAAGGCCAGTCCGGCTTCCGCGACAAAGTAGACCGGCACTACCGCCGCCTGGTCGGCTTCGCCGTGCTTACGAGCATGTTCTCGGCTGCCAGCGCGATTGCGCAGAACCAGAATCGGACCCTGCTGACGGTCCCAAGCCCCGGCC
>CAYNDS010000167.1:6791-10095 GCA_964395885.1 uncultured Solibacteraceae bacterium | reverse complement strand
GTCTACGGGATGCGCCCGCTGGAAGCCGCCAGGCGGATCTATCTGCCCCATGCCGGCCCGTATCTGGCAACTGGTGTGAAGTTGGCGGTCTCCTACTCCTTTATCGGCGTGATCGGCGCCGAGTTTATCATGTCGAGGATCGGTATCGGGCACGAGATCGTCTTCGCCTACAACAACTTCGAGAACGAGATCATGTATCCGTTGATCCTGTTCGTCCTACTCGTGGCCGGAGCCGTCAACGGGCTCTTCTACGCTTGGGAGAAGCGCCTCTTGAGCCGCAGGAGCCGTTCGTGATGACGAGCGCCAGAAATAGCCTTCTCGTAATCGTCGGCCTACTCCTGCTCTGGCAACTTGCCTATTGGGCGATCGGCGACCTGGCACTCCGCCCCCCGCTCGAAACCGTCGTCAAGGCGGGAGCGCTAATCGCGTCGGAAGGTTTCTTGTCTCACCTGGCGGAGACGCTTCGGGCTTTCGCGCTCGCACTTGCGATCGCCGTGGTCGTCGGCGTCGCGTTGGGCTTCTCCCTGGGCATGAATCAGCTTCTGGCCGGAATAGACGGCATCGTGGTGCCGGGGATGCTTCCGGACATTCCCGCCCTCGGGCTTCCGGGCGAGGTTTGGGGCATCCTGTTTGTCGTCAGCGGAGGGGCCGCGGCATTCGCGAATCTGAGGCTTTCGTCCTTCCCTCCCAGCGACAGCTTCCGGCGGTGGGCGCACTTTGCCGCCGGACTGTTTCCAGCACTGTTGCTGGTCGCGCTCGAGATCTGGCTCTTCCCCAACGTTCTGCTCACCAGCGGCACTACCCTTTACCGCGCGCTGACCACCGCTCTATTGCCGCAGTGGGAGCAGTGGATTCGCAGCCTGGACTTTCTCAATCTCCGGATGCGTTTTGCGGCAACAGTGGCAATGACCACGTGGATCGGCTCGACGGTAGTCGCTCATGTTTGCCTGCTGGCCTCCGGCGCCAGCCCAGAGCAGAAGGCGCCGCGCATTGCCGCCTTCTGGCTCATCATTCTCTGCTCCCTTCTGGCGGGAATCCTGGGCGCCGAGGGAGGACGGCGGCTGGCACAAGCGCTGCTCGGCCTCATCAGCGGAGCCCCGGCGCGAACGCTCCCTCGCTTCGCGCTGGCGGAGATCGACGCGGTGGCTCGCTTCGCGGAAGAGAGTGCGCAGGTGCGGAGGCTACACGTGCTGGGGAGCCGTCTGATGCAACTGGACGATACGTCGGCCTTGCTGGACGAGATCCTGTCGGCGGCAATCGAAGTCAGCGGCGCTTCCCGTGGCTCCATCCACATCGCCGAAGCCGATGGGGCGATGCAGGTGGGCGCGCAGCGTGGCTTTGCCCAGGCACTGCCGGCATCGCTCGGCCGCCTGACGCCTTCCGACATGCTGGTCCACCGCGCGCTGGCGAACCGCGCCAGAGTGGCGATCGAGGATCTGAACAACACCCCGCTGCTGGAGGCGTCGGTGGCCGATCTGCTGCGTGACAGCGGGGTAGGCGCGCTGCAGACCACACCCTTGCTGAGCGGCGCCGGACGCGTGGCTGGCCTCCTGACCACCTACTACGATCGGGGGCGCCGCCCGAGCCAGCGGGATCTGCGCCTGCTGGACCTGTTGGCCCGTCAGGCTGCCGACCTAATCGAGCGAAACCGGGCCAGCCACGAGTTGCGAGCGGTCAATGAACAGCTCGCGCGCGCCAATCACGACCTGGAGCACTTCGCCTACGCTGCCAGCCACGACATGCAGGAACCGCTGCGCATGATCACGATTTACTCGGAGATGCTTGGGCAGTCCTTGCCCTCGCCGTTAGGTGAGGCGCCGACCATGTACTTGCAGTGCATCGCCGAGGGAGCGTCGCGAATGCGATTGTTGCTGACGGACCTGCTGGCCTACGCGCAGGTGAGCGGCGGTCCGGACCCCACCCACACGCGAGAGCTAGTGTCACTGGACGAAGCTCTGGATGCCGCCATTCGCAACTGTGACGGTTCGCTGCGGGAAGCGTCAGCCATCATCAAACGCGGCGCACTTCCCAGCGTCTGGGGAATATTCGGCCAGATCGTGGAACTATTCCAAAACCTGATCAGCAATGCGGTGAAGTATCGCGGCGAGCTGCCTCCCCTGATCTCCGTCGAAGCAGTGAAGGAGGCGAAGGGTTGGCGAATCACCGTTCGTGACAACGGAATCGGCATCGCGCCGGAGTATCACGAAAGGATCTTCGGCGTGTTCAAGCGGTTGCATGGAAAGGCGATTCCGGGCACCGGCATCGGCCTTGCAATCTGTCACCGCGTGGTCGAGCGCCATGGCGGGCGCATCTGGGTAGAGTCGCGTTTGGGCGAAGGGGCGGCATTCTGCTTCACGCTTCCGGGAGAGGTTGTCGGGGCAGAAGCAGCGCCGCGAGGGAGTCGTTGAAACAGCTCTAAACCCGCCGCTGGCTAACGCCGATAGAGCCTCTGTATGGTTCCCATCCCGCGCTTCCCGCTCGGATTGTGTCTCATCGCAGGCGTACTCGCCGCGCAAGAAACTCGCATCGTTCTTCAGCCTCACGTGGTGCCTTCTTTTCTCCGCGTCGGGCAACCCACTCCGCTGGTTGTTTCGCTGATGGCGCCTCACGGTTCACCGACCATGATGAGCCCGGGCGACGAGTTTGGAATTGCTTTCGAGATCGGCTCGACAGTCTATGAGCCCGGGGCCGTGATTCTCGGTGGTGGCTCAGAATTCACTTCGCGCGATTTCCGAGTTTCCGCTCTGGAGACCCCTGGCCTCTACCGGTTGGTCTACAACGGCCCGAGTGCGCGGTGGAGCCGCGAGGACACGTTGACGTTTGTGGTGAACGCACGGATCTCATTGGATTCACAGATGGGGCGCGTGAGGGTGACGTGTCCGGATCAGGTACGGTACGGGACCGTGAATGCAACGCTGTTGCCGGTTCTGATTGCGACGGCGGGGATCATGGGTCCGCAGGGGCCGGCCGGTCTGCAAGGCGAGCGCGGGCCCGCCGGAGGGCAGGGAGAGCGTGGGCCTGTGGGTCCGGCCGGGCAACGAGGCTTAACGGGACCGGAAGGACCGCCGGGTCCAGCAGGATTCGGTTCGGCGGGTCCGGCAGGACCTCCCGGACCGGCGGGGAGTGCTGGACCAGCCGGACCTGCAGGGCCTGCGGGTCCAACTGGACCGGCCGGGCCTGCCGGACCGGCAGGAGCAGCCGGAGCAACCGGAGCAGCCGGGCCAGCCGGTCCAGCGGGTCCGGCGGGTCCAGCCGGTGCCGCGGGAGCTGTCGGCCCGCAAGGACCGGCCGGAGTATCCGGGTA
>CAYNDS010000167.1:0-6781 GCA_964395885.1 uncultured Solibacteraceae bacterium | reverse complement strand
CGCAGTCACAGTTCCCGCCTCGTCAAACGGGACGGATTTCGATATCACGTGTGCAGGCACGCGGCAGGTCCTCAGCGGTGGATTTGTCATCGTCAACGGACTTACGGTCCTGCAATCGCGCGCAATGAATGACACGACATGGCGCATCACGATTCGCAGTACCCTCGGTACCGACACGAATACGAACATCTATGCGGTCTGCGCCGAGGTGAATTAACGGCTCGCGTTGCGAAGGGCTGCCAGCAGGTCCTGACCCATGTTGGCGGCCTTTGCCTGGCCGATGCCATACACCTCCGTTAACTCCTGGAGGCTTGCAGGTCGCCGGCGGCACAAATCGACCAGTGAGGCATCGTGCAGCACAACGTAGGCGGGCAGGCCTCGGCTCTTGGCGTACTCGCGCCGCCACGCCTTCATGGCCTCCACCAAGTGGGGTGACGCCTCGGATCCGTCTCGGCCCAGCGTGCCGGTTCGAGTTTCGGCGCGGGTCGCTCGACGAGACTCCCGCAACTTCTGCTTCAGTGCGGAGGGTTCTGGCGGCGACGATATCCACTCGGCAACGTAGCCGCACGCATCGCACGCGCCGCAGTTCTCGCGCCGCCAGATCTCGCCAAAGTACTCGGAGAAGCGGCGGTGGCGGCAGGTCTGTTCGCCCGCAAACTCCTTCATCTGGTGATACCGCTGCCAGGCCCGTTCGCGCTCCGTGCCGTCCTGAATCTCCCCGATGAAGTGCGCCTTTAGAGCAAGATCCTTCTTGCGCCACAACAGAACGCACTCCGCGGGGTCGCCATCTCGTCCGGCGCGTCCCGCCTCCTGATAGTGCTGCTCCAGGGAACCGGGCAAGGTCAGGTGCACCACCGCCCGGACGCCGGGCTTATTGATGCCGAGACCGAAGGCCATGGTGCCCACCATCACCGGCGCCTCCTCGTCCATCCATCGCTCCTGCGCGCGGCGGCGGTCCTCGGGCTTCATCTTGCCGTGATATCGCTCGGCGGAGATTCCACTGGAGTTTAGCCACTCCGCAGTGGATTCGACGCCGGCAATGGTGCCGTCGTAGATGATGACTGGCTCACTAGAATGCACTTCCAGCACTTCGCGCAGCAGGCGGCGCTGCTCCGCTTCGTTGGCAACCTGACGCAGGGTATAGCGCAGGTTTGGCCGGAAGAAGCTGCGGATGAACTTGCGCGGATTTTCCAGCCGCAACTGTTCGACGATGTCGGCCCGAACACGCCGTGTGGCGCTGCCAGTGAAAGCCGCGATGGCACGCCCGGGAAACTCGTCCCGAAGGCGGGCCAACTGCCGGTACTCGGGCCGGAACTCATGCCCCCACTCCGAGATGCAATGCGCTTCGTCGATGGCAAAGTAACCGACCGGACACTCACGAAGGATGGCGCGGGTGCCTTCCTTCGCAACTCGCTCCGGCGAAAGGTAAAGCAGGCGGAGGCGCCCCTGGCGAGCGGCGGCCAGCGTCGCCTTTTGCTCTGCCCAGTCAGCGGCGCTGGTCAGGGCACCCGCCGGAATGCCGATTTCCGCCAACTGTGCCGCCTGGTCCTCCATCAGCGCAATGAGTGGAGACACGACCACGCACAGGGTGCCGGATACAACGGCAGGCAGTTGATAGCAGAGGCTCTTGCCGCCTCCGGTCGGCAGCACGGCGGCCACGTCGTAGCCGCGGAGGATCGACTCGACGATCTCGGCCTGTTGGGGCCGGAACTCGCGATAGCCCCAATAGCGCTCGAGGGCGGCGAGCGCCTGACTAGCGTCCGCCATCGAGAAACTGCGCGATCACCGCGGAGAGTTCATCGAGTTGACAGCGGAACGCATTGTGCCCGCACGATCCGTCCAGGATATAGGTCTCCGACCGCGTCAGCTTCGCGAAATCGAGCGGTGTCTGTGGCGAGAGCGCCTGATCCTTCGACGCCACAACAGCAAGAAACCGCGCCCGGATGCGCCGTGCGGCACCCTCCAATCCGCCCCGGTTCCGCCCGATGTCGTGCGTGGAGACCGCCTCAAACTGCTTCAGCGGATTGAAGGGGTTGCGGTACTTGTCGATCATGGGTAACACCTGCCCCAACTGCCCAAGAATGCGGCTGAGCGCGTCTGGACGCCCGCCCGCAGGCTCAGGCGTAGGGTTGGCTGCCGGACGTGGGCGCCCGAGGGGAAACTGCTTCGCCCACAATTCCATATCCCGCTCCGACATGCGTGGCGTCCCGACGATGGAAACCGCCTTATCGATGAAGTCGGGATAGGCGGCTGCCCACTCATAGACCTGCATGCCGCCCATCGAAATCCCGATCACGGCATGCGCATGGCGCAGTTTGAGATGCTCCGTTACCACACGGTATTGGGAATGCACCATGTCGCTGATGCTGATCCGCGGGAAGGTATTCCCCTTGCGAAGAGGATCGTTTGAGGGAGACGAAGAGTGGCCGTTGCCGAGCGAGTCCAGCACCACCACGTAGTACTTGGACGAATCGACGATCTTGCCCGGGCCGATGAGCGGCTCCAGATCCTCGCTGCGGCCGTTGAACCAGGTCGGGAACAAGACGACGTTCGACCGGTCTGCGTTCAAGGTGCCATAGGTGCGATAGGTGACTCGGCAGTCACCGAGGGTCATGCCGCTGGTGAGCTTGCAGTCGCCTAACGAAGCCACAAGAAGAGTCGCAGCAGCCTGCAGGAGGAGCATCGCTCTCCATCGTCGCACGCACTGTTTTGCGGAGACGATCCCTAGAGAGCGCGGCGATTCTCCAGCGACTTGGACATGGTCACCTCGTCGGCAAACTCCAGATCGCTACCCACCGGAATGCCCATCGCAATTCGGGAAACGCCTACGCCAAGCGGCTTCAGCAGCCGTGCCAGATATGATGCCGTTGCCTCGCCCTCGACCGTCGGATTGGTAGCCAGGATGATCTCGGTCACCTCTCCGGAGCCGAGCCGTGCCAGGAGACTCTTGATCTTCAACTGCTCCGGACCGATGCCACGCAACGGAGAGATGGCGCCGCCGAGTACGTGATACAAGCCGCTATAGCCACGCGTCGTCTCGATCGGCAGAATGTTGGGCGGTTCTTCGACGACACAGATGAGCGACTGGTCGCGATTCGGATTGCGGCAGTACAGGCAGCGGTCACTGTCGGAGATGTTGTTGCAGATCTCGCAAAGGCCCAGTTTGTCCTTCACGTCCAGGATGGCGTGCGCCAGTCTCTCGGCGGCCTCACGGTCGGCACGAAGGACGTGAAACGCAATCCGCTGCGCGCTCTTCTGCCCGATGGAGGGCAAGCGCTTAAACTCCTGGATCAGCCGTTCCAGCGGCTCGGCAAAGTCGGCCATTGCTTAAATCAGGCCCGGCGGCAGTCCGAGGCCGCCCAGCATCCCGCCCATCTTGGACTGGGCCTCCTGGTCCACTTTCTTCGAGGCCTCGTTGAAGGCGGCCATGACCATGTCCTGCAGCATCTCGACGTCACCCGCCACTTCGGGATCGATCTTCACCGCAGTGACATTCTTTTGCCCGTCCATCTTGACGGTCACCATGCCGCCGCCGGCCGAAGCCTCAACGCGGATTTGCGCGATTTCTTCCTGAAGCTTGGCCTGCATCTGCTGCGCCTGCTTCATCATGGATTGCATGTTGCCTGGGAGTTTCATGGGTTTCGAAGATCCTCGACGGTTTTGACACGGCTGCCCGGAAAGAGTTCCTGGAAGCGCTGCACTTCCGGGTGAGAGAGCGCCCGTTGCTCAGTATCGGCGTCTGCAGCGGGTTCGGCCTTGGCGGTCGCGGCCGGCGGCGCCACAGACTCGCCAAGGGCAATGTTGACGCGGACCGGTCTGCCGACAGCCTCCGCCACCGCCTTCTGCACCTCGGCACTCTTCAGCAGCAGATGAAACTCCTTGCCTGCCGTCAGCGTGACACCGTCCGGCTGCTCGCGCAGTTCAGCACGCTCCACCGCTTTCGCCGATGACTTCCGATTGGCCGCAGTCAGGATCTCAATGACCCGCGAGCGGAGGTCCGTCGCGCCCGGAACGGAAGGAGCAGGCGCTGTCGAAGGTGGAGCGGGTGCGGCAGGCAGCGCAGAACTCACAACCGGCGGCGCAGTGCGCACGGGTGGCGGTGCGGCAGGCTTGGGCACAGCAGGGGTGGTCTTCGGCGTCGGGGAGGAAGGGGCCGCCCCCGCCAGTGCTTCCTCAATCGGAAGCAGTCGCCCGGCATGGACCAGTCGCAGCAGTCCGACCTCCAGATGGAGCCGCGGCTGCAGCGAATACTGCAGTTCCTGAAACGTCTCCAGCGCCAGTTTCAGGTACCGCGTCAGATCCTCTTCACCGAACCGTGCGGCCACCGCGGCCATGCGTTCCTGTTCCGGCTGCGAGGCGGCAATCAGCCGCGTGCCCGCCCCGGTTACGCGGACCACCAGCAGGTTGCGCAGATAGCGGGCCAATTCCCGGCAGAAGTGCTGCAGGTTTCGCCCGTTGCGCTCCAGCTCCTGCACCAGTTCCAGCATGCGACGGGAATTGCCGTTCTCCAACGCCTGCGCCACTTCGCCCATCGTATCCAGCGAGAACAGACCCATCAGGTCACGGACATCCTGTGCGCTCAGCGTCGTTCCGCAGCAGGCAATCGCCTGGTCGAGAGCCGAAAGCGAGTCCCGTACACTGCCCTCCCCAGCTTGCGCCAGAACAGCAAGCGCTTCCGGATCCGCAGTGATCCCTTCCTGTTGGCAAATCCACTCCATGCGCGTCATCAGTTCCGCGAAATCGACGGAGCGGAAGCTGAACTGCTGACAGCGCGAGGCGATGGTGGTCGGAATTTTGTGCGCTTCCGTCGTGCAGAGGATGAAGGCCACCCACTCCGGGGGCTCCTCCAGCGTCTTCAGCAGCGCATTGAAGGCTTCATTGGTGATCTGATGCGCTTCGTCGATGATGAAGACCTTGTAACGGTCACGAGCCGGGCGAAAGCGCACGTTCTCCCGCAGCTCGCGCATTTCATTGATGCCGCGATTGGAGGCCGCGTCGATTTCGATCACATCGATCGCGTTGCCCTGCCCAATTTCCAGGCAGGACGCGCAGGCGCCGCAAGGAGACGCCGTGGGACCGTTCACGCAGTTCAGGCAGCGGGCCATGATGCGCGCCACCGTGGTCTTGCCGGTTCCGCGCTGCCCGGCAAAGATGTATCCGTGCGCGATCCGCCGCTGTGTGATGGCGTTCTCCAGCGTGACCTTGACGGACTCCTGGCCGATCAGCTCCGCGAAGGATTGTGGCCGGTACTTGCGGGCGATGACTTGATACATGCGGCGGGCTGACGCTTCCAGGGTAACAACTCAGGCGAAGCCGAGCAGGCGGTAGGCGGGCAAGGCGCGGTCAGGACCCAGGCAGTTCGCCGCACAGGGTTGCGGATCAGAGCCGTGTGCCGGCAAGCGATGGCCGCCCTTTGCGGAGAGCTGCCTTATGGAAGCAGCCGTTCCCGTGCCTCGCGCACGGCTTTCTCGGCTTCCGCCAGCGTGTCCGCAATCGCGGTCAGATGGCCCATCTTGCGTCCACGCCGAGGCTCGGTCTTGCCGTAGAGATGCAGCTTGACACGGCTGTCGCGCAGCGCCTCGGCCCAGCGCGGCTCGCCCTGCTCCCAAAGGTGGCCCAGCAGATTCGCCATGGCAGCCTGGCGAAGGTAGGCCGTATCGCCGAGCGGCAGCCCACAGACCGCCCGCACGTGCTGCTCAAACTGGCTGGTTACGCATGCCTCAATCGTCAGATGGCCGGAGTTGTGCGGCCGCGGCGCGAGTTCGTTGACCAGCAGATCACCGCTCGGCAACTGGAAGAACTCCACGCAGAGGAGTCCAACGACGTCGAGGCCATCCAGGATTCGCCGTGCGATGTGAATGGCCTCTTCCGCCCCGGTGACCGGACCCTTGGAGATATCCAGAATGTGGTTTCGATGCTCGTTCTCAATCACCCCGAAGTGCGCGAATGCACCATCGACGCCGCGAGCCGCCACCACGGAAACTTCGCGCGCAAACGAGATGTGGCGCTCCAGGATCGCCGGCTCGCCATTCCACGCCTGCCGTGCCTCGGCAGCGGAATGCACCAGACGCTGGCCCTTGCCGTCGTAGCCGAAGCCCGCCGTCTTCAGCACCGCCGGATACTCGCCGTGATCGAGGTCGTTGGTCTGAAGAACCGCCTGGAATGGGGTCACCGGAATGCCATGATCCCGAAGCCAGGTCTTTTCCCGCAGTCGATGTTGTGTGGTGTGTAGAACGGCAAAGGACGGGCGCACCGGAGCGTGCGTGCCGAACGCGCTGACGTTCTCAAACTCGAAGCTCACCACGTCCGCAGTCTCAATCGATCCGTCGTCGCAGACCTGCCCTGCGGGAGAAAGCCGGTCCTGCGGCTCCACGACGACGCGGTAGCCCATTCGTCGCGCGGCGAGCGCTGTCATCCGGCCCAACTGCCCGTTGCCGAGGATGCCTATGGTGGCCGGAGGAAGGATCACGTCAGTGTCTGCGCCCGCACGGACTCCGTTTGCCGGGAGCGAAAGGCTTCTAGTTTCTGACGCAGAATGGCGTCGTGATTGGCCAGAATCGCGATGGCGAGCAATGCCGCATTCTTCGCGCCTGCACGCCCGATCGCCAGGGTGCCCACCGGTATGCCCGCCGGCATCTGGACAATCGACAGCAGGGAATCCACACCGCGCAGCACCGCACTCTCAATCGGAACGCCCAGCACCGGTACCGTGGTGTGTGCCGCCACCATGCCCGGCAGATGCGCCGCGCCGCCGGCGCCGGCGATGATCACTTCCAAACCC
>CAYNDS010000166.1:7926-10166 GCA_964395885.1 uncultured Solibacteraceae bacterium | reverse complement strand
ACGTCGCGGTACTAGTCAAACCGGCGTGGGAATGCAGTGAAACCGGGGAGGCCCGTCGGCGCCAGAGCATCCGGCCCTAGCCTGATACAGGGTCACTCAGGCCCCTCTTGCCGTTGCAGGGAGACCAAACGGCCGCTCCGGAGCGAAAGAAAACGCAAGCCAACAGGAAGAGAGACAGGCCGAACGCAAAAAGATCAGGAAACCAGCCGGATTTCCACCCGTTCCTTGCCTTTGCCGATATTGTTTCTCTTCAGGGCGATCCGGCCCACCTCACCCGTACGCCGCAGGTGTGTGCCTCCACACGGCACACGCGCGAACCCTTCCACTTCCCAGTACCGCCGCTGCGCCGCCTCATCGGCGAACGCGCTCACGATCGCATGATCCGCCTCGATCAGGCGCTCTGCTTCGGCCAGCCACTCCGGATAGCGCGGCGCCAGGCTCTCGGGCCAGGCAAAGTCGATGCGCGCCTTGTCGGCGGCAATATGCGCTCCGATCTTCACGATGCCCGGTAGCGCTCTCGTCACGATCTCCAGAATCAGTTCCGCCGCAAAGTGCAGCCGCATCAGCCGGTAGCGGCGATCCCAGTCGATCCGGATCAGCACCTCCTGCCCGGCCTGCAGCCCGTGCCCCTCCGCAAGCGTGTAGACGATGTCGCGCTCGCGCTTCGCCGCGCTCACAATCCCCGCGCCGCCGATCGTGCCCGCGTCGCTCTCCTGTCCGCCGGAGAACGCATAGGCGATCGTCTGCTCCACTGTGACGTCGTTGCCTTCCACCGTACGGAGCCGCGTTGCCAGTTCCGTCCGGTACGGCTCCGCCCAGAACCGTTTCTCGACCACTACCGCACCCGGAAGAGCAACACGTATTGACTGGCCGGGATGTGTTCGAACTGCGATTCCAGCCGGAACCCGTTCGCTTCCACCTCGCGGATGACCTCGTCCTTGTCGATGCGGATGTGGCTCACCGCATCGCCGTTCGGCATCGCGCCCGGGCGCTTGTAGAAGTCGATCAGCGCGAAGCGGCCCCCGGCCTTCAACCCGCGCTTCACCCCCGCCAGCATCTCGGCAGGAAAGTCGAAGTGGTGATACGCATCCAAGGTCAGCACCAGGTCCGCCGCGCCCCCGGGCAGCTTCGGGTCTTTCGCTGACCCGGTCACAAAGCGGACGTTCGAGAGCTTGTCCTTGGCCGCGCGCTCCCGCGCCTGCTCCAGAAAATCGAGAAAGATGTCCTGGCCGATCACCTGCCCCTTGTCGCCCACCGCCCGCGACAGGTACGGCAGCAGGTAGCCGACACCCGTACCGAGATCGGCCACCGTGGTCCCCGGCGCGATCTTCAGGGACTCCACCAGACGGTCCGGCCGCTGCCGCTCATCGCGGTGCGGATCGTTCAGGTTCTGCGCCACCCGCGCGCGGCCCTCCGCCGTGCGATACCCGGCGTTGGCCTTGTCCGCCACCTGCGCCCCCGCCGCCAACGCTGCTGCGACGCCGACAATCAGCAGTTTCACGCTAGAGTCCCTTCTCCATCGGCAAGGCCAGCGGCGGCTCCACCAGAAACTCCAGCCCGCTCATCTCGTGCAGCGCTGCCCGTACGGCGCGCTCCTCCACCGGCTCCACCGTGATCACAAACGGAAGGTCATCCTTCGCCTCGCCGGGCAACTGCAGCACCGCATCCAGGCTGATTCCCTTCTCCGCCAGGATACGCGCAAGCGTGGCGATAATGCCGGGCCGATCCTTCACCCGGAACCGCAGATAGTACGCCGTCTTGAGTTGGTCGGGCGACACCGGATTTCCCGGCCGCAGCTTCGCGTGCGCAAACGGCGACACCCGCTCGTGGGAGCCCGCGCGGATCTCCCGCGCCACGCGCATCAGGTCGCTCACCACCGCCACACCCGTCGGCTTCGGACCCGCGCCGCGCCCGTAGTAGAACGTGTCCTGGCCGTAGTCCCCGCGCACCCAGACCGCGTTGTACGCGCCCGAGACTCCCGCCAGGATCGTCGTCCGCGGCAACAGGGTCGGCCGAACGCTCAGCACCAGGCCGTCTCCGGACCGCCGCGCCGCGCACACCAGCCGGATCGTGTACCCCAAATCATGCGCGTAGCGAAAATCGAACGGCGTGATCCGGCGAATACCCTCCGTCACGATCGCCCCCGGTTCGATACTTTCCCCAAATGCCAGCGCCGATAGAATCGCCAGTTTGCTGCGCGCATCGAAGCCATCGACGTCCGCCGTCGGATCCGCCTCCAC
>CAYNDS010000166.1:1925-7916 GCA_964395885.1 uncultured Solibacteraceae bacterium | reverse complement strand
CTCCACATAGCCCAGCCGCTGCGCCTCCGCCAGCACATCGGCAAAGGCGGCGGACCGCGCCTCAATCTCCGTCAGGATGAAGTTCGATGTCCCGTTCAAGATGCCGAACAGCGCGTTGATCCGGTCTCCGGCAATCCCTTCGCGAAGCACCGTGTGAATCGGAATGCCGCCACAGACGCTGGCCTCCATCGCCAGATTGACGTTAGCCTCGGCGGCGCGGCGCCAGATCTCCGGACCATGCAGCGCCAGCAGCTCCTTGTTGGCCGTCACGACGCTCTTGCCGTTGGCGATCGCAGCTTCGATGATCTCGCGCGCCACCGTCGTGCCGCCCACCAGCTCGCAGACAATGTCGATTTCCGGGTTTGCGACCACTTCCCGCCAGTCCGTGGTCTGGATCACGCGCTCCATGCCCGCCGGCAGCACCTTCCCTTGCAGTTGGCGCGAGCAGATCGCCCGCAGCCACAGCGGAAAGCCCAGCTTGGCGGTGTTCTGCTCCCAGTTGTTCCACAGGATGTCGACCGTACCGCTTCCGACATTGCCCAATCCGATGATGCCGACGTTAACGGGTTCCATAGTTTGGCTCCAAGCTTGCGATGCGAGGCAGGTGGCCGCGGGCATTCGCCCAGGCCCAGAAGATGCCGGTGGTGGACGAAAGAAGGCCCGCGACGACACCGATCTTGCGGGGGTCAACGGACGACGACGCGATCCCGGCCGCCATCATCGACACCATCATCGTCGACCAGGTGACCGTCTCCATCGTCGCGAAGACGCGCCCGCGGTAGGCGTCTTCCACATGTTGCAGCATCGTGGAGAAGTTCAGCACGCTCGACACGGCCACCGACGCCCGCGAAATACCGATCAGCCACAGCGCCGGCCCATAGCTGGGCGCCAGCGAAAAAGCGACGTAGGAGCCGCCGTGGATCAGATACGCGATCGAGATCGTGCGCTTGTAGCCGGCAAAGCTCAACCGCGGCCCCAGCCAGTGCGCGAAGGCGCCGCCTGCCACCAGGCCCACCCCCGCCGCCGCCCAGATCTCACCGATGCCTTGCGGCCCGCGCGCGAATACCTGCTCGCCGAAAATCGTAAATAGAATCTGCGCCGCCCCGCCCCCTGTCGCCCAGCCGACGCCGATCAGCGTGATCGCAAACAGCAGCGGCCTTGCGCGCAAATAGCGCAGTCCCTCCATGTAGTCCGTCAGCGGATGCGGACGTTCCCGCGCGCCGGAATGCTCCGTACGGAAGCTGCCGCGCAGCAGCGCAATCGACCAGGCGGAGAACAGAAACGACATCGCGTTCAGAAAGAAGGCCCAGTCATAGCCGAAGGTCGCCACCGACGCCCCGCCCAGAAACGCGCCGATGGCCGTCGTCGCCCAGCCCGTCGTTTGGGTCAGGGAGTTCGCCGCGTGCAACTCTTCCGCCGTCGCAATCGCCGGCAGGATCGCCGATCGTCCGCTGGTGAAGAACGGTGACGCCGCCATCAGCAGCGCCGAGAGCACAAACAGCGGCCAGGACTGGCCCAGCGCCGCCGCCGGAATGAACGCCAGCGCCAGCGACGCCCGGATCAGGTCCGAGGCGATCATGAGCTTCTTGCGATCGAACCGGTCCAGCGCCACGCCCGCCAGCGGCCCCATCACCAGCATCGGCACCGCGCGCGCAATCAGCACGCCGGCCACCACCGGACCCCCTCCAAAGCGCATTGCGAGTGCGAAGACGGCGATATTGTTGAAGTGGTCTCCCACTTCGCTCACCACCTGGCCCAGCCACGTGTAGCGATAGTTTCGGTTGCGGCGCAGCAGTTCGACGGGCGTCACTGGGTCCGCTCCGCGACGTAGACGCCTGCCAGCACCAGAAAGCCCGCCACGAACAGCGCGCCCGTCAGCGGCTCACCCAGGATGAGCGCCGCCATCGACGTCGTCAGCACCGGCTGCAGGTAGCTGAATGCCGAGAGCCGCGAGGCATCCATATGCGTCAACACCCAGTAATAGAGCAGGTAGCCCGCAATCGAGGACCCCGCGGCCATGTAGAGCAGGCTGCCCCAGGCCACCGCCGGTACGGAGGAGAACGCAAAGCCCTGTGACGCGATCATCGTCACCGGCAAAAACAGAATGCCCGTCGCGACATAGGCCACCGTGTTCACCACGACGCCGTCATGCCGCGCCGTGAACTTCTTGCCAAAGACGATATACGACGCAAACGAGAGAATGCCGCAAAAGATCAGCACATCGCCCAGCACCGTCGCCTCCCCTTGCGGCGCCTTGCTGAACTGCAGCACCAGCACACCGGCAAAGGCGATCAACATGCCCGTCACCTTGCGGGCCGTGATCCGTTCCTTGGTCACGATCGAGGACAGCCCCAGCGTCAGCAGCGGTGTCAACGGAATGATCAGCGCCGCGTGCGTCACGCTGGTGCGCGCGATGCCGAGGGTGAAAAAGACCTGATTCAAGCCCGCGCCCACCACGCCCAGCCCAATGAGCGGCAGCATCTCCCGCCAGGCCGGACGCTTGGCGCGCATCCACAAGAACACCGGCACGATCAGCAGCGCGGCCAGCTGCATCCGGATGCCCGCCACCAGCAGCGAGGGCATCGCGCGGATCGCAAACTTCGAAAGGACGTTGTTCAGCCCCCAGATCAACTGGACCAGCAGCGCCAGTCCATAGACGCGCGCGACGGTGGGGCCGGCCGCCGCGAGCACGCTACTACTCAATCGGTTCGCGCTCCCTCTCTCAAACCAGCGGCTCTTCCTGCACGGTCACGATCTTCAAAAACTCGAAGTCGATTTCGTAGCCGAAGCCCGGTTTGTCGCTGACGCTGATGGTGCCGCGCGGGGAAACCTCCACCGCCGGTTGAATGATGTCGCGCTTCCAATAGCGCTTGGACGCCGAAACGTCGCCCGGCAGGACGAAGTTCGCCATCGTCGACAGCGCGATGTTGTGCGCGCGGCCGATGCCCGACTCCAGCATGCCGCCGCACCAGACCGGCACGCCCGCCGCCTGCGCGACGTCGTGCACGCGCTTGGCCTCGGAAAAGCCGCCCACGCGCCCCAGCTTGATGTTGATGATCTTGGCCGCGCCCATGCGGATGGCCTGCTCGGCGTGGTGCGCCGACCGGATGCATTCGTCCAGGCAAATCGGCGTCGCCAGCTTTGCCTGCAACTCCGCATGGTCGATGATCTCGTCGTGCGCCAGCGGCTGCTCGATCATCATCAGGTAGAACTCATCCAGCGCGCGCAGGCGGTCCGCATCGGCCAGCGTGTAGGCCGAGTTCGCATCCCCCATCAACCGGATCTGCGGAAACCGCTTGCGCACTTCGCGGATCACGTCCACGTCCCAGCCGGGCGCGATCTTGATCTTGATGCGCTGATAGCCGGCGGAGACCTCCGTGTCGATCTTCTTCAGCAGATCGTCCACCGAGTCCTGGATACCGATCGACACGCCGCAGGCGATCTCGCGGTGCGCGCCGCCACCGATCAACCGATGCAGCGGTACCGACTTCTGCCGCGCCTCCAGATCCCAGCACGCCGCCTCCAACCCGCCCCGTGCCATCTTGTGTCCGCGGATATGCGCCGTCCGCGCGGCCACATCGGCCGCCGAATCAAACGTCTGCTTCAGCACGCGCGGCGCAATGTAGTCCTTCAGCAGCAGCCAGGCGGCGTCGGTCCATTCCTCGTTGTAGAACGGATTCTCGCCGCAGGTGACCTCGCCCCACCCGGACAGCCCGCCGGACTGCACTTCCACCAGGATGATTTCGCGGTCATAGGTGCGCCCAAAGCTGGTTTGAAAGAAATGCACCAGCGGCATGCGCAGCCGCCGCAGCAGAATACGGTCGATCGTGAAGGCCATCGGTTACTGCTCCTCCCAGGGCGCCAGCAAATAGGTGCCGAACTCGGCGCTGCGCTCAAAGCCGACCACCGCCAGCCCGGACGACAACAGCTTGTCAAAGCGCTCACTCACTTCCGCCTGCACCGCGCGCGCCCGCGGCAGGTCGGTCTTCTTCCACACCGCAATCTCCACCGGCACGGGAATCCGCTCTACGACGCACGACAGATCGAACGGCTTGCCGATCAGCATCATGTCGACGCGCGCAGAATTGATGTACCACTCGGCAATGCAGCGGTCCGTCGGCAGCCCGCCGTGCAGCGCACTCGAAGTCGTCCCGTACTGGTTGAACACAAACCGCCGGATCACCGCACCCAGACGCTCAATGTTGAAGAAGGCGTTCTTCAGTTCCAGCGGGTCAAACGTCCATTCGATCAGCGAGATGTGCCGCTCCAGCGCGTCCTCGCGCTGCGCCAGCTTCAGCTTGCGGCCTAAGCCCAGGTCGCGATAGCCGTCCAACACGCCCAGCATGTGCGAGTGCAGATAGTAGCGTCCGCCCGGCTTCAAGCCCGGGATCGCCAGGCAGAAGGCCACCATGCGGGCCCCGTCGAAGGCGCCGAAGGAGTGCCCGCCGATCTTCGATGCCACCACAAACAGCCGCACCGGCAGCAGGTCCACATCGTCAAAGCCCCAGATCACGCGCTGCAGATCCACCGCCGCGCGATAGTCCTCAAGCGACGTCAGCTTGCGGATTTCGATTTCGCCTCGTTCCAAAGGCTCTCCATTTCTTCGAGAGAAGTGTCTTTCCAGTCCTGATTTTTCTCACGCAGACGTGATTCGATGTGGCCGAAGCGGTGGCGAAAACGGGCAGTCGACCGGCGCAGCGCCTGTTCGGCATCGACGTTCAAGAAGCGCGCCAGGTTGACGACGGTCGAAAGGACATCTCCCAACTCATGTTCGACGGCGGCGGGATCGCCGGAAAGCCGCGCCTCGTGGAGCTCGTCCAGCTCCTCGCGCAGCTTGTCGAAGACAGGCTCAATCGACGGCCAGTCGAAGCCCTTCTCGCCGGCCTTCCGCATCACTTGTTGCGATTCCGCCAGCGCCGGTTGCGCCCGCGCCACCGAATCCAGCAGCGCCCGCGGAACTTGGCTCTTCTCGCCCTGCTTGATCTCATCCCAACGCCGCTTCACGTCCTCGGCCGTGCGCGCCTCGGCATCGCCGAACACGTGAGGGTGGCGGCGCACCAGCTTCGCATTGATCTGGTCCAGCGCGTCGGCAATCGTGAAGTGGCCCGCATCGGCGCCCATCTGCCCGTAAAAGACGGCCTGCAGCAGGTAGTCGCCCAGTTCCTCGGCGGCGTCCTTCCAATCGCGGCGGTCCAGCGCGTCGAACAGTTCGTAAACCTCTTCGAGCGTGTAGCGCGGGATCGTATCGAAGGTCTGTTCCTGATCCCACGGGCAGCCGTCCGGAGCGCGCAATCGCGCCATCAGATCAACGAGCGTTTGGAATTTCTCCCCAGCTTGCCGCAAGCTGGCGGGATCGTGAGACATGCGTTGGGAAACGGCGCCGAAGCAGCGTCTTTTCAGGCTATCACGACCGGCTAAAGAGACCGGCTCAGCGCCTGTACCAACATCGCCACCAGGTTCCAGACAATCAGGCCGGCGAAGAAGATATTGCCGCGCATCAGCAACTGATACCGGCCGGTTCGCCAGCAGAAGCCGGCCATCGCCACGGCCGCCATCTTCACCAGGACCAGTCCGACAAACGGGTTGGAGGTGAGCATGAAGCTGCGCACGACGGGGTTGCCCTCCGGGATGCCCTGCAGCAGAAATACCATCGTCGTCAGCAGGTCCAGCAACTGCAGGTAGGTGAATGCGAAAAGCCGTTCGCGCAGCAGCGTTTCCACGCCGCGAGTGTGCCATGCCGCCCATGCGCTGTCATGAAGCAAAGGTTCTGGCACCAAGGAGGGGTGCGGTCAGGCGAAGCACTGATGCCGCAGTCCCCCGGAAAATCAGTTGCCGGTGCGCGGGCGCGTTCCGCCGGGCATTGGACCCATGCCGCCCGGCGACGAGCCGAAACCGCCGAAGCCGCCTCCCTGCCCGGGCTGCGACATGCCCGGATTCATGCCCGGATTCATGCCCGGATTCATGCCCGGATTCATGCCCGGATTCATGCCC
>CAYNDS010000166.1:0-1825 GCA_964395885.1 uncultured Solibacteraceae bacterium | reverse complement strand
GGATTCATGCCGGGCGTCAGGCCAGGATTCATCTGCGGTCCACCCATTTGCCCGCCGGCGCCGCCCATGGCGTTCTGCTGCTGCTTGGAGGGGTCGAAGACAAACTCCCACTCATCGATCCGGGAGCGTTCGTGGATCAACTTAATCCCCTTGCCCTCGTACTTGCTGGCAACGCCCGCAATACCGGGCGTCAGGATGGCGCCGGGCACTCCGGCTCCTCCGGGCATTCCCCCCTGCGGCATTCCGCCGGGCATCATCTGCCCGCCGACCGCCATGGCCGCGCCGGAAGGGCTGCGAAGCATGTTGCCGATCATCTGCAGTGCGGGATTGTTCGGCGCGCCGGAAATCATCTGCGCATTGCCCTGTCCCATCGCGCCCTGCTGCGGACCAAACTGCTGCGGCATTTGCTGTTGCGGAAACTGGGAATTCTGCTGCGATTGCTGCTGGGTCTGCTGCGGCTGCGAAGCCGCACCGCCGCCGATGCCGCCAAATGCCTGCACTCCCCCGCCGCTGCCGCCGGTGGGCGCCGGGGGCGGAGGCGCGCCGGGTTGCGCGAACGGATTCTGCCCGCCAAACGGATTCGGCGAATTACCGCCCAGCCCCATACCCGGCACACCGGGCTGAAACCCGAGACGGTTCGCCGCCTGTTGCGCATTCTGTCCCGGCACCATCTGCGGTTGCGGGTTCTGTCCAGGCGGCCCCAACTGCATGTTCGGATCTCCCTGCAACTGCTGCCGGACCTCGGCGCGCATCTGATCCTCGGTCTGCGGCTCCGTTCCCGGAGCAAACTGCTGCTGGGCGCCGGATTGGGCCCGCTGGTCCGACGGGCGCTGCCGCATCGCGACGCCCTGCATGCCGGGCTGTCCTTGCTGCAGGTCCGCCGCGTTGTTGCCCCCGACGCCGATCATCTCGCCGATCGAGCTTTGATACTGCTTCTTCTCTTCCTGCCCTTGCCGCTTGAAGACCTTGGAGTCGGTGAACCCGCCCGGCCCGTAGTGGATCAGCCGCCACTCATCCTTGCCCGTCATCGGATCGATGTAGCGGCGGCGCAGATAGCGGACGTTATTGAACTTCTCGAGTTCGTCCATCGACTGCGGAAGCCGCCCGGGATTCTTCTGATGGAAGCGGCGCAGTGCGATCTGGAACTGCTCCCCACGCTCGACGAGCAAATCTTCCTTGGCGCGTGCCGATTCAAACACCGCGCGCGGCAGCTCCGTATAGAGCAGCATCGCCACCGCCGCCGCCATGGCGAAGATCAGCAACAGCGCGAAGCCCCGCTCATTTGCGCGCCGCCGATGCGTCATGACTGCGGCTGCTCCAGGTTCAACGTCTGCCGCTGCTGAAACTGCGTGTCTTCCATCTCGACCGAGGCGATGCCGATCCGCACCACCTTGTACCTCTTTTTGATTGTCTCGCCTTCGGCGGCGACGAGAATGTCATCGCCGTCAAGGAAGAAGCCCCGCCGTTGCGAGCCGCGGGGCGTGGCGATGTAGCCGTAAAAGCGCAGCGGAATCGGCGGCGCCTGCGGCTTCGCATTCGCGCCCGGCAGCGGACCCATCTGCGCCGCGGGCGGCGTATCGGCGGGCTTGGGCGGACCCGGCACGATGATCGGGTTGCGCTTTGCGGCTTCCACCTTCGGCGCGGGCGGCGGTGGCGCGGCGGAGAACTCAAACAGGTTGCGGCCGCTCGTCCGTTCCGGAACATTTTCCAGGCGCGCCAAAATGTCCATGCGCAGCGTGGGATCGATCTTTGTCACGTCCACCGGATCATCGGCGCCCCCCCCCCCCCCCCCCCCCCCCCCCCCCCCCCCCCCCCCCCCCCCCCC
>CAYNDS010000165.1:0-10184 GCA_964395885.1 uncultured Solibacteraceae bacterium | reverse complement strand
CTTCCGCACTGCTTCGAGTCCAGAAAGTAATCCGACGGGATCGTGCCTCCGGTATTCGTCCGCGCAGCCGATGGCCAGAACGGACCCTTCCGCTCTCCCTCCTCCTCCATTGAAGTCGGGACAAAGACATCGTTATAGACTCGATCCGTCTTCGGCGGAAACTGCTTCTGGTATCCGATTGCAACCGCCGCCGCCATCCCAAACGCGACGGTGGCAATGCGGAATCGCCGCGCCATGAACAGCACCGCCAGCGTTGAAACGGCAATGTGGGCGTAGAGCACCGGGCGCTTGTCCAGCGTGTTGCCCGTGCTCGACAGATAGAGTCCCAGCCCGAGTCCCACCACGCTGAGCACCGCTGCGGGCCAATAGCGCCGCCATTCCGGCTGACGCCAGAAGAGCCAGGCTCCCGCCGCCGCAAAGACCAGCCCGCCGAAGAAGTGGAAGAAGACGTTGGTGACGTAGAACAGTTCCGGCGCTTCCGACGTCGCAAGATACGCCGTCGAGGCCAAAAACAGCAGAAATGCGATACCGAGGTACTTCATGGGACCAGCGGCCGGATCAGCCGGAGCGCCGGCCGAGTGTTGTACTCGCGCTGGTACGACGCATCCGGATGAGATTCGGAACTATGGAAAGGATACCCGGACATGCGGTGAAAGGGAAGCGGATTCACGTTCTGCGAATGCGCCGTGTTCGCGTCGCGGTCCTTCGCCCAGCCATCCACTAAAAGAAGGTAGTCCCGCTTCCAGCCCGATTGCAAGGGTGGCAAAGCCCGCGCCGAAAACTTCATCCGGACCTCATCGCCAGACCCCATCACCACCATGCGATCGTCCGCTTCCGACAGCAGCCGCGCGACATCGCCATAGCGGGTGTACTTGCCTGGCGTCGGATTCCACAGCGACACCGGGTCCGGATGATCGTAGTAGAACTCCTCCGGCTGTTTCCGCTCCGGATGCACTTTGTTCGGGGAAAAGCCGCGGAAGTCGAGCTCGGCACGCGTCATCGGCGGAATGCTTGAAACGTGGAGAGGTTTCTCTGTTTCTTCGCTGAGGAAGATCTCATCCCAGTAGACGCACATGTTGGTGACGATTCGGATCTCGCGTGAGGCGCTCAGCCACTTGCCCGACACGTCCACGACGATCGACTTCGGCTTGCCGGCCGGCATCCCCATATCGGCCATGACGGTCTCCCATTGGCCCTTCGCGTTCTTCATCTGCAACTGTGGCGCGATCAGGCCCTGTGGATCCTCCTGCGAGGCGGAGAGGAACGTCGATCCATCCGCCCAGTCCACCCACCCCGACAGCACCAGTACCGCTTTCCCGTCGCGCGCCGCCGTCTCCGGAAAGCGAACGGTCAAGCTATGCTTCGCTGCCAGGTTCGACATCGTCCGCGGGAACGCGTCCGGGTACGTCCGATCCTTTGCCAGCAGTTTGGCCCGCACGTCGTTGCCCTGGTCGTCCACTGCCGCCACGGGCGCAATCCGCTTTCGAACGCCCCACAGCCGATGTTCCGGGTAGGGCGGAGACTTCCATTTGTCGTTGTGATACAGGCTGATCTCGGCAGGATGGTCCACCGCGAGCAGCTTCACCTGATCGAGGAAGGCGACTTCGCTCAACTCCTCCGTCATCCGGATTTCGAGTTCGCCGTCGCGCTCCCGCAAGGCGTCGCCATCCAGGAAGACGTACTCGTCGTGATCCGTCTCAAAGTACTTCCCGTCGCCCGCCGCCGCGCCGAGAGGAGCCACGCCGAGCACATCCGTGATGTAGCGGAACCCGCTGCCGTCCCACGTCCAGATGATCGGGCAGGATCCGGAAAGCCGCTGTGCTTCCTTGTACGTGTAGACCTTGTTGGCAGCCTGGTTCGGCTCGTTCTGAATTAGGCCGTTCGGCCACGTGATGCGCACCGTATCGGCGGCAGTCAAGTTGCGCAGGCCAAACAGCAGCGGCTCTCCCGTATAGAGCTTCTTCTGGTACAGCGTCCCGGCCTTCACTTCCACCTCCGCGTGCGGAGACGTAAGTAAGTTCTTCACGCCGGTCAACTTCACGCTGATCCAGTTGTTCTGCGTCGCCGTGCGGTTCAGCAGCTTGTGCAGCTTGCCGTCGGCTGTGATCGCTGCGTAGTCCTCGCGCCCGTCGCGATCCCAATCCGCCACCGCCCAGGCCGTCACTCCGCCGAGAATCTGGTCCTGCAGATTCGCGCGCAGATACCCCTGCCGGTCGGGATCCGCAAACAGGGGCGGCTTCCCTCCGATGCGCCAGCTCAACTCGTACTTGCCGTCGTGATTCGTGTCCGCCGCGGCCAGATCGAGCGCACCCGTCGGCGGAGCGTTCACCGGCTCGGCTTTGTAGACACCGGACAGCATGTCCCGATAGAGCACACTCCCGCGATCCTTGTAGCTGACGGTCAGGTCCATGCCCCGGGTGTCCGGAACCACGCGGTAGACGACGGCGCCGACGGCCTCGCCCTTGACGAATGGGAAGTCCGCCGTCCGGTCGACAAAGCCCGCTTGGCCCTGATTCCGATAAAGCTTGGACTCACCGCCCAGCAGCAGCAGGTCAAGGTCATAGTCGTGGTCGTAATCCAGCCAGACCGCCTTGTTCCATTTGCCCGCCGCCAGCGCCTTCTGGGACTTCGCCGCGCCGTCGATCAGGATGGCACTGTCGGACGTCACCACCGCCAGGTCCGTCACGCCGTCGTTGTTGAAGTCTCCCGATGCCGCATCGACCACGCCTTCCACCGACGGCACGCCCGCCGGAAAGCTTCGCAGCGCCGTCTTCGACCACGCCACCACCGCCCCATTGGCCACCGCCACGCCAACATATCCATCGCCCAGAACCGTATCTTCAAACTTCAGGGGAACCGGCTTGAGTTCCGCAGCCGCCTTGGCCGGCTCGATCACTTCATAGATTTCCGAATAGGCGTTCCAATCGACATCTTCCGGAGTCGCGGACCCCTCCGCCTGCTTCTTCAGCCGTTGGAACTCGGCCAGCATCCGCTGCGAATCCGCCTGCCGGCCCGCCTGCCGATAGGCATTGAAGAGCTGAAACCGCGCGGCTGCCAAATTGGCGTCCAACTGTGCCGCGCGCTCAAACGCGGCGATCGCTTCCACCGGCTTGCTTGCCAGCTTCAGCAGCACGCCCTGGTTGTAGCGGGAAATCGCCTCGTTCGGCACCAACTTCACGAACTCGTTGATCTGCTGCAGGGCACGCTCATGCTCACCCTGCTTCTTCAATTCGACAGCCAGATTCCAGTAGGTGTGCGGCAGCTTCGGATCGGCCTTCTGCACGGCTTCGATCTCCGCGAACGCCTCCTTGGACTTGCCCGCCCGAAGGAGCGCCAGGCCGTAGTTTAAACGCTCCCGCTGTGACGCGGGGGCCAGCTTCAGCGCTTTGGCGAACTCCTCCACTGCCTGCTGCTGCGTGGTGGGATTCTCATAGAACGCCTTGCCGAGATTGCGATGTCGCGCCAGGCGCTCTTCCAAAGACAACGACGGCGCAGGCCCTTTGGTCTTCACCGGAGCCTGCGCCGTCACGAGAACGATCGCGCCGATCGATACAATTCCAACCCAAAGCCAGCGGACACTCATGCGGGAAACCCGCACACTAGCTTACCGAAGCGCGAGAATGGCTACCGCAGCGGGAGAATCGTTGCGTTTGACGCGTTGCCGGCCGCCGTCACCCGAAGCGGCTGCCAGCCCGCCCCCGTGCCCGCCGGAACGGTGACCTCCACCAGGTACATTCCGACCAGTCCCGTCCACGACAAAGCCGCGCTCACCGTCGCCGGGCGCCCGCCGATGGTCACCGCCGGCAGAGCCGTTTCGAACGGGTTGATGCCGATCGGTGTCGCTTGACCAGTCCCCAGTGCGGGCGTCGTCTGCCCCAGTCCCGTCAGGAAGAGCCAGATGCGATCGCCGGACGCCGCCGGAGCCGCCGCCGTGATCCAGCTAAAGTCCGTCGCCCGCAGCGCCAGTGCGACGTTGCCCTGCGGCACATTCGCCGATAGGAACACCCCCGGTGCCGTCGGCTGCACGTTGACCATCACCGTATTGCTGGTTCCCGACGGCGAGATCACATACAGCGGCTGCATCCCGGAGGGTGCGTCCGCAGGGGTCTGTGCCGAGATCTGCGTCGGCGTCGCGCTGAGAATCGCCGCCGCGCGATTCGCCAGAATCACCTGCGTGCCGTTCAAGGAGCCGGCCGCGTCCGCCGTCGGACCGCCCGTGCCGGTCGAGCCCACCCGCGTCAGGTCCGCCCCGTATACCGTGATCAGGCCGAGGGGTGCCGTGTTGCCGTAGGTCGGGTCGGAAGCGGCGCTAATCACGCTGTCCACGCGGGGCGCCGCCGCCGGACCCGCCAACTGTGCCCGGACTGCGCCGCCGGGATTCGCCGTCGTATGCAGGTTCAAGTAGGCTCCTTCCGGCGCCGTGAGCACGTTGTTCAACGTATTGAGGCCCGGTCCCGGCTGAAGCGTGACCTGCCGGAAAATGTTGCCGAAACCGTTCGCGGAGACCACCGTCGCACTGCCCCGGATGCCACTGTCGATCGTCACCGGACCATTCGCACCCGCCGCACCCGTATGGACATGCAATCCCGTGAAGGTCACTGCCGCCGGGAACCGAAAATTTACGTCGAAGGCCACCGACGCGGCCTGTGCGCGCCCTTGCGCATCGCGAATCGTCCAGGCCCAGAACACGGCCGGAGCCGACGCATCCAGGTCCGTCACGGGCGGCACCTCATTCGACGGCAACAGGAGAGAGCGCAGACTCATCTGATCGGTCGCCCGCAGTTGCCCCCGAATCTCTCCTCCCGGGTTCGCCGTCGTGTGCAGGTTGAAGTAGTGCGTCGTCGGCACCGAGAGCAGGTCATAGACCGTCGCCAGCGCCTGCGGATTGCTTAAGTCAATCTCCACGGGGAACGTCATCACTCCCGCTCCCGTCGGGCCGCTCGTGCGATTCATCGCCGTCCGCAAGCTGCTGTCGATGGTCACCGGTCCGTTGGCGCCCGCCCCGCCACGGTGAATGTGGAAGCCCGTAAACGTGAGGTCCGGCGCAAAGCCGGTGTAGGCCACCTCAAACGTCCCGGAAGCGGAGGTCAACGTGCCGTCCGGCCGCTGCGTCGTGACGAGTGTGAAGCTGCCCACCCCCGATGCGTTTGAATTCGTCACTGCCGGAACCTCATTCTGAGGATTCATCAGTGTCAGAAAGACCCGCATGTCCGCGCGCTCCAACTGCCCCCGGATGATGCCCCCCGGAAACTCTGACGTGTGCAGGTTGACGTAGTGCCCGGCCGGGTTCACCAGCAGGTCGGTGGCGGAAGCCAGCGCTGCCGGGTTGTCCATCCGAATCTGGCCCTGCAGGGAAACCCCCGTCGTGCCCGTAGGGTCGGGCGTCGACCGCAGACCGGAATCGATTGTGACCGGACCGTTCGCCCCGGCGATGCCCCGGTGAATGTGCAAGCCCGTCAGCGTTGCCGCGCCCGGCAACCGATAGTTCACGATGAAATCGGCAGAACCCGACACAATGCGGCCGTTCGCATCGCGCACGACATGCAGCAGCACCGTGGCTGCCCCGGAGGCGTTCACATTTACCGCCGGTACTTCATTCTCCGGACGCAAGACGGCCCGGAAGGCAACAGTATCGGCCGTCTGGGCCAGCAACGGGGCGGCCAGCAGGGCACTGAACAGAACAAAGTTCCTCATCACGATCTCCTTAAAGCGGTCTACTACAGGGTACGTGCGTGTAGCATGACACGGATTGCCGTCAGTGGGGAGAATTCGACGTCTGAAAAGCGGGCGGCCCTGCCCTCTATTCGTAGAGTGCGATCCGCTTGATTTTGCGAGCTTTGCCGGTAGCCGGGTCTACCGTTACCACGCAGCCGTGCAGTTCCACTTTGCCCTTAGCCGCTTCCATCTTCGTCGGTAGAGAGGTCCTGAATTTTCTCAGGACGGGTTCCTTTTCCACGCCAATGATGGAGTCGTACGGTCCCGTCATCCCGCTGTCGGTCTGATAGGCGGTGCCGCCAGGCAGGATGCGCTCATCCGCTGTTGGAATGTGGGTATGGGTCCCGACCATCGCCGATACCCGCCCATCCAGGTGCCAGCCCATCGCCATCTTTTCGCTGGTCACTTCGGCGTGGAAATCGACAAACCGCACCTTCACTTCGGCTGGAATCTGAGCGATCAGTTCATCGGCTTTGCGAAACGGATCATCCACGGAAGACATGTAAACCCGTCCCTGCAGATTCAAAACCGCAACGGTCACGCCATTATGGGCGCGGCAGATCACCATGCCCTTGCCCGGAAGCTCCGGCGCGTAGTTGGCCGGACGCAAGAGGCGCTCATTCCGGTCGAGATACTCGTAGATGTCCCGCTTGTCCCAGATGTGATTCCCGCTGGTCATCACGTCAATGCCGCAACCGAAAAGGTCATCCGCCAGGGCGGCCGTAATCCCGAAGCCTCCGGCCGAGTTCTCTCCGTTGGCGATCGTGAAGTCCACCTGCTCGTGCGCGATCAGCTTTTCCAGGTTGTCGGCGACGATGCGGCGGCCGGGCGAGCCAAAGATGTCGCCAACGAACAGAAGATTCATGCGGCGGAAGAAGAAAAGATGAGCGCCCCACTCGGGCCTACGCCAATCCCGTCATTGACCCCTATAAGAGCAAGGGGGGGACCCCCCGAGCGCCTTTAGGCTTCTCCCCTGCGGCGAACCGCCAGGAGCTTGCTCACCAGCGCGTGATGAACGAGAAGAGTCCCATGACATTGACTATCGGATCAATTTTTGAGGACCAGCGTGGCGCCTTGCAGAAGCGCTCACCCTGGATAGGATACCGCGAACGTCCGAAAGGATTCCGGAATTGTGATCCCGCAATGAGCCGCCCTTACGGCCGCTCAATCTGCACCTGACGCTCAAACAGCGCCTTGTACTTCGCGACGGCAGCCCGAAAGCCCTCCGGATCCAGGAAGTTGCCGGACTTCTGCTTGCGCGCCAGGTCGAACTGCGAAGCATGTGAGGCAACCCATAGATCGGGCCGCTGTTTTTCCTGAACGGCGAACGTCCGGCGAAAATCGTCCACGATGGTCGGGTATCGCGGATTCGTCAGCGGCATCACCACGGTCGCCATATTGGCAAAGAGCAGCGTGCGGCGTTTGCCGCCGTCGTTCACTGTCATCTCGTAGCTGGAACTGCCCTGCGTGTGCCCGAACGTGTAGATCGTCTTCAGCGCGATGTTTCCCACCCGGATCACCTCGCCGTCCGCCAGAATCCGGTCCACCTTCACCGGCGTGAACTGCGGCAGGTCCGCCGGATCGTTCTTCGCGCCAGTCTCCAACAGCTTGGCGTCGGGCGGCGTGGCAAAGATCTTCGCTCCGGTGCGCTGCTGCATCTCGGCGAACCCGGCGGCGTGGTCATAATGCGCCTGATTGGTCAGCATCACCCGAACGTCCTTCACCCGGAAACCGAGCTTCTCGATTCCCGCCGCAATCTGCGCCGGGGAGTCCGCCAGTCCCGTGTTGATCAGAATGTGGCCGGAAGAGCCGGCAATCAGATAGCAGGCCAGATCCTCGGTGCCCACATAGTAGACGTTGTCCACAATCCGGAACGCCGGCCACGGCCGCGACCATTCCGGCGGTGTCGCCGCACCCAGTAGGGCACTGAAAAGAAACAGGATGACTCGCTTCATTGGTGTGCCCATCGTAGCTCAGAAAGAGACGATGATCGCCGGGACCATCCTGCGGCGGGCGTGACGTTGCCGGAAAGCTTTCCTTGAACGGCCCGCAAAGGGGGAGTGGCCGACACTTTGTCCCGCCGTGGCGCACTCTCGTTCGTTGTCCTCCACCCGCACCCTTCGAAACGGATCGCGGCACTTCTTCAGCCTGTCTCGGACTGCCGGCGGACGGCAATGGCCTTCCCCGGGGCCCGGATTCCGCCCGACTGTCCCTTCGTCCCGGCCAGTCCATCGGCTGTTCCGGTGTGGCCAACCGCTGTCGGCCCGCGAGAGCGTCAGCCGGTTCTCGGTCAAGCGCACTCCCGCACGCCTTTTTCTAACACCTGTGAAACGACTGTCCGCGGTGACCCATGTAGCGATAGCCGCGAGACAGGATCTGCGGCTGGTACCACGCACAAGGAGACAATTCGTGAGACTTCCGATACTCTTCCTGACGGCCATTCTGGCCGCAGGGCTCGCACACGCGGGGACGATCGTGCTGCGCTTTGAAGGCATGACCAATCTGACCCCCATCGGCAACTTCTACAACGGCGGCGGCGGTGGCAGCCTGGGGGTGACGTTCTCCCCCAATGCGCTTGCGCTCTGCCTGAACACGCTTTCCGAGGTCTGTTCCAATACCTCGCGAGGCGGGGTGGGCGACCCCCAATCGCAGCGCGGCGCCATGTATTTTGTGGATGGAACCGAAACGTTCATCAACTACGCGGCCGGCTTTGAAACGGGCTTCTCTTTCCTGTACACCAGTCCATTCCAGGGTGCGCGAGTCAGCGTCTACGACGGGCTGAACGGCATAGGAAACGTTCTGGCGACTCTCTCGCTCGGCAGCACGCCCGAAGGGCGAGGCGGCGCGTGTCCAGGATTTGAAGCCAGCTACTGTCCGTTCCTCCCGGTGGGCGTCTCGTTCAGCGGGATTGCGCGATCGATCGGCTTCTCCGAGATGAGGAACCGCGGCGTCATCGACGACGTGACGTTCGGCAGCTCGACTCCTGGTGTTCCGGAACCGGGAACCTTCGCTGCCGCTTCCCTGGGCGTTGCTTTGCTGGGCTTGGCCCGGCGCCGCCGTCTGGCGGCTCCCTCTCCGGCAGGCAGTTAGGGCGACTCCTGCCAGAGCCTGGATCGCGGAGGGGATGCTCTACTTCAAGGCCGCATGCTAGCCTAAGGAGAGCAGTTCCCTCTCGCGAGTCCAGGACCCGGTAGCTCAGCCGGTAGAGCATCTGACTTTTAATCAGAGGGTCGTGGGTTCGAATCCCGCCCGGGTCACCAATCTCCTGTCCAATCCTTCCGCAACTGCCCAGTGGAGAAGCGGCACCCGCAGCGGACGGCCACCAGCCCGACTCGGGCGCTCCACCTGTGCGAACCGCTGCCACAAGGCTGATTCGTCTGCGCCACGCGGGTGTGAACGAGCGTCCGCAAGCGTGACTCCCGGTGGTCTTCGTCGGTTCCGCCACAGAGGCTCGCTTGCCGGGGCGGTCGCTTCCTGCCCCGTCCCGGAGGCCGGGCAACCTCACCTTCCCAGCAGGCCGGCCTTCCCGCTCTGATCGGGTTGTTCCCGCAAGTCCTCGGGCGACAACCCCGTGCAAGCGATTCCCGCAATCCTGCGACAGATTCCTCAAGGTGCGACATTCGCCGTTTCGTCCCCGGACATCTCACCGAGTGATGAAACGTTACATTTCTTCCCTGACCCTGATCCTGGCCGCCGGAACCGTGCTGGCCAATCCGCTGAAGACCGGCGATACGCTGCCCGCTGTCCAAGGCAAGACTCTCGCCAGTTCTCCGACGGAACTGCCGAAGGCACTCGGCGGGAAGCCTGGAGTCCTCGCCTTTGGGTTCTCGCGCGAAGCCGGCGAAGTGATCCGATCCTGGGCCGATCGGATCGGAGCCGACGGCGCCGTCTATCAGGTCCCGGTGCTCGAAGGCGTCCCGCGTCTGTTCCGTTCCCTCGCCGAAGGATCAATCCGCAAAGATAGCGGCGAAAAGTATCGTGACCGCGTCGTTCTCCTCTACCGCGAAGAGAAGGAGTGGCGCGCCCGCCTCGGAGTCACCGACGACAAGACCGCTCATCTCGTCGTGATCGATGGGGAAGGCAAGGTGCTGGAGCGTTTATCCGGTGCCCCTTCCGATGCTTCGCTGGACCGCATTCGCAAGGCGATTGCCGGCGCCGCGCAGTCCGTGGCGGCTCGCTAAAGGTTTGATTCCCACTGGAGAAAACGGAACATGAGTGACCAACTGGTTGTGCTCGCAGGAGCCACTGGCGAACTTGGTGGACGGATCGCACGCGAGACCATCCGCCGCGGCGGACACGTTCGGGCGCTGGTTCGCCAGGACACCTCAGCAGTGAACGTGACGCGCCTCCGCGCGGAAGATGCTGATGTGCTGCCGGTGAATTTCGACGACCCGAGGGCGCTGGCAAAGGCTTGTGAGGGCGCAGGCGTCGTGGTCTCGGCGCTTGCGGGTCTGCGCCCGGTCATCCTG
>CAYNDS010000164.1:0-10446 GCA_964395885.1 uncultured Solibacteraceae bacterium | reverse complement strand
GGCGGCGACCCGGTGCTGTTCCAGCACTTCTTCTGGTTCTACTCGCACCCGGCCGTCTACATCATGATTCTGCCGGGCTTCGCCATCATCTCGGAAGTGATTCCGGCGATGTGCCGCAAGCACATTTTCGGCTACCGGGCGATCGCGTTTTCCTCGGTCGCCATTGCGCTGATCAGCTTCCTGGTCTGGGGCCACCACATGTTCACCTCCGGCCAGTCGCAGCTTGCCGCCGCGATCTTCTCGTTCCTCACCTTCCTGGTGGCGATCCCGTCCGGCATCAAGGTCTTCAACTGGGTGGCGACGATGTACAAAGCCTC
This sequence comes from uncultured Solibacteraceae bacterium, assembly GCA_964395885.1. GTDB lineage: Bacteria > Acidobacteriota > Terriglobia > Bryobacterales > Bryobacteraceae > JAPKYZ01. Next base: position 10,129 of record CAYNDS010000164.1, on the reverse strand, counting down.
CATCGACCTGAGCGCGCCGATGCTGTACGCCATCAGCTTCCTGGTGCTGTTCACGATCGGCGGTCTGACGGGCCTGTTCCTGGGCGCTCTGTCGGTGGACATCCACCTGCACGATACGTACTTCATCGTGGCCCACTTCCACTACGTGATGATGGGCGGCACGGTGATCGCCTTCCTGTCGGGGCTGCACTACTGGTGGCCGAAGATGTTCGGCCGGATGTACAACGAGCGGTGGGCCGCCATCGGCTGCGCGCTGGTGTTCATCGGCTTCAACATGACCTTCTTCACGCAGTTCTTCATGGGATCGAAGGGCATGCCGCGCCGCTACTACACCTACCTGGATCAGTTCCAGCCGCTGCACGCGTTCTCGACCTTCGGCAGCTGGGTGCTGGGCCTGGGCCTGTTCATCGCCGCGGGCACGCTGCTGGCGTCGCTCCGCAAGAAGTACGACGCGCCGGACAATCCGTGGGGCGCGCGGACGCTCGAGTGGGACACGCAGTCGCCGCCCATCACGCATAACTTCCATCACACGCCGGTGCTCGAGCACGGCCCGTACGATTATCAGGTGCCGATGCACCGCAAGCACTAGGAGACACGAATGGCCTCTCACTCGGTACCCGCCGATACGCATGGACACGGGGGCGGCGAAGCCCATAACCCGTATCTGCAGCACCATTTTGTCGAGATGTCTCAGCAGTTTGAGGCATCCAAGCTCGGCATGTGGCTGTTTCTCGCCACGGAAATCCTGATGTTCGGCGGCCTGTTCGTCGGCTTCGGCCTGCAGCAGGCGAAGTTTCCTGAGGCCTTCAAGGCCGCGCACCACCATCTGGACCGGACGATGGGCGCGACCAACACGATTGTCCTTCTGGTCAGTTCGTTCACGATGGTGCTGGCCGTGTGGGCGGCGCAGACGGGACGGCGCAAGGCGCTGATCACCAATCTCGCGCTCACGCTGGCCTGCGCCGGCACGTTCCTTGTGATCAAGTACTTCGAGTACAGCCACAAGATTCACGACGGTCTGCTGCCCGGCAAGTTCTTCACCTATGCGCAGGGGCAGCCGAACGAGTACATCTTCTTCAGCTTCTACTTCATGATGACCGGCCTGCACGGCTCACACGTCGTGCTGGGCATGATCGGCATCACCTGGCTGCTCGTCCGCGCCATTCGCGGCGAGTTCGGCCCGCACTACTACACGCCGGTCGATCTGATCGGCCTGTTCTGGCACTTGGTCGATCTGATCTGGATCTACCTGTTCCCGCTGCTGTACCTGATCGGCTAAGGACCACCGATGAGCACACATTCCACAACTCACGCACACGACCACTCGAATGACTGGAAGCTCTACCTGGGCATTCTGGTCGCGCTCCTGATTCTGACCGTGGTGACGGTTGCGGCCGCTGGGGTCGATTTCGGCTCGGCCAACGTGATCATCGCCGTGCTGATCGCCACGGTGAAGGCGTCGCTGGTGGCGCTGTTCTTCATGCACCTGCGGCACGATTCGCCGATCAACAGTATTATTTTTCTGTCGGCGCTTCTGTTCCTGGGCTTCCTGCTGATCCTGTGCCTTCTCGACATCAACAGCCGTCACGATGTGAAGCCGTACAACTGGAAGGGTCCGGAAAAGGGCGTCGTGTATCCGGCGCGCGATCTCGGGCAGGCGCCGCAGGGCACGGCGGCACCGACTTCCGGCGCAGCCGACACCAAGGGTGGACAATCGCCCGCGCACTAGCCATTCTCGTCGTTCTGGCGTTGGCGGGATGCGGCCCGAAAGAGCCGCTCCCGCCATTGCCGTCTCTGGACACCGCCCGTTTCCTGCCCGTCATCGCGCAAGCCATCGCCACGGCGCAGGCGGACGCGCAGTCCAAGCCCGACGATCCCGCGGCCGTGGGGCGCCTGGCGATGGTGCTGCACGCGCATGGGCAGTTCGGCGCGGCGCGCGCGGCCTACCTGCGGGCGCACCGCCTGGACCCGCGCAGCTTTGATTGGCTGTATCTGCTGGGCGCGGCGGAACTCGCCGACGGTGACACGACGGCCGCCGTTCCCCATCTGAAGGGCGCGCTGGCCCTACGGCCCGACAGCCTTGCCGCGCAACTCAAGCTGGGCGATGCCCTTTGGGCGGCCGCCGACTCCGCCTCCGCGGCCCAGGCCTACGAAAAGGCGATCGCGCATCCCGCCGGACTGTTCGGCTACGGGCGCGCGGCCAATCACCCGGAATCCCTCGAAAAGGCACTGGCGGCGTACCCCCGCTACGGTGCCGCGCAGTTTGCCCTGGCGCAGCACTATCAGCGGACCGGCCGCGCGGAGGAGGCGCAGCGCCTGATGGCCGCCTATGCGCGCGACAAAACCATCACCCCGCCGATTGACGACCCGCTGCTGGCCGCCGTTTCGGACCTGGACCGCTCCCCCACGGCGCTGATCCGTCGCGGCATGGCCGCGGAGGCGGACGGGCAACTGGCCGCTGCCATTGAACTGCACCGGCAGGCGCTGACGGCGGATCCGAAACTGGCGCAGGCGCACCTGAACCTGATCTCGCTTTCGGCGCGCGCCGGGGACCCTGCCGCGGCCGAGCGCCATTATCGCGACGCGATCGCCCTGAACCCGAACTCCGACCAGGCGCATTACGACTTTGCCGTGCTGGCCTATCAGCAGGGCCGGCGCGCGGAGGCAAAATCCGCGCTGGAACGCACGCTGGCCATCAACCCGGGCCACGCCGCCGCGCAGGCCAACCTCGGCGTCCTGCTCCAGGAAAGCGGCCAGTGGCCGGCGGCGCGCGCCCGGTTTGAGAAGGCCGTCGCGCTTGACCCCGCGCTGCGCATGGCACATTTTCAGTTGGGCCGGCTGCTTGCGAATGAACGCCGCTGGCCGGATGCGGTGCGGCATCTGCGGTTGGCGGCTGAAGACGCGGGCGACGCCGGGCCCACCTACCGCTATGCGCTGGGCGCGGTCCTGGCACGGACCGGGGACACTGCCGCCGCGCGCGCGGAACTCACCGCCGCCGCCACCGACGCTGCGCAGCGCCAGCAGGCGGAATTGGCCGCGAAGATCCGGGAAGACCTCGCCCGCCTTCGCTAACGCCCGGGCTCTTCCTCCCGCTTCACCAGCTTGAGGGTCCGTTTAATCCAGCACCTGACACCCGGGCAAGCTGCTGCGCAGGCGCGCGACACCATCCTGGGTGATCGCCGTTCCGTGCACGTCCAACTCCCGCAGGGATCGCCAACGGGCCAGTTCCGAGACGGCCTCATCGTTGACGCGCTTTGCTCGCCGCAGACTCAGCTTCTCCAGAGCGGGGAGCGCGTCCCGAAGCCGCGCCAATCCGTTGGCGGCGATGCTGGTGCCTCCAATGCCCAGCTCGCGTAACTTTGTCCGGCTGGCGACGGCCGCAATCCCGGCTTCCGTCAGGCTGATGGACCACAAGCCGGAATCGGTCCGTTGCGGTCCGCTCAGGTCCAGCACCTCCAGGGCAGGCATGTTTCGTAACGCCTCCAGGCCCGCGTCGGTCAGCTTATTGCCGCCGATGCTGAGTTCCCGCAGCTTCGGCAGTGCGGTCAGGGCGTCCAGCCCGTTGTCGGTGATCTGGGCGAAGCCCGCGTCGATCGATTCCAGCGCCGGAAGGTTGCCCAGATAGGCCAGCGTCGTGTCGGTGATCTTGGTGCCGCGCAGGTCGATGCGGCGCAGCTTCCGCCAGTCCTTCACGGCGGCTAAGCCCTCGTCGGTCAGAAACTCGGCGAAGCGCAGATTCAGCTCCGTCACCTGCGCAAGCGGCTTCAGCCGCGCGAAGCCCAGGTCGCTGATGCGCGTCATCGACAGGTCCAGCCGCGTAATGGACGGCGTCTTCAGCAGCAAGGGCAGGTCGGCATCCGACACCCAGCTGGAGCGCAAATCGACCGCGACAACCTGCCCGGTGGCGTTGCGCTCCGCCACGCCGCCCGCACCCGCAATCCAGCCCGCCGGGTCCGCGGCCGCCACCACCAGCAGCAGCACTGCGAAGGTCATCAGCTTCCCCTCCGGTTCGGCAGCAAGGAATCCCGGTCAAAGACGATGCGGCAGTCCGGCAGCGCCCGCTGCAGTTCCGCGTAGCCCTTATCGGTCACCAGCGTGTGATAGAGGTTCACCAGCTTGAGGCTCTTCAGCCGCGCCAGCGCCGGCACGCCCGCGTCGCTGATCTTGCCGCTGTCCAGGCGCAGTTCCTTCAGCCGCGCCAGAGACGCGAGCGTCGATAAGGCGGCGTCGTCCACCGACGTGTAATCCAGGTTCAACTGTTCCAGGCTGCCGAGCGTGGCAATCGCCGCGGCGGAGTCCGCATCAAAGCGCGTGCGAACGGCCTCGAAGCGCTTCAGCCGGGTGAGCGCGGCCAGCGGCGCCAGCCCCTTCGGCGTGAAGCGGGCGTGATTCAACAGCAACTCTTCGAGATTGATCAGAGCGGCCAGATGCGCCACGCCCGCATCGCCAAGATCCGTGCCCGTCAGATCGAGAGACCGGAGGCGCGTCATCTTCGCGATGGAGGCCATGGCCGCGTCGCTCGGCTCCGTATAGGCCAGGTTCAGGGTCTCCAGCGCGGGCAACACGCCGAGCGCCGCCAACGCTTCGTCGCGCAGCGGCAGGGAACTCAGATCGAGGCGCTTCAGGCGCGGCAGCGCACGCAGGATGCGCAATCCGTCGCCGCGCACCAGCGTGCCGTCCAAGGCCAAGGCTTCCAGCCCGTCGAGCGCCGCCAGCTTCTCCAACCCGCGGTCGGAAACGGTGGTGGACGACAGCTTCAAGGTGCGAAGGCTTCGTAGTCCGGCCAGTGTCTCGGCGGCGGCATCACCCACCTCCGTGCCGGACAGGTCCAGGGACTGGAGGTGAGACAGGCGCTTCAACGCCGTCAGCTGCGCGTCGGAGACCGGTGTCGCAGCCAGCGTGATCGACTGAATGTGACCCTCGCGCAGTTCGACCTGTCCGCCAATGGTGCGCACCCAGTCGGCAAGCGCTGCTTCGCTCGATTGCGTGGGCGGCGAGACCTTGCTGCCCGCGGCAGCGGCGGCGCCGACAAACTCGACGCGGCAGTTCGGCAGCGCGGCTTTCAGTTGTTCGACGCCGGTCCGGGTGACGCGGCTGTAGCGGACATCGAGCAGCTCCAGCCGGGGCAGCGCCTGCAAGCGAGCGAGGCCGCTGTTGGTGATCTCGCTGCGATAGAGGTTCAGTTCGCGCAGGCGCGACAGGCGGCTGAGCGTATCGACGCCGCGATCCGAGATCGGCCCGCCCAACAGATTCAGCTTCTCCAGATTCGAAAGCGCCGCCAGATGCGCCACGCCGCGGTCGCTGATCTTCAGCCCGTACAGGTCCAGGTCTTCAAGCGCGGTCAGGCCGGCCAGGTGCCGCAGGCCGTCCTCCGTCACCAGCGTGTCGCGCAGATTGAGGCGGCGCAGTTTCTTCAATCCGGCAAGGCTCTTGAGCAGTTCATCGCCCGCGCTCGACAGGCTGAGGTCCAGCGATTCCAAGGCGGGGAAGGCGGAAAAGTCGAACTGCTTGACGCGCCCCTGCGCCAGCCGCAGTTCGCGCAGCCGCGGCAGGGATCGCAACTGCGCCAGACCCTTGTCCTGCACGTTGACGTTGGTGAGGAAGTGCGTGCTGAAGTGCAGCTTTTCCAGGGTGCGCAGCGGAGCGAGAAACTTCAGCTCTTCGTTCGCGTCCAGACGGCTGCCTGCCCCGGGGTTCCAACTTGGGCCGGGCAGGTAGAGCTCCCGCACGGATTGCAGGCCGCTCAACCGCTCCAGATCTTTCGGTTCGATGATGGTGCCGTAGAGATCGACGGCGTCGATGACCAGCGCGCCTGGGGGCAGCGCCGGAATCTCGCCCACCAGACGGCGCGAGCCGTTGACGGCGACACGCCCGCCCTGTTGGATCACCCACTCGGCGACGGGCCGGTCGGTCGCTGTCAGCACCAGACTCAGAAGCCAGATTCCACTGCGAAGCACCCTACCAATCTATAATCTCGGTAGCTCCAATGATCCAAGTCACGGTGAATGGGAAGGCGCGGTCCTTTGAAGGCGATGGCGAGATGCCGTTGCTGTGGTACTTGCGCGATGAATTGCAACTGACGGGAACCAAGTTCGGGTGCGGCATGGGCCTGTGCGGCGCCTGCACGGTGCACCTGAACGGAGAGGCGGTGCGCAGTTGCGTGACACCGCTGAGCGCGGCGGCCGGCAAACAGATCACGACGATTGAAGGCCTCAGCGCCACGGGCACGCATCCGCTACAAGTGGCTTGGGAAGAGCATCAGGCCGCGCAATGTGGCTACTGCCAAACGGGGCAGATCATGCAGGCGGCGGCGCTGCTGAAGAAGACGCCGAAGCCGACGGAAGCGCAAATCGACGCGGCGATGAACGGCAACATCTGCCGGTGCGGAACCTACACGCGCATCCGCGCCGCGATTCAGGATGCCGCGGGGGTGAAGGCATGAAGATCCCATACGGAGTGAGCGTTCCGGCGCCGGAGAACCGGCCGGAGAGCGAGCAGAAGCTGTCGGGCGGGCTGGCCGCCGCGGCGATGCTGGCGGCGCCCAAAACGGCCAGTGAAATCGGGCGCCTGACGCGCGAAGCCTACGCGAAGCTGGATCTGGTGCCGGTGGACCGGCGCGGCTTCCTGGGCACGGTGTTTTCGGCGGGCGCATTGGTGTTGGGCGCCGGCTTCGCGGCCGACACCGCGGACGCGGCGGCGGCGTGGCAGCCCAGCGTCTATCTGGGCTTTGAGCCGAACGGGCAGGTGATCCTCACCGCGCACCGGTCCGAGATGGGCACGGGAAGCCGGACGTCCCTGCCGCTGGTGGTGGCCGACGAATTGGATGTGGACTGGAAGACCGTGCGCGTGGAGCAGGCGCTGGGCGACCAGAAGTACGGGTCGCAGAACACGGATGGGTCCTGTTCCGTGCGGGACTTCGTGGCCGCGATGCACCAGGCCGGCGCCACGGCGCGGCTGATGCTGGAGCGGGCCGCCGCGCAGAAGTGGAACGTGCCGGCCAGCGAAGTGTCGATGAAGATGGGGCAACTGGTGCACCGGCCCAGCGGACGCACTGCCGCCATGGGCGACGTGGTGGCGATTGCCGCCAAACTGCCCCTTCCGGACAAGAGCGAACTGAAGTTCAAGCAGCCGTCCGAGTATCGCTACATCGGCAAGAACGTACCCGTGATCGATCAGCATGACATCGTCACCGGCAAGGCGATTTTCGGCATGGACGCGACGCGTCCGGGCATGTTGTATGCCTCGATTGAGCGTCCGCCGGTGTACGACTCTAAGGTCAAGAGCGTCAATGACGCCGAAGCGCGCAAGGTGAAGGGCGTGCGTCAAACCGTCACGCTGCCCGGCTTCAAGCAGCCGCACGCTTTCCAGCAGGTGGGCGGCGTGGCCGTGCTGGCCGACAACACCTGGGCCGCGATGCAGGGCCGCAAGAAGCTGAGTGTCGAGTGGGATCTCAATCCCGCGCATGCAAGCTTCGAGTCCGAAGCCTACAAGAAAGAGCTCTACGGCAGCGTGGCGAAGGAAGGCAAGGTGGTCCGCAACCGCGGTGACTTCGCTTCGTCGTTTGCCAAGGCGGCGGCCAAGCATGAGGCCAGCTACTACGTGCCGATGCTGGCGCATGCGCCGATGGAGCCTCCGGTGGCGGTGGCCGAGTTCCGCGACGGCAAGGTGGAGACCTGGTGTCCGACGCAGAATCCGCAAGCCGTGCAGGAAGCCGTGGGCGCGGCGATGGGCATCGCGCCGACCGATGTGAAATGCCACGTGACGCTGCTGGGCGGCGGCTTCGGGCGAAAGTCGAAGCCGGATTACGTGGTGGAAGCGGCGCTGCTGTCCAAGGCGGCGGGCAAGCCGGTGAAGGTGGTCTGGAGCCGCGAGGACGACTTGCGGTTTGACTACTATCACTCGGTCGCGGCGATGCATTTCAAGGGCGGCATGGACCAGTCGGGCAAGCTCGAATCCCTGCTGTTCCGCAGTGCGTTTCCGCCGATTGCGTCCACCTTCGCACCCGGTGCGGAGCATGGGGCGGAGTTCGAGGTCGGCATGGCGCTGAACGAACTGCTGTTCGACGTGCCGCACATGCGGTCGGAGAACTGTCCGGCGAAGAATCACGTGCGACAGGGCTGGATGCGGGCGGTCTGCCACCTGTTCCATGCCTTCGGCGTGCACAGCTTCGTCGATGAGCTGGCGCATCGCAACAAGACCAACTACGTCGATTACTTCCTGAAGCTGCTGGGGCCGGACCGTCTGGTGGACCTCACCAAGGACGGCGTGAAGCCGTGGAACAACGGCCAGCCGACGGAGACGTTCCCGTACGATACGGCGCGGCTGCGGCGCGTGCTGGAGCAGTGCGCCGAGAAGTCCGGCTATGCCAAGTTCAAGAACTCGCGGGAGCGTGCGATCGGCATCGCCGTCCATCGCAGCTTCCTGAGCTATGTCGCCAGCGCCGTTGAGATCGCCATCGACAAGCAGGGCAGGGTGACGATTCCGAATGTCTGGACGGTGGCCGATGTCGGGCAGGTGGTGATGCCGGATCGGGTGAAGTCGCAGTTTGAAGGGGCTGCCGTGTTCGGCGTGTCGCTGGCGATGATGGGCGAGATCACGTCCGATAACGGCCGCATCGTGCAGTCGAACTTCCACAACTATCCGGTGGCGCGCATGGCCGAAGCGCCGCGGCGGATCGATGTGACGATCGTCGATTCCAAGGCGCCGCACGCGGGCGTGGGCGAACCGGGAGCGCCGGTCATCGCACCGGCCCTGACGGCGGCGATCTTCGCGGCGACGGGCAAGCGCATTCGCGAACTGCCGGTGAAGCGCACGAAGCTGGTCTAGATGCCGGCGACATTGCAGGTGAGCGCGGTCCAGATGCACTGGGCCCGCTCCCTGGAGTTCAACCTGGAGCGGACGCTCCACCACATCGGCGAGGCGGCGAAGGAAGGCTCGCGCGTCGTCCTGTTTCCGGAAACGAACCTTACCAGCTACTACTTTCCGTACGCGACGCAGCTGGACCCCGGCGCCGTGGCGGAAGCGCTGCAGGCGACGCGGCAGGCGGCGGCGCGGCACAACGTCTGGGTGATCGCCGGAACTCTGCGGCGCACGCCGGACCGGTTCCTGAATGTGATGCACGTCATTGATCCGCAGGGCGAGATCGTGCATGAGTATGCGAAGGTGCAAATGGCCGGGCGCGATGAGAAGAAGTACTGCCGCGGCGGCAACAAGCTTTCGCTCTTTGCCATTGATGGCGTGCTGTGCACGCTGGTGATCTGCCGCGACGGGCGGCATCCGGAGCTGTATCGCCTTCCGGCGATGGCCGGCGCACAGATCCTGTTTCACCCGTCCTGTTCGTCGGACGAGATCGAAGCGGTGGCCTGGAAGCGGGTCTCCGGGCGGGCGCAACAGCCGGTGGGGCCGAATTCGAAGATCTTTCACGTGGTGGCGAACACGGTGGGGCAGTCGCCCGATGGCTTGCAGACGACGAGCGGCGCTTCCTTCATTCGAGAGCCGAACGGCATTCCGCTGGCCGAGGCGGGCTTCTACCAGGAAGAGCGCATCACGGCGGTGCTGGACCTGGCGCGCGCGGACCGATCCTACGTTCTGGACTCGATGAGCAGTCCGCCGTTTCTTGCCGATCACTGGCGGCGGATGGTGGACGAGGTCCGCGCGCGGGCCAACGACAAGCCGGAGTAAAGCAATGCAGCAGATTCTCGTCTATGGCGATTCACTGTCGTGGGGCATTGTGCCGGGGACGCGGCAGCGGCTTGCCTTTACCGAACGCTGGCCGGGGGTGATGGAGAACGCGCTGACTGCTGCCGGCCGCCGCGTGCGCGTGATTGAGGATTGTCTCAACGGGCGGCGCACGGTGTGGGAGGACCCGTTCAAGGCGGGTCGCAATGGCCGCGTGGGTCTGGCGCAGCGGATGGAAGTGAACTCGCCGCTGTCGCTGGTGGTGCTGGCACTGGGCACGAACGATTTCCAGTACGCGACACCGTTCAACGACGCGTGGGCGGCGGCGCAGGGCATCGCGGCGCTGGTGGCGGAGATGCGGCAGGCGCCGATCGAGCCGGGGATGCCGGTGCCGCCGATCCTGATTGTCGCGCCGCCGCCGATTCGCGAACCGCGCGGGCCGATTGCGCCG